>NZ_ANAT01000040.1:0-176935 GCF_000411595.1 Paenibacillus lentimorbus NRRL B-30488 | reverse complement strand
CAGGTTATGCGGCAGCCAACGCATTTATGGATGTTTATGCAGCCCGCCGAAACAGGCTCGTGCGGGACAACAATCGGAGCGGGCAGACCCTGTCCGTCAACTGGCCGCTTTGGGAAGAAGGCGGTATGCGCGTGGACAAAGAGACAGAACGGCTGATGTATGAACAGACCGGAATGAAAGCCATGCGATCGGCTTCAGGCATCCAGGCGCTGTACGCCGCTTTTGCCTCCGGAGAACACCAGGTCATGGTGGCAGAGGGCGACGAGAAACGGATTCGCAGCCATATTTTCGATCTGGGCGAAGAACAAAGCGCCGCCGGAAAAGCTCCGGCAGAGACAGATGCAACAGATCTGAAAGATCGGGTTCAAGAGAAACTAAAGCGGCATGTATCAGATCTTTTAAAGGTAAGCATGAAAGATATTGAGGCTGACAGCGAACTGACGGAATACGGATTTGATTCGGTCATCTTCACTGAATTTACAAATCTATTAAATCGGTCTTATCAGCTTGAGCTCAGCCCGACTATCTTCTTTGAATTTCCGACATTGCGCAAACTGAGCGGCCATTTGATATCTGAATGGAAAGAAGCATTCAGCGGCTTAGAAAGAGAGCGTTTAAAAACCGCTCCAAAAGCCGGAATAAGAAAAGCTGAAGCTCCGGCGGCCGTTCATGTCAAACGGGAAACGCCCGTATCCGCAAAAGGAAAATCAGAAGAAAAAACCGAACCGATAGCCATTATCGGAATCAGCGGTATTTTTCCGCAAGCGAAAGACATAGATGAATTCTGGACACGTTTATCAAAAGGAGAGCATTGCATCACAGAAATTCCCCGGGATCGCTGGGATTGGCGCGAATATGACGGCGATCCGGCAGCGGATGCAAATAAAACGTCAATTAAATGGGGCGGTTTTATAGATGGAATCGCCGGGTTTGACCCGCTGTTTTTCGGGATATCTCCGAAAGAAGCTGAAATGATGGATCCTCAGCAGCGCCTATTAATGATGTATGTGTGGAAAGCCATTGAAGACGCGGGGTACTCAGCAAAACGGATTGCCGGAACAAAAACCGGCATTTTCACCGGCACATTGGGAAGCGGATATCAAACCTTAATCAATAAGGCGGGTCTTCCTGTCGAGGGGTATACGATGACCGGAATCGTGCCGTCCGTCGGGCCGAACCGGATGAGTTATTTTCTTGATATCCACGGGCCGAGCGAGCCGGTAGAAACCGCTTGTTCAAGCTCTTTAGTCGCCATTCACCGCGCGGTAAAAGCCATTGAAACGGGAGATTGTGATATGGCGGTCGCAGGGGGCGTCAACACGATCGTCACGCCTGAAGGCCATATCGGTTTTCAAAAAGCAGGCATGCTCAGTGAAGACGGACGCTGCAAAACATTTTCTGATCAGGCTGACGGTTATGTCAGAGGAGAGGGTGCCGGCATGATTGTCTTGAAAAAGCTTTCAGAGGCTGAGCATGACAGGGATCACATCTACGGCCTCATCCGCAGTACAGCGGAAAATCACGGCGGACGCTCAGCGTCACTTACCGCGCCGAATCCGCAGGCTCAGACGGATGTGCTGAAAAGCGCTTATCAAAAAGCCGGTATTCACCCGTCAACGATCACTTATATAGAAGCGCACGGAACAGGTACGGCGCTCGGAGATCCGATTGAAATCAATGCATTGAAAAAAGCTTTCCAAACAGACGGGGCTCCGGGCGGATATTGCGGGATAGGCTCAGTGAAGACAAATATCGGACATTTGGAGCTCGCAGCAGGTATTGCGGGCGTTATCAAAGTATTGATGCAGCTGAAACATCGGACGCTCGCCAAAAGTCTGCATTGCGAGAACATCAATCCCCATATCAAATTGAAGGACAGCCCGTTTTACATTGTGACAGAAACAAAGGAGTGGGAAGCGCTGCGTGATGAAAACGGCCGGGTTCTGCCCCGCCGGGCGGGTGTAAGCTCATTCGGTTTCGGAGGCGTCAATGCGCATATCGTTATTGAAGAATACATGGGCAAAAGTGAGACGGAACAGCCGGAAACCCGTGAGAAAGCGTCATCTCTTTTTGTTTTTTCGGCTAAAAATGAAGAGCGGCTGAAAGAAAGAGCGCGTCTCCTTCGGGATTTTATCCAAAACGGATCATCCCGCCATATCGATCTTGCAGATGTTGCATACACACTGCAGACCGGACGGGACGCAATGGAAGCGAGGCTGGGAATCATTGCAGGCTCCGCAGAGGAACTGACTGAAAAACTGAACGCGTTTCTGATGGGAAAAAACAGCGAAGATATCATCAGCGGGCGCAAAAAACGCGAGAATAACACGATCTCCATGTTCTCAGAAGATGAAGACGCTGCTGACCTCGTCAGCGCCTGGATTGAGAAAAAGAAATACAAGAAAGTGCTGCGGCTCTGGGCAAACGGATTTGACACAGATTGGGAGCAGCTGTATACGGACAGTAAGCCGCGCCGCATCAGCCTGCCCTCCTATCCGTTCAGAGCCGACCGCTATTGGGTGCCGAAACGGGAGCAGCTGCCGCTTTCGAATCAAAAAACAGTATTATTGCAGAAAACATGGGAGCCTTGCGAGGCAGTGTCTTCATCCGAGCCATTCAGCAAAATAGCGCTCATCGTTTCCGAGGATACAAAAGACCTTGCCGCCGAGGTGAAAAAACAGCTGAATGATGCTGACATTGTGCAGGAAAATCAGCTCATCTCTTTCTTACAGGATGCGAATGTGGCCATCTATTCCGGGTTTATTGACTTCACCGGCTGCGGCTCCCGGCAAAAGCGGCAGGACATCAGCTGGGTGGCATTGCTGCAGCAGCTGATTGAATACGGCCGCGGAAAAGAAAACATGAAAATGCTTTATCTTACAAAAGGCCTTGAATCCTTCAAAAATAAGGCGGCCGCTATGCATGGTATTGAAAAAGCGGGGCTTTATCGCATGCTGCGGCATGAATACAGCCATATTCTCACCTGTCACGCCGATATTGATCCTGAAGAGCCGCTGGAGCAGACAGCCGCTTTTATTAAACAAGAAATTGAATCAGACTTAACGGAATCTGCTGTTTGCTACAGGGACGGCATGCGCTTCAGCTATGTTCTTCGGCAGACTGATCAGATTGAACCAGAAGCCGTGCAAACAGACCGGACTGTGTTTCCAAAAGACGCCGTCCTGATGATAACCGGAGGAACGCGCGGACTCGGCGCTTTATGCGCCAAGCATTTCGTTTCCGCATACGGTGTGAAGAAACTGCTTCTGACAGGCAGAAAGGAGCTTCCGCCGAAAACCGAGTGGGATCTTGAGCAAACAGACCCTGTCGTTTCGGAAAAAATACAGCTTATCCGAAAGCTGGAATCACAAGGCGTAAAAGTGTGCGTCTCAGCAGTTGATCTGACGGATAAGCAGGCCGTCGGACGGCTTATAAAAGAGGTAACCACAACGCTCGGACCTATCGGAGGCATTCTGCATTGCGCGGGAATTACGGACCGTGAAAACCCTGCTTTTCTCCGCAAATCCAAAGACAGTATCGCGCGGGTGCTCGCACCGAAAGCAGACGGCCTTCACAGTCTGTATGAGAGTGTAAAGGATGATGCGCCGGCATTTTTCGTCCTGTTTTCATCTGTCTCGGCAGCCGTCCCGATTCTTGCGGCGGGTCAGAGCGATTATGCGATGGCAAATTCTTGTATGGACTATTTTGCAGAAAACAATGAGAGCGGCATCATGAGCATACAATGGCCGGCATGGGATGAGACGGGCATGAGCAGGGATACAAAAAGCGGGATGTATCAGCAAACGGGATTGCTGCGTCACTCTGACGCGGAAGGTCTCAAGATGCTTGATTACATTTTAAGAGAAAGACCCGGAACTGTCGTGCTGCCGGCACAAGTGAAATATGATTGGGACATCAAAGCGCTGGCAAACGCCAAGCCAGCCGCCCATAAAGGAATGAGAACAGCTTCCAAACCTCCTGAAACAAAAAAACGGGTCCATAACCGGATTGATATTCAATCTTGGCTGAAGACGCTTTTGGCAAAAGAGCTGAGTATCGATGAAACGCATATGGATATCGATGTGCCTTTTCAGGAATACGGAATGGATTCTATCTTTCTGGCGCAAGTGCTGACAAAGATCGATCAAAAACTGCCGTCCGTTTCAATTGATCCGACTGTCCTTCTGGAACACCCTACCATAGAACAGCTCGCGGATTATTTAGCCGCACATTGTCCGGAAGCTTTTTCGGCAGATGCAGCGGTTCCCGCGGAGAAGGTCCCTTTGCAGAAGACGACGAAACAGAGCAAAAAAACGGCAGATAGGCCCGGGAAACGGGGAAAGGTTGCGATCATCGGCATGGCCTGTCATTTTCCGAAAGCGGGGGATATAAAAGAATTTTGGAAGAATCTCCGCAGCGGAATGGATGCCGTCACTGAAGTTCCGCCGGACAGATGGAACGCCGGAGAACACTATCAGCCGGGTGAATATCAAGAAGGAAAAAGCATCAGTAAATGGGGCGGTTTTATTCACGATATTGATCAATTTGACCCGGAGTATTTTAATATTTCAGAAACGCTGGCACCGATGATAGACCCGCTGCAAAGGCAGTGGCTCGAAGTGAGCGCGGAAGCTTTGGCCGATGCGGGTTATCAAAAAGAGGATCTCTGGGACCGCCGTATCGGCGTTTTTGCCGGTGCAAGGGCAGGTGCGTTTCATCAGAAATTTCAATATTTGCAGAAAGACGCGATTATTGGCGCGGGGCAAAATTTTATTACCGCACATATGGCGCACATTTATAACTTTACAGGGCCCAACCTGGTCGTAGATACGGCCTGCTCCAGTTCGCTTACGGCAATTCATTTGGCCGTGCAGGCTATTCAAAATGGAGAAGCGGAGGCGGCCTTTGCGGGCGGGGTTGACATTTTGCTTGATGAAAAACCTTTTCTCACAATGAGCGCGGCGAGAATCTTATCGCCAAATGGCCGTTCAAAATCTTTCGATGCCGATGCGGACGGAACAGGAATCGGAGAGGGCTGCGGTGTGCTGATGCTGAAGCCGCTCGAAAAAGCGATAGAAGACGAAGATAAAATATACGGCGTTATTGACGGCTCTGCGATAAATAATGACGGCAGCACAATGGGGGTGACGACGCCGAATCCCCGGGCGCAGCAGGACTTGATTGAGCAGGCGGTTCAATCAGCGGAAATCGAGCCGGACACCATGACATACGTAGAGACGCACGGAACCGGTACTTTGATCGGCGACCCGATTGAATTAAAAGGATTAACCAATGTCTTGTCTGCTTATTCCGATGAAAAACAATTTTGCGGTGTAGGGAGCGTCAAAAGCAATATCGGCCACTTGCTGAGTGCGGCGGGAGCGGCGGGAATCATCAAAGTTTTGCTGGCGATTGCCAATGAAGAACTGCCGCCGACTTTGCATTGCCATAAACCGAACCCCCGCTTTCAATTTCATGATTCGCCGCTTTATCCTGTGCTTGAGCTGAAGCGGTGGGACGGAAAAAAAGAGATACTCAGGGCCGGGGTCAGCGCGTTCGGTTTGGGCGGGAATAACGCCCATATCATTGTCAGCAACGAAGGAATTCCGAAAGAACGAAAAGCGACCATGGAACCGAAAGGCGGCCAGACAGTATACCGAAAACAGCGGTATTGGCCTGAAAAAAGCACAGTTGTCCGAAGCGGAAGAAAATGAGGCGGGCACAGAAGCAATGTTTGAAATAAGCGAGGTGTGATAGATTGGCAGTTGCCACCGATCAAGTCAAAACGTTCCTGCAGAAAATCAGCCATACGAATTATATCGTCCGGGATCATCGCGTTCATCAAATCCGCGTCCTCCCGGGCGTGACTTTAATAGATATGCTGTATCGGCTCGCCGCCGGGTATCTCGGTGAAAGGCCTATAGAATTAAGACAGATTATTTTTAAGCAGCCTGTTGTAACATCTGAAGAGTTTGATAAACACCTGTATGTCACCTTTACGCCGGCGCGTGACAGCTGGAAAGTTGAGATTACAAGTGAAAAAGCAAAAAACGGCACACCGCTTGGCGGAAAACGGGATGAGAATATGGAATGTCAGCTTTATTTGCAAAAAGACACGCCCCGGGCAAAAGAACTGAATATTGAAGCATTCATGAAAAACGCAAGCCGAAAATGGGACATGCATGACATTTACGGAATTGCAAGAAGAAGCCATATTGAGCATGGCGAGTTTATGAAAAATGAAGGGGCTGTTTATCAGCTTCAGGATAAAGAAGAATTAATGGAGCTCACTCTGAGTGATTTGGCTGAAGGATTCCGGGAGAAATTTAAGGCGCATCCGGCTTTTTTAGATGCGTCCACCCTTGCCGGCTCTTCCTTTGCATTGTCGGCCCAAAAGCAGAATGACACACCTTATATTCCTTTTATGATTAATCGTTTTTGCATATATCAGCCGTTTCCGAAAACGATTTACACTTATTCTGCGAAAAACAGCCGCACTGAAAGCGGCGCATCAGATAGCGAACCTGATTTTTATTCGGCCGACTTCACGATTTACGACAGGGCAGGGAACGTATTGGCCGAATGTGAGAAACTGACAGTAAAAAGGGTCAGACAAGCGAATATGATTACCCATCTGATAGACAAAGAGAAGCCGCCTCAGCAGAACAGAAGCGGCCGTGGAGAGCCCGAAAGTCCTGTGGCCGCAGAAGACGTGTCTGAACAGCAAACGCCGGAACAAAACATGGTGACTTACATAAAGTCGGAAATCGCCAGGCTGATCAATCGTCCGGCACAGGCTATTGATGTGCGGAAAGGCTTTTATGATATGGGGCTTGACTCGGCGCATTTGCTGAAGCTTGTAAAGATATTAGAGCAGACTTTTCAGCAGCAGTTTTATCCGACACTGCTTTTTGAATATTCATCTGTCCGCCGCCTTGCGGATTACCTTATCAATGAAGCGGGCTGTGTGCTGAAAGATTCGGCCGAAGAACGGCATACATCAGACGCTGACACTCCTGATGAGGTTCTGTTTTTTGAACCCGCCTGGAAAGATCATCCGCTGGAAACGGCGGTGCAGAACGGGCAAAAACACACCCGTCATCTCATTATCGCTGCCGATGCAGGACTCCGTCTCATCGGTGAACTCGGCACATATTGCCCGGAAGCGGAAGTGATAGAACTGAAAAGGGAGCATGAGGTTGCAGATGAGCAGTTTGAAGCAGATGCCGAGCGCATATTTCGTATGCTCAAACGGGAACTGACAGACCATCCGAAAGAACATACATTGATTCAGCTTGTATGCGCCGTTGAGAATGGAGCGGCATTTTCTTCCGCTCTCGGGGCTATGCTGAAAACGGCCCATCTGGAAAATCCGGCTCTTCGCACTCAGGTGATCACCTTTTGTGACAAGAATGAGAGATTGCCAAGTGAGACGGCCGCAATCATTAGAACAGAAGCAGACTGCTCTCATGCAGGCTGCACAGACATTCGGTATAAAGACAATATGCGGCAGATCAGAGTGTTCGAACGTATTGAGAAACCGGACGGACAGACACAGTCTCCTTGGAAACAAAACGGCGTATATGTCATTACAGGAGGCCTCGGCGGTCTTGGATTTCTGCTAGCCCGTCACCTTGCAGAAAAAGAAAAGGTGAAGCTCGCACTCATCGGCCGTTCGCCGGAACAGTCTGAGAAGATCAGCAGACTGAAAGCATTGGGAGCAGAAGTTCTTTACGTTCAAGCGGACATCGGCAGCAAATCCGAAACAGAGCGGGCATTTGCTCAGATTACAGAAACTTTCGGCCGGCTGACGGGCATTTTTCATTGCGCCGGTGTTTTAAAAGACCAATTTATCATCCAAAAAAACAGTTCTGACTTGAAGCAGGTGTTCCTGCCGAAAATCAGCGGCCTGATTCATGCGGACGAAGCTTCACGGCATGAACCGCTTGAATTTTTCGCCGCATTTTCCTCATTCTCGGCGTTGACCGGAAATGCGGGCCAGACAGATTATGCCGCAGCGAACGCTTTTATGGATGAATATATGAAATATCGCGATTGCAAAGCGGAAAAAGGCGAACGGACCGGGGCTTCTATGACGATCAACTGGCCGCTTTGGGAAGATGGGGGCATGCAGGTTGACAGTTTGATGAAAGAGATCATGAATGATGAAACCGGCACCAGCCCGCTTCCGGCCGGGGAAGGGATGGCTTCACTAGAATATATGCTGCGTCTCGGCAAGCTGCAATCCGTTATTTTATACGGGAAGGAGCCTGCTGTAACTGAAAGCATGGCCCGATTGGTTCCGATGGCAGACAAGAACCGCTCTTCATTATCCCATGCAGCTGTCAAGAGAAGAAGCCGAAAACAAGAGAGACATACAGAAGAGCACGATATTGCGGTAATCGGATTGGCGGGAAGATATCCGCAGGCGGGAAGCATCGATGAATTTTACCAAAATCTGCGCTCAGGTAAAGACTGCATCACAACAATGCCGAAAGACAGATGGAAAGGTTATCCTTTCTCATATGAAGCAGATCAGTTCTACCGTTACGGAGGATTTTTAGATCGCATAGACAGCTTTGATCCGCTGTTTTCAATCTGACTCCGCGCCAGGCTGAAATGATGGACCCGCAGGCGCGGCTGTTTTTAGAGACGGCTTGGGAAGCTTGTGAAGATGCCGGTTTTTATCAGGACAGAACGGCGCGCGGGCCATCTTCACAAAATAGAAAACGCGTCGGGGTATTCGCAGGTGTGTTTTGGAGCCATTATGAGCTGTTCGGCGCTGAAATCACACAGCGGGGCACACCGCTGTCTATGGGTGTGACGCCTGCCTCCGTTCCGAATATCGTGTCTCACTGCCTGAACTTTACAGGGCCGTCAATGGCTGTTGATACGATGTGCTCTTCTTCGCTCACATCCATACATTTGGCATGTGAAAGCATTAAAAGGGGGGAGTGCGAATTCGCCATTGCCGGAGGTGTTAATGCGGTCACACATCCGCATAAATATGCGTTTTTGGCGAATGCCGGTTTTCTGTCTTCAGAAGGCGTCTGCAAAAGCTTCGCCGACGGCGGTGACGGCTATGTGCCGGGAGAAGGCGTCGGCGCGGTGTTGCTGACAACTGTTCAAGAAGCGGAAAAGATGGGCTGTCCGATATATGGCGTCATAAAAGGCTCCGCTTTAAACCATGTCGGAAAAACATCCGGTTTGACCGTGCCTGATCCGGCATCACAGGCGGAAGTCATTACAGATTCCTTTCAGAGTGCCGGCATTGATCCGGAGACATTGAGTTATATTGAAGCTCACGGAACGGGTACGTCTCTGGGTGATCCGATTGAAATTGAAGGGCTGAGCCGCGCTTTCCGCAAATGGACAAACAAGAAGCGGTTTTGCGCCATCGGCTCTGCCAAATCAAATATCGGCCATTTAGAAGGAGCCGCCGGAATCGCCGGATTAACAAAGGTGCTTTTGCAGCTGAAGCATGGAGAAATCTTTCCGTCATTGCACGCGGACACGCTGAATCCCCATATTCCATTTCCGGATACGCCGTTTTATGTGGCGGACCGGCTGGAAGAATGGGAACGGCCGTCATATCCTGACCAGCCGAGAAGAGCGGGTTTAAGTTCTTTTGGCGCCAGCGGGAGCAATGCCCATTTTGTCATAGAAGAATATCTGCCGCCGCAGGCTGAAAAGAAATCGGTGAATATACGGGAAGACGAGCCGGTTCTGTTTCTGCTTTCGGCAAAAAATGAAGAACGGCTATTGGAATATGTCAAACGGTATGCCCGCTTTTTACGGGAAAAAGAAGTCAACCTTAAAGACCTGGCCTACACGCTTCAAGCTGGCAGAGAAGCGATGCCTGAACGGCTGGCATTGATCGTTACATCCGTTTGCGGCCTGCAAGCGAAACTGAAGGATGTGCTTGAACGGAAAACGGAAATTGAAGGGTGTTTCCGCGGACGTGCTCAAGATGATATTTCATCAAGGGGAATGGCCGAACTTTTGAAAAACAAGCAATATTCCAGATTGCTCACTGAGTGGGCAAAAGGAGCCGCCGTTGACTGGAGCCTGTTATACGAAGGAGAGAAGCCGAAACGGGTCAGCCTTCCTGTATATCCGTTCGCGAAGGAGCGGTATTGGGTGCCTGTGCCTGCGGATATCCGGAAACAGACAGACGAACCGGCGGAAAACCAAAAGATCATTCTTCAAAAAGACTGGAAGCAGCAAGATCCGGCGGAGTCTGAAGCATTATCAGGAACAGTAATGATACTTGCAACTGATAAGACGAGCCGATTGGCCGATGCTCTATTTAAAGGAAACGGCCATATTGAAACGATCTGCATCATCCATCAGGCAAAAGACGGCGCCGATTATTACGCCGCCGCATCGGGGCGAAACCTTTACGGCAGAGTGCGGGAGTCTCTAAAAAACAAACAGATACTCGGGGTCATCGACATAACCGCATATGATGCGGAATATGAACGGCGGGAAGAGATAGAACACGGAAAGCTTGCCTTTTTACAGCAGGCTCTGGAATCATTCCGTCATAGCGGCGCTGTGTTCAGCCAAGTGACACACCGTCTCCAGCCTTTCAAGGAAAGTAAACCTCTGATGCAGGGGGCGAAAACGGCGGGGCTGTACCGGATGCTGGGTGCTGAGTATACCAACATTCATTCTTTTACGATAGATAGCGATTGTGCGATTGAGCATACAAAAGAATTAAGCAGACAGATTGAAACTGAATTTTTACAGCCGCGGGCCAAAAGCGGCAGTGAATGCTGCTACAGGCTGAATCGCCGTTATGTGCCGTTTCTGAAGCAGGGTATGCATGTTTCGGCGGTGCCTGAGCTTTCCTATTCGTCTGATGATGTGCTGTTAATAACGGGCGGATCGCGCGGGATCGGCGCAATTGCGGCGGAGCATGCCGTTTCACGCGGGTGCAGAAAACTGGTCATCATGGGGCGGGAGCCGCTTCCCGATTCCTCGGAGTGGGCAGACATGAAAAAGGACGGCATTCTCCCGGAAAAAGCCGAGCGGATGCAGAGGTTAGCCGAGCGGGGCGCGGAGATCCGTTATTACAGCGTTTCTCTTACGGATCAAAAGGGGCTCCGGAACATGACGGACAGCATTCGCGGCACGATGGGACCGATTACCGGCGTTTTTCATTGCGCGGGTGCAATGGGAGAACACCCCGCCTTTTATAACAAAACCGAAACTGAGATCGAAAGCGTTTGCACGCCGAAAGTAACTGGGCTTTGCGGTCTCTATGAAGCCGTTCAGAATGAGCCGCTGTCGTTTTTTATTTTGTTCTCATCCGTTTCAGGTCTGATCCCTTCGCTTGCTGCGGGGCAAAGTGACTACGCGATGGCTAATTCATTTATGGACTCTTTTGCAAATCATCAGGCAGGTAAAGGAAACGTGTTTGTTAAAGCCGTTCAATGGCCCGTCTGGAAAGAAACCGGCATGGCTGAAGGCCTGCCGGAAACACCTGCTTATCAAAAATCAGGACTTTCCAGGCTGTCTGCCGAAGACGGACTGAAGTTTTTAGATTACATCATATTAAACGGACAAAGCTGCGGAATTCCTTGTGTTCCCGAAGACAGTGAGGCTGATTTTGGTGATCTTCTGAAGGTGAAGAAAACTGAAGCGCCCATGAAAAAAAGCACTGCCGGTGACCAAAAGGTGAAGGATATGATTCGTCAATGGGTGCGCACCGTTTTCAGCGAAGAACTGAAAATGACGGATGAGCAGATAAAAGATGATATGCCGTTTGATGAATACGGGATTGACTCAATACTCTTTGCGGAATTGGTTCAATCATTGCAAAAACGGATCAGCATAAAGTTAACACCGTCCTTAATGCTTCAATATCAAACGATTACAGAAATGGTTGACTATTTCGCAGCGCATCATGAAACCGATTTTGTGACAAAAGAAAATGGTTTCGTTCAAGACATGGACGTCCAGCCTGATGTAACCGCCGCCGCTGAAGAGAGAACATCCATGAAGCCGAAAGCGGATACCGAAGACGATATTGCCGTCGTCGGCATGTCCTGCCGTTTTCCGAGGGCGGGCGGAACGGATGCTTTTTGGGAGCTGCTGATGAAAGGGAACACCGCCATCCGGCCTGTCCCCGCATCGCGCTGGCATGCAACAGCACATGCAAAGGATTATGCGGGGTGGATTGATGATATCGACATGTTTGATGCGGGCTTTTTTCGGCATCTCTGAAAAAAGACGCGGCAATTATGGACCCGCAGGCGCGGATCATATTAGAAGAAGCGGTTCATTCCGTTTATGATGCCGGGTACGGACAAAAGGATTTGTCGGGCCGGAAAGTCGGCGTGTACATCGGCGGCAGGGCGCAGCCTTCAGCCGGTATGGAACATATCCTGCAGGCGCCTAACCCGATTTTGGGAGCGGGGCAAAACTATTTGGCGGCCAACATTTCACGATTTTTGAATGTCACAGGGCCGAGCCTTGTCGTGGATACAGCATGTTCCTCAGGGCTGATCGGGCTGTCCTTTGCAAAAGACGCCCTTTTGGCCGGAAGGATTGACGCGGCCTTAGTCGGTTCGGTGAGTCTGCTCTTATCTCCGTCCGCGCACCGGTTATTCGGAGCGCGCCATATTTTAAATGAGAACGGCGTGTTTCACATATTCGACCGTGAATCAGCGGGAGAAGTGCTCGGAGAAGGAGCGGGGGCGGTTTTTATCAAGCGATTGAGCGATGCGGTGCGGGACGGAGACCGTATTTACGGCGTCATAAAAGCCGTCTCGGTAAACAATGACGGCCGGACGCTCGGGCCCGGTTCACCGAATATAAGGGCGCAGAGAGACGTTATTCAAACTGCGCTTGACATGGCGGAAAAGTCGCCCGAAGACATTGGATATATAGAAGTAAACGGAGGCGGTTCCCCAATCGTTGATTCGGCGGAAATCAAGGCGCTCTCAGACGTCTATCAGCTGAACCGGAAAACGCTTCTGCCCTGCCGGATCGGATCGGTGAAACCGAATGTAGGGCATTTGCTTCTGTCTTCAGGTCTTGCGGGCTTCATCCGATGTGTGCTGAGCGTCTATCATAAGCGGATTCCGCCTTTCTTATCAGCGCGTGACCCATTTGAACATTATGACTTTGAAGCGTCGCGTATTCATTTTAATCGTGAACCCGTTGATTGGCATTCAGAGAAGAAACCCCGCGTCGCAGCTCAGAGTTCATTTCCTGACGGCGGGACAAATGCTCATATCCTCGTTGAAGAATACAGAGGTGAAAGGCAGCGGGAATATCACCGGGCGCCCCAGCCGCCGGAATTCAGAAAAAAACACTACCCGCTTTTGGGCGGCTGGAACAGCACGGAAAGTGAACCGGAAAAAACAAGTAATGCAAAAACAGACATTGCGGATCTTTTAAAGAAATATGAGAAAAAAGCAGAGACAAGCACTGCACCTGCAGACTCGTTTTGGCAGGTGACAACGTGACGTTTTTAAAAGGGGACTAACCATGAAAAAAACAGTGAATCTGCGCCTGACGGCAGAGCATCCCATTATGAAAAACCATCTTGTTCACGGAGAATCTGTCATGCCCGGTCTGGCCTATATTGATATGCTGTATCAGCTGGCAAAGCAAAGCCTTGATCTTTCATTCCGTTCCTTCTGTCTGAAACGGGTGACCATTTATCATCCTTTATCAGTGAAGCGGTCAGAGCCGCTTGATGTGAGTGTCATATTCAGTAAAGAAAAGGAGTTCTGGACTGCCTCGATTTGCGGGGCGGATTCCGGGACGGTTTTCTTATCCGCGGAGATGCATGAAGGAGTCTTCTCATCAGACAGGCGTCTTGACGCAGGGGAGAAAAAACAACAAGCCGCACTTCCATCAGTCCTCTTGCATACGGTTTACGAAGACGCGAGAAGCCGCGGACTGTCGCATGACGGGCTGATGAAGCCGGAGGGAGAGATCTATGCTTATGAAGAGGAATGTTTCCTTGATATTCGGCAGTCTGATTCATGCCGGGAAAATCTCCCCGGCACGCTCTTTCATCCCGCGTTGATGGACGGTGCCGCCATGGCCTCCGGCGTATTGCAGACAGCTGCAGGCGCCGAGTTGTTTTTACCGATTTATTATGATTCGTTTATTGCCGCTGAGACCGTTACGGAGCGCTGTTACGCGGTGATTTCGAAAAAGTCCGGCACGCCTTCTGAAATGGTGAAAATGGATATTGACTTTTACAACCTCAGCGGTGCGCATATTGCTTCACTGCTCGGCCTGACAGCCAAAAAGGTGCGGACAGACCGGCAGCTGACACCAGGCGTTCAGCAGATGGAGGAAACCTTATACCGTATTTTCTCGACATACGTACGCCGTCCTGTCACAAGAAATGATGCGCACACCGTGTTTTTTGAATTAGGTCTTGAATCGTCACAGCTTCTGGCCATTATTAAAGACATCGAAGGGGCGTTTGATCTGCGTCTGAATCCGACTCTTTTATTTGAGTGCAGCAGCATATCCGAACTGCTTGAAGACATAAAAACAAAAGGAACAGATGAATCTTCCGGCCTTGTCGCGGATGCAGCACCGGTCTCTGAAACACAATCGGGCAGTCAGACATTTACTTTCTATGAACATGAAGCATTCCTTCAGGATCATCTGGTTTTCGGCAAACCGGCACTGATGGGTGTAGTGTATCCGTGTCTGGTGCTTGAAGCATCCGGAGCGTCTCATCCCGGCACGTATCCCGCCGAGCTGAAAGATATCCGCTTTACGGGCGGGCCCGTCACGCTGGAGCCGGGAGAGGCCGCACAGATTGACATTTCATTTGCGGCAGAAAAGAGTGCCGAACGCTTTACCGCAAGCTGCACTGTCTCCGGTAAAGAAAGCCGAAAGACATGTGCCGAAGGAGAAATAAGCAGATATACAGAGGCACCCATAAAAAAATCATATGACGTTGAACAAATGAAGTCGCATGCACAAAAGGTGGGGCCGGATGTCATTTCCCGTCTGTACGATTCGGTTGCCGACTTCACGATAGGCCCGATGCTGAAAACGGTAACGGCGGGATACAAAATGAGTGAGAGTTCCTTTTTATTGCAGCTGGACTTATCAGGAAAAAAGAAAAAGGCGATCTGCATCACTTTGCATTTGACCCGCTTATATTGAATTCATGTTATATGTCGCTCGGTGAAGAAGAATTGCAGCTGAAAAAGCGGATTCACGTCCCGCTCATGATTGAGAGGCTGACGCTTTACGGACCTGTCATGTCTGATACCGTCTATGTGGTGAATACAATCAAACATAAAAAAGACGGGTTTCTCTCATTTGATGCCGCAGTCCTCAGTCATACCGGGGAACAGCTGGCGGAATTGAAAAATGCGTCTGTGAAAGAAGTGCTTCAGCCAAATCGGCTTGAAAATGCGTCTTTTGCCCCGTCCGGGAATCAAAGCCGTCAGAAAACGAAAGGAAAACCGCTGGATATTGCCGTTGTCGGGATTTCCGGCAAGTATCCGCAGGCCGATGATATCGATGCGTTTTGGGATAATCTCAAACAAGGAAAGGATTGTATTACCGAAATTCCGAAAGACCGCTGGAAATGGGAACATTACTTTTCCGAGGACCGGACGGCGCCGGGAGCGATCTACAGCAAATGGGGCGGATTCATTGACGGGATCGCCGAGTTTGATCCTGAGTTTTTTAAGATTTCCCCCCGGGAAGCGGAACACCTTGATCCCCAGGAGCGGCTGTTTTTAATGCATGCGTGGATGGCCATGGAGGATGCGGGATATACGAGGACATCACCTGAACTGGGCCGTCAGGTAGGCGTGTATGCCGGTGTCATGTATCAGGAATACCCGCTATTCGCGGCTGAAGCGGGAGTGAAAGGACGGCATATCGGGCTCCCCGGCGGGATTTCATCCATTGCTAACCGTGTCTCCTATTTTTGTGACTTTCAAGGGCCGAGCATTTCGGTCGATACGATGTGTTCGGGTTCGCTGACTTCATTGTACATGGCGTGCCGGGATCTGCGGGATCATCGGATTCGCGCGGCGCTTGCCGGCGGAGTGAATCTCACCGTTCATCCTAACAAGTACTTCATGCTGAGCCAGGGGCAGTTCATCTCATCTAAAGGACACTGCGGGAGTTTCGGCGCCGGGGGTGACGGCTACATTCCGGCAGAAGGGGTCGGGGTGCTGCTTCTTAAACGTTTAGAAGACGCCGTACAAGACGGAGATCGGATTTACGGCGTCATTAAAGGAGCTGCCATTAATCACGGCGGGAGAGCGAGCGGTTACACCGTACCGAACCCCAAGGCGCAAAGCGAAGTCATTTCTCAAGCTTTACAGGAAGCGGGGGTATCTCCGGGCCGGATCAGCTATGTGGAAGCGCACGGGACGGGGACAAAATTAGGCGATCCGATTGAAATCCGGGCTTTAACCGATGCATTCGGTGATGTTTCTGAAACATGTCTCATCGGGTCTGTCAAATCAAATATCGGACATGGGGAATCGGCAGCAGGCATCGCCGCTGTCACAAAAGTGCTGCTGCAGATGAAGCACAGACAAATCGCCCCATCTTTGCATGCTGATGTTTTAAATCCGAATATCCAATTTGATGAAGGACCGTTTTCCGTCTGCCGTGAATTAACAGATTGGAAACGGATTTCAGCAGACGGAGAAGAACAGCCGCTCAGGGCGGGGATCAGCAGCTTTGGTGCGGGCGGTTCTAACGCGCATATCATTATTGAAGAATATGAGGCTCCTGTCAAACAAGCAATCAGCGGCCAAGAGCCGGCGGTCATTCTGCTGTCTGCAAAAAATGAGGAGCGTCTGACAGAATATGCGGAGCGCCTTCTTGCTTTTCTTCAAAAGAAGCATATGGATAAGCCGGACTTATTTGATGTCGCGTACACTTTACAAGCGGGGCGGGAAGCGATGGATGAGCGGCTGGCTCTTATTGCGGACACCCTTAAGGAGCTGGAGGACAAGCTCAGATCGTACTTGGAAAATGAAAACGCACCGCAGCTTTACAGGGGGCGGGCGAAGCGAAATCATGAGACAGTGGCTGTGTTTGAATCTGATGAAGATTTGCAGGAAGCCATGGTCAAATGGCTGAAAAAGAGAAAGTACGGTCATTTGCTGAACATGTGGGTGCAGGGAGTCGATGTGGACTGGAACTTGTTATATTCGGGACAAAAACCCCGGAGAATCAGTCTTCCCGCCTATCCGTTTGCAAAGGTCAGATGCTGGATTCAAGATGAAGCCGAGGCGGTTTCAAAAAGGGATGACGGCAAAATGGTGATCCATCCGCTCCTTCATGAAAACACATCCGATCTTTGGGAGCTGAAATTCACCTCTGTTTTTACCGGACGGGAATTCTTTTTCACTGATCACACAGTCAATGGACAGAAGGTGCTCCCGGGAGCCGCCGTGATCGAAATGGCCAGAGCGGCCGTTGAGCGTGCCGCATACGCTGTGCCGGACGGACGTAAAGGAATGTATTTGAAAGATCTCATATGGATGAGGCCTGTCGTTCATAAGGGGACGGATGTAGAAGTCCATATCAGCCTTATTCTTAAGGAAAATGAAGACATTGAATTTACGATTTACAGTCTATCGGAAGAACCTGGGGGAGAACGGATTTTATACAGTAAAGGCACCGCGGTATCAGGAGAGATAGCAGCGGTTCCGTCTGTTCATTTAGAGGGCTGGCTGTCCGGCTGCAGCCAATCGGTTATGACGTCTGATGAGGTTTATCAGGCTTTCCGGCATGCGGGTATGATATACGGGCCGAGCCATCAAGGCATTGATCAGCTGATGATCGGAGAGAGGGGGGCTGCAGCCCGGCTGTCGCTGCCGGAAACGGCCGACAGTACCGCCGATCAGTTTGTCATCCATCCGAGCCTTCTGGATGCCGCGTTTCAGGCGTCACTGGGGGCCGGTTCAGATACTGCCGGAGACACTCCGATGCTGCCGTTTTCCCTGCGGCAGGCAGAAATATTTCAGCCGACTCAGAAAACGATGTGGGCGCTTGTCCGCAAACAGAGCGATCGGTCAGATAACGGAGCACTGACGCTGGATATTGATTTATGTGATGAAAACGGCGCTGTTTGTATGAGATTGACAGGGTTCTCCTGCCGGGCTGTCCGGCAGACAAACCAAACCGAAAGCAAACGGCAGGAAGTTCAGACGGCGATGCTTGCCCCTGTTTGGGACAAAACTTTCTTTTCCCTGGAAGAAAATCGAGCGGTTGATCAGGAACAATTGCTGATCATCGGAAAGCCGGGAAATACCATAAAGGCCGCGGCAAAAAATGTGGCCCCGCGCCCATCTGGCGGAGACGCCGGATCATTCAAGCGAGCAAACATTACGTGAATTGACAGCCGGGTATCAAGATATCCGCCATTTCTTATGGATTGCGCCGGATCGTTTCGCACCCGCATCCGTCAGTCAGGAAATGCTTGATGAGCAGGAGAATGGGGTGATTCAATGTTTCCGTTTCATCAAAGCGCTGCTGTCACTCGGGTATGGAAACCGAAACATCAGCTTTACAGCGGTCACCCGGCAGACACAGTCCGTGTATCCGGGTGATTTGCCGCAGCCTGAGCATGCAGGCGTACACGGTTTGATCGGCTCATTGGCAAAAGAATATCCGAACTGGGACATCAGGCTGATTGATGCAGAAGAAGGCAGTGATTCGTCTGAGATGAAAAACATCTGGCGCCTTCCTCCAGATCCGGACGGAAATGCTGCCGCGTACCGTAACGGAGCTTGGCATAAGCAAAAAACAGTCCGGGTGCTGACAAGTTCCGCTCCGCGTATGTCGTACAGAGAAGGCGGCGTTTATGCTGTCATCGGCGGAGCGGGCGGCATCGGAGAAGCATGGAGCAAATACATGATCACCCGTTACAAGGCACGGATGATATGGATCGGCAGGCGGCCGAAGGATCAGGAGATTCAGAGCAAAATAGACAGGCTGGCGCTATCAGGCCCCGCGCCGCATTATATACAGGCTGATGCTCAAGATGCCGCAGCGCTTAAAGCGGCCGTCCGTTCCGTAAGAGAGCAATACGGCAATATAACGGGAGTCATCCATTCCGCGATAACGCTTGCCGACAAAAGTATGGCGAATATGGATGAAGCTTCTTTCAGAAACGCTTTTTCAGTTAAGGTGAATACGAGCGTCCGAATGATCGAAGCTTTTAAGGGAGAGCCGCTTGATTTTGTGCTGTTTTTCTCATCCGTTAATTCTTTCACGAAAAATGCCGGGCAAAGCAACTATGCGGCAGGGTGTACATTTCAAGACGCCTTTGCCCGCCATATCGCTTCCTTGCTTGATTGTGAAGTGAAAGTCATGAATTGGGGATATTGGGGCAGTCTGGGCGTTGTATCAGACCCGTCTTACAGAAAACGGATGGAGGCGTCAGGGATCGGTTCTATTGAACCCGATGAAGCAATGGAGGCGCTGGAAGTCTTACTATCAGAACCGTTCAGCCAAGCGGCATTCATCAAAGCTGCTCCGCACGGCTTAGCGGCACTGACGGATCAAGATGCAATATCGGTTGTATCCGGCCCGAAGCCTTCATTTATGGAAAGCGTCAAGCGGCAAAATCCGGATCGGAATGAACGGCTTGAGACTTTAAAACGAGAAATGGAGTTGCGCATATGAACAGCCTTCTTTGCAAACTGCTCTTTTATCAATTACAGTCAATCGGGTTTTTCAGCGAGCCTGTCACCACACCTGCAGCATCCATGCGGAGCGCCGGGGTGATCGGGACATACGGCAAATGGCTGGAAGAAAGCCTGAATCTATTAAAAGAAAACGGATATATCGCGTATGACGGATACACGATCACTCTTCTCGCGGATCAGCGCCCGGACGGCCGCACAGTCTGGAATGAGTGGAATGCCCATAAACGCCTGCTTCCCAAGGGGGAGCTTGCGCAAGCTGAATTGGCCGAGGCGACGATAAAAGCGATGCCTTCAATTTTAAAAGGAGAACGTCCGGCTACGGATATCGTATTTCCCGATTCATCAATGCGGCTCGTTGAAGGTGTTTATAAGCATAATCCCGTTGCGGATTATTTTAATGAAGTGTTAGCAGATTCCGCGGCTGCTTACCTGAAAGCCTATCTTACAGAACAACCCGATGCCCGTATCAGGCTGATAGAAGTAGGGGCCGGGACGGGCGGAACGAGCGCCATGCTGTTTACAAAACTGAAACCATTTGCAAAACAGATTGCGGAATATTGTTATACGGATGTTTCTAAAGCTTTTTTAATGCATGCCGAACAGGAATACGGACCTGATGTGCCGTATTTGACAACAGCCTTGTTTAATGCAGAGGAGCCTTGCGAATCACAAAATATCAAAACGGGTGTTTACGATATTGTCATCGCCGCCAATGTGCTTCACGCCACAAAAAATATCGGTTTGACACTGCGCCGTCTGAAAGCGCTCCTGAAATACAACGGGATGATTTTGATAAACGAAATCAGCGATCGTTCTGTTTTTACCCATTTAACCTTCGGGCTGCTTGACGGCTGGTGGTCCTATGAGGATGCTGAGCTTCGGATTCCGGGAAGTCCCGGCCTATATCCAAAATCGTGGGAGTGTGTGCTGCATTCGGAAGGATACAGAGCGGTTTGTTTCCCTGCTGAAACGGCTCATGATTTAGGTCAGCAGATTATCGCAGCTGAGAGTGACGGACTCGTCCGGATGCAAGGAATCAGAGACGGCAGAAAGCCATACGCCGCCCCGGCCGAAGTTTTCCGAAAGCCCGCACAGCCTGTTTCCCGCAGCCGCGCGCCAGAGGAGCATCAAGTTGTTAAGGCTGATGGGGAATCGGTCGCTTCCCGTGTCCGCTCTGTCATCAAAACAAGTATTGCCGATGTATTAAAAATGAAAGAAGAGGATATTCAGGAAGAACTGAATTTCTCTGAATACGGCATTGATTCCATTTTGGCCGTCAATGTGATTAACGAGATTAATAAGCGATTGAATCTTACACTGCAGACAACGATTTTATTTGATTACTACCATGTGAAACTGCTGACCGGTTATATCTCGGCAGAATATGAAACCGCCATAGCCTCATCTCTGGAGACTGAAAGAGCGAAAATCCGCCCGGCGCTTCAGGAAGAACGGCCTGCTGAAAAACCTTTGCAGACGGAAAGAAAGGAAAACGGTTATCAGAAACCGAAACAAGAACGTATGCCGCTTTCTTTCGCAAAGTCCGATGACTCGGGAATGTTCCGGGTTGTGATTGACCGTCCGGGCGGCATTGAAGATCTGACGATTGCCCGCAGTGAAGTGCCCGAGACAAAAGATGACGAAGTTCAAATAGCCGTCCGCGCCTTTTCTTTAAACTTCGGAGACTTGCTTTGTGTCAGAGGGCTGTATCCGACGATGCCGCCTTATCCGTTCACTCCGGGATTTGAAGCAAGCGGCGTCGTGATCAAGACAGGGAGGCATGTAACATCCGTCATTCCAGGTGATGAAGTGATTGTCGGCATGGGAGAGGAATTTGGATCTCAGGCGAATCTCATCACATGTAAAGAACATCAAGTCTATCATAAACCGGCCCGGCTGACCTTTGAAGAAGCATGCGCTCTTCCCACCGTGGCGGTGACAATGATAGACGCCTTCCGGAAAGCCGGACTTAAAAAAGGCGAAAAAATATTAATTCAGACCGCGACGGGAGGAACGGGGCTGATCGCGGTGCAAATGGCCCGGCATATCGGCGCGGAAATATATGCCACGGCCGGATCACAGAAAAAAATTGAGTATCTGCATTCGCTCGGGATCCACAATACCATTTGCTATTTAGAAGAAGATTTTGAAACGGAAATCATGCGAATGACCGGCGGCCGTGGGGTGGATGTTGTCATTAATACCCTGGCCGGTGATGCCATGCAAAAAGGAATGAATTGCCTGGCGCCGGGCGGAAGATATATCGAAATTGCCATGACTGCGCTGAAATCCGCTAAATCAGTCGACTTGTCCGTCCTTCATAACAATCAATCGTTTCACAGCGTGGATTTGCGGAAGCTGTCCCTTCAAAATCCGGATCAGGTCAAGGACTATCAATTGGAACTGCAGCGGCTGGCGGAAGAGGGAGTCATTCAGCCTGTCATCTCAAAAATCTTTTCTTTTGAAGACATAAAAGAAGCGTATCACTGTCTGGATGACCGCGGAAATATCGGGAAAATCGTCATCAGCGTTTCTGAGCCGTATCAAATGACGTACCGCCCCGAACAAAAGGATCCGGCCGATACGGTAAAATCAGCAGCTGTGTTACCTGAAAAAGAACCGATCGCGATTATCGGGATGAGCGGGCGGTTTGCTGAATCGGAGAATGTCCATGAGTTTTGGGAAAACTTAGCCGCCGGACGGGATCTGATTAAAAAAGCAGACAGATGGGATGTCTCTGACAGCCAATGCCAGTATGGCAGTTTTATAGAGGACATTGAATGTTTTGATCCCGTTTTCTTTCATATATCGGGACGTGAAGCGACCTATATGGACCCTCAGCAGAGGCTGTTTTTGGAAGAATCATGGAAAGCGCTTGAAGATGCGGGATATGCGGGAGACTCGGTAAGAGGCCGGGAATGCGGCGTGTATGCCGGCTCCTGCGGCGGAGATTACCAGGCCATTTTTAAACAGCAGGGGCCCGCGCAGGCTTTTTGGGGCAATCACAATTCCGTCACTCCGGCAAGGATCGCCTATCACCTTAATTTACAAGGGCCGGCGATCACTGTTGATACAGCATGTTCCAGTTCGCTGACAGCCATTCATTTGGCATGTCAGGGACTCTGGACGAAAGAAACCGAAATGGCGGTGGCGGGCGGGGTTTTCATTCAATCCACTCCCGCTTTTTATCAGTCGTCAAATAAGGCGAATATGCTGTCACCGACCGGGCGCTGCCATACGTTTGATCAAAGCGCGGACGGCTTCGTGCCGGGTGAAGGCGTGGGAGCCGTGGTGCTGAAACGTCTTAGCGACGCCGTTAGTGACGGAGATCATGTGTACGGCGTCATAAAAGGCTCTGCAATGAATCAGGACGGCGCTACAAACGGAATAACCGCTCCAAGCGCGCTTTCTCAAGAACGATTGGAACGGCATGTCTATGATACTTTTCACATTGATCCGGAAACCATTCAAATGGTGGAAGCTCACGGAACGGGCACTGCACTGGGAGACCCGATCGAATTCAGCGCCTTAACGCGCGCTTTCCGCCGCTATACGGATAAAAAAGGATATTGCGCCATCGGCTCTGTGAAAACCAATCTCGGACATGCCGCTGCGGCCGCGGGGATGGCCGGACTGTTTAAAATCCTGCTGTCGCTGAAGCATCGGCAGATTCCGGCTTCCCTGCATTTTCATCAAGCCAATCAGCATATTCAATTTGCGGACAGCCCGTTTTTTGTGAATGAAAAGCTGATACCGTGGGAACGGAATCCGGATGCACCGCGCAGAGCCGCCATCAGTTCATTCGGATTCAGCGGAACAAATGCCCATCTTGTGATTGAAGAGGCGCCGCAAACCGTGCGCCGGTCACCGGCAAAACCGGCCTGCCTCATTCCTTTATCTGCGCGGACGGAGCGTCAGCTGGAAATTCAGGCAGAACGCCTGCTGGATTCACTCAGCAAGAACAAAGACAGCGATCTGGGAAATATAAGTTATACGCTCCTGCTCGGCAGAAAGCATCTGCATCACCGGTTTGCCTGTATCGTAAGCAGTGCGGACGAACTGAAGCGGGTATTATCGGAGTGGCTTGTAAAAAGAGAGCTTCCGGGTGTGTTTGTTTCCAATTTGAAGGATCAGAAGCCGGCAGACGAAGCCGGAATGAAAACATTCGGAATGGAGTGCATTGAACAGTGCCTCTCGGCGGCTTCGCCCGCGCAGTACAGAGAAAGCCTGGCACATATCGCTGACCTTTTTTGCAGAGGATATGATCTTCCTTTCACACGGCTTTTTGACGGAGGGCAATATTATAAAACGCCGCTGCCTGCCTACCCGTTTTTAAAAGAAAGGTATTGGGCGGCTGATGTAAACAGTTCTTTACCAGGCCAAGCCATGAAAAAGTCTGAAACGCAAACCGTTCCCCCGTCTTCGCCGCAGCCTGAACATGAAGGTCTGATTTCTCTGAGTCCTTTAACTGAGATCGAAATGACAGCGTTTGAATCGGAGACATTGCAAAAACCGATCGTCTTACAGCCTTTGGATTGTACTGTTTCTGTCCAGCAGCCGGAAAACGCCGTTTCCGAAGACAATAGAACATTGCTTGAAGAATTGAGGATAAGCCTGGCAGATATTTTATTTTTGTCACCGGAAGATATTGATGCTGATGAGCCTTTCATCGACATGGGGCTTGACTCCATTATCGGGGTTGAATGGATACAAACAGTAAATAAAACGTACCACACTGAGATTACTGCCAATAAGGTGTATGAACACCCGACGCTTGAGGAGCTTGCGGAATATATAGCGGGGCAAATAACGAAACCCGAGTATGCTGAAGCGGAGGAAACAGCGGTACGTCCGCAAATCCCGGAAGCAGAAACTCCCCTTGCCGGCATCTCTGACGGCACTTTGCGCAAAGAGCTCAAAGAAAGCCTTGCGGACATCCTGTTTCTGAAGCCGGAAGATATTGATGAGCATGAGGCATTCATTGACATGGGGCTGGATTCTATTATCGGTGTGGAATGGGTTCAGTCCATTAATAAAACCTATCAAGCGTCTATTACAGCAAATCTGGTCTATGAATATCCGACAATCGCAAAATTAGCCGGGTATCTGACCGGTTCTGTCCAAAAAGACACTGAGGAAGTACATGGGGAACATACGAAACAAAACGATATGTCAGAAGAGACAGATGATCAAGAACCGCCCGAACTGATCTGTCTTAACCCGGGAGGAAAGGGAAGACCGATTTTCTGGTTTCATTCCGCGCTGGGGGCAGTGGAGCTGTACCAGCCTGTTGCCGAACGGACCGGGCGTCCTTTTTACGGAATTCAGGCAAGAGGATGGATGACAGACCGGGAACCGATCCGCGGCATTAAAAACATGGCGGAATATTACGTTAAGCTCATACGTACCGTGCAGCCCCGGGGTCCTTACGATGTAGGCGGCTATTCATTAGGGGGCATGCTCGCTTATGAAGTCACCCGGCAATTGCAGCTGGCTGGAGAAACCGTTGAGTCAATCGTCATGCTCGACTCCTTTGACTCGGCGGGTGCGCGGGAAATAAACATTCCTGATGAATTATTTGATAAAAATATGATGCTGCAGACGGTGAACATGGCTTTATTTGCACCAATCTATCAACATCCGGAACGCATTTCTGAAACCTTGATTCACCGTGATGAACTAGATGCCGATCTTCATGAAGACATATTTTTAGAGCAATTGATAGCAAAAGCCAAACAGCGGGGGTTAACGAAGACGGACGCGTTGGTGAAAAATCTGATCAGGCAGAATATAAACGTTCAGGACGCTTACGAAATCACTGATTACGAACTCCTGCCGCTTCCGGATCCGAACGGGGTGACATGCTATTATTTCCGAAATAAAAACGGTATTTTCTTGGGTGAGCTTGATCCGTATTTTACGATCAGGGCCGATATTTTATCCGCTGATTTCGTCAACTACTGGAGCCAGTGGGAAGAGCATATGACAAACATCGCCATCATGGATGTGGCGGTATCCAACCATATGACGTTATTGGCTGAAGACAGCGCAGCCGAAACGATTTCTGAATTTTGCGGCGTTTTATATTCGGCAGACGGAATGACAGAACACAGCTTTCTGCAGCTGCAGGAAAAGATACTGAACGTGCATGGTGAGATGCTGAAGCAGCCCGCCAAAACAAGACCGTAAATTCACATATCCGCCCGCCGGGTTTACTCGTAAGCTTTGGCGGGTCATTTCAAATCTTGGACACATCTTGGAGGAATGAAAATGACCAGTTTAACAAAAATCAGACAGCAGCAGCCGTACAAGTGGTACCAAACGATGAGAGAAACCTCTCCCGTTCATTACAATGAAAAGGAAGATTGCTGGGAAATCTTCACCTATGATGAAGTGAAGCGGGTGATTTCTGACTACAGTCATTTTTCTTCCGATCATAAATACTTAAGTGCGGACAAGCAGGAAAAAATGATCCGGCATATTAACAAAGACAGCCTTTTGAAAATGGACCCGCCTGAACACACCGTCTTCAGAAAATTGGTCAATCAGCCGTTCATGCCGAAATCGGTTGAGTCTCTTGCACCGCGTATAGCCGCGATCGCTGATGACCTGCTTCAGGCCGTCCGTTCAAAAGGCAGGATAGACATTATTGAAGATTACGCATTTCCGCTTCCGATTATCGTGATCGCAGAGCTTTTAGGATTTCCTCCGAAAGACAGGGATATCTTTAAAAGCTGGGTCGACCAAAGCCAGAATGTAAAAGATGAAAAGAAAATGAATGAAGTGCAAAAGCAGATGATCGGATACTTCATGCAGTTTATTTTACAGCGGAGAAAACAGCCGCAAAATGATTTAATCAGCCATTTAATTGCAGCTGATTTAGACGGAGAGCCGCTGTCAGACAAGCAATTAATCGGTTTTTGCGGCTTGTTGATCGTCGCGGGGCACGTAACGACGGAAAATGTGATCGGAAATTCATTTCTCAGTCTCAAGGAGTTTCCGCATATTCTGCCCCGGCTGCTTGAAAATAAGGCGCTCCTTCCTGACTTTATTGAGGAAGTCATCCGCCTCAGACCTTCCATTCAGCGGGTAACCCGCTACACCGCGGTTGAGAGCGAGATTGGCGGAAAAACGATTCCGGCCGGAGAAAAAGTATATGCGTGGATTGGATCGGCGAACAGAGATGAAAAGAAGTTTGATAAGGCCGATCAGATTGACTTGGGACGAAAGCCGAATCAGCATCTGTCATTCGGTCAGGGCAGCCATTATTGCTTAGGAGCGCCGCTGGCCCGGCTTGAAGCGAAAATCGCGCTTTCCCACTTTTTTGAACAGGTGCCCGCATGGCGTTTTACTGAGGATCAAGAGCCGAATCTGGTTCCGAGCCCTGTATTTCACGGCGTTGACCGGCTGCTTGTTGAGTTTTGAACGAAAAAATAAAAGAGGCTTCACGGGAAGCCTCTTTACTCTGGGGGCTTGGAGAAATGAATGTAGGAATCGAAGCAATGAACGTGTTTGGCGGAACCGCGTATGTAGACGTCATGGAGCTTGCGGAACATCGGAACCTGGATAAAAAAAGGTTTGAGAACCTGCTGATGAAAGAAAAAGTGGTGGCGCTTCCGTTTGAAGATCCGATTACGTTCGCCGTAAATGCCGCAAAACCGATTATCGATTCTCTGTCAGAAGAGGAACGGAATCAGATTGAAATGGTGATCACCTGTACGGAATCCGGGATTGATTTTGGCAAATCCATCAGTACATATGTCCATGATTATTTGCAGCTGAAGCGGAATTGCCGGTTATTTGAGGTGAAACAGGCTTGCTATTCTTTAACGGCCGGGTTTCAAATGGGCGTGAATTTCATCTTGTCGCAAACATCGCCGGGAGCGAAAGCGCTCATCATCGGAACGGATATTTCCCGCTTTTTAGTGGCTGAAGGCGGTGACGCGTTAACGGAGGAATGGTCCTATGCCGAACCGAGTGCGGGGGCGGGAGCTGTCGCACTTTTAGTCAGCAGCACCCCTCATGTCTTTTTGCTTGATCAAGGCGCAAGCGGGTATTACGGGTATGAAGTCATGGATACCTGCCGCCCGATTCCGGATAGTGAAGCGGGGGATGCTGATCTGTCGCTCATGTCTTATTTGGATTGCTGTGAAAATTCATTTCAGGAATACCGAAAGCGTGTGAGCGGGGCGGATTATAAGAATACATTTCAATACCTTTCTTTTCATACTCCGTTTGGCGGAATGGTAAAAGGAGCGCATCGGACGATGATGAGAAAATTGGCAAAGGCTAAGCCGCAAGACATTGAAGCGGATTTTCAGCAACGCGTGCTGCCTGGGATTCAATACTGTCAGCGCGTCGGCAACATCATGGGGGCCACCGTATTTTTATCTCTTGCCAGCACGATTGATAACGGCTCTTTTGAAACGCCGAAACGCGTCGGCTGTTTTTCATACGGTTCGGGCTGCTGCTCTGAATTTTACAGCGGTGTCGTTATGCCGCAAAGCCGTGTGCGGCAGAATCAATTTCAGATCAGCCGGCATTTGGATGAACGCGTCCGTTTATCGATGGCTGATTATGACCGGCTGCTCCAAGACAGCGGCATCGTAAAATTCGGCACAAGAAATGCCGCGCCCGCAGCAGACATCCCGAATGCGCATCAAGGAAAAACGCGATTAGTGCTGACTGAAATAAAAGAGTTTCACAGAAAGTATGAATGGACGACCTAGTATAAGAGCCGGAAAGGCTTGAGTATTTTTAAAGAAACGGAGAATAAACATGAATCCAATGATTGATGTACAGGAAACAGAACCGGGCATTGTGCAGGTCACAATGCAGGATACGGCCGGGAAAAACGGGCTGTCAGAAGAGTTTGTAAGAGAGCTGCACCGGGTATTCCAAGACATCAATGCCCATCCGTCCTATAAAACCGTTCTTCTGACGGGTTACGGAAATTATTTCTGCACGGGAGGAACGCAGGAGGGGCTTTTGACCATTCAGAGCGGAAAGCTTCAATTTACAGATTTAAAGCTTCACAGTCTTTTATTGGATTGCAGGATCCCTGTGATTTCCGTCATGCAGGGGCATGCGATCGGAGCCGGCTTTACGATCGGTCTGAGCTCGGATTTCGTCATTTTAAGCAGAGAGAGTTTTTATTCTTGTAATTATATGAAGTACGGATTTACACCGGGAATGGGCGCGACGTATATTGTGCCTGAAAAACTGGGAATTGTCCTCGGGGAAGAAATGCTGTTTACGGCCGCGAATTTCAGCGGCGCCGCTCTGGAAAAACGGGGTGTTCCGTTTGAAGTGCTTCCGAAAAAAGACGTCGTTCAAAGAGGCCGCGAATTGGCCCGGCTGCTGGCGGATAAACCGAGAGCCTCACTGGTTGCGCTGAAAACCAATGTCACCGCACGGATCAAAAGAGAGCTGACAAAAGCGGTTGAGGAAGAGGTAAACATGCACGAAGCCACATTCCATCTTCCTGAAGTAAAAGAGAGAATCAGCCGCTTATACGGCAGTTAAACAGAATGAAAAAAGCATGGGATGCCCCCATGCTTTATGACTGGTCCGTCTTTTGCAGAACGCAGCCTGCGAATTGTTCTTTAATTTCGGCGCTCCGGGCTGCGGTTTCTGCGATGCAGTGCATGATGGCTTCTTCAAAGCGGCGCTCGTCTAATGCGCGAAGGCCTGCTTCAGTCGTGCCGCCCGGGCTTGTGATTTCCTTACGCAGGCGTTCAGGCCGTTTGCTGCTTGTTCTGAGCATTTCCGTCGCCCCGGCCATGGTTTGTAAAATCAGCTCTTTTGCCGTTTCTTCCGGCAGGCCGGCTTGAAGGGCGGCCTTTTCCATCGCTTCGACATACCGGTACACATAGGCGGGACCGCTTCCGGCAATGGCTGTGACGGCATCAAGGTGTTTTTCTTCAAAGAGCGTCGCTTCTCCGATTGTTTCCAGAAGCTCTTTTGCCGTCCGGATTTCAGCTTCACTTGCCCCGGAGCTTGCGGAAAAACCGGTCGCCGATTGCTGAATGGCCGCGGATGTATTCGGCATCGCCCGGATGATGGTGAGCTTTCTGCCGAAATATTGCTGAATCGTGTGAATCGTCAGCCCCGCAATGACAGAAATCACAAGCTGATCTTTCACGTATTCGCGAATGTTCTCAATGCTTTCTGCCGCATCTTTCGGTTTAAAGGCGAGAACAATAATGTCGGTATTGCTGAAAAACTCTTCTTTATCCCGGCACGGTTTCACTCCGTACGTTTTTTTGAGCTCTTCAAGCCGGCTGTCATTTGACCGGTTTGTCATATATATATGTCCGGGGGCTGTCATTCCGCTTTGCAGCAGTCCGTTCACCATTGCTTCCGCCATTGATCCGGCCCCGATAAAACCGATTTTCTTCATATAAATCCTCCTTCTTCTAAAACACAAAAAAACCTTCCCGTCAAAAAGGACGAAAAGGTTTCGCGGTACCACCTTACATTAGCACGAATCAGCCGTGCTCAGCTCAAATCCCGTAACGAGGGGATACGTTTAGGTTTTCCTAACCGCTCTGAGGGCAGGTTCTGTAAACAAGAGGGCCGCAATGTCTTTCAGCCGGGGACATTGCTCTCTGCTGCCGTTGTTTATATACTAGTTCCTCGTCATCGCGTTCCGTGTTTTCTAGTTTGTTGTTCATTATGCTATGCGAAAGAGCGGGATGTCAATCTTTTTTTCCGATATGCGGCAATAATGACACAGTGAAAAGAAAACGCTAAAATATGATTATTCAGGAATGAAAAGAACGAAGGAGCGTAAACATGGCAGCGAGAAAGATCATTCCGATACGTGTGCCGACTCCGTTTGCAGTCGGCGACGTTATCGTTTATTTAATAAAAGATGAAGCCTTAACCCTTATTGATTGCGGACCGAATACAAAGGAAGCGGCTGAATCGCTCTCATTTCAGCTTAAGGAACACGGCGTTTCTGCGGCGGATATAGAACAGGTGGTGCTCACTCATCATCACGCAGATCATTCAGGCCTGCTGCACCTTTTTTTCCGAGGATACGGAAGTGATCGGGCATCCGCTGAATGACAGGTACATTACTCAGGATCAGTCGTATATCGCCCGGCAGGAGGACTTTTTTTCTGTCGCTTATGACTGAAATGGGCGTTCCCCTGACGCCCGAAGACATACATAAAACAGTTAAGCTGTCATACTTATTTTCAGCAAACCGTCCGTTAACGAAAACAGTGGGAGAAGGCGGAAAAATTGACGGGCTTAACGGCTGGACGGTGCTCGAAATCCCGGGTCATGCCGCTTCTCACATTGCGCTCTACCATGAAAAAAGCGGTGAAATGTTCAGCGGCGATCTGCTTTTGTCCAACAGCTCCACCAATCCGATTCTGGAAGCTCCGGAAAAGGGGGCGTGCGCGCGGCCCCGATGCTCGACTACTTGAACTCAATGAAGCGGCTGTATGACGTAAACCCGTCCTTTTTATATCCGGGACACGGCGATCTGCTGACAGACGTAAAGCCTGCTTTTGACAGGCGGCTTGAGAAACAGAGAAACCGGTCGGAATATGTGCTGCGCCTGTTGTCAGAGGAAACGCTGACGGCTTTCCAGGTATGCCGGCGGCTGTTTCCGGCTGTGTATGAAAATGAATTGTTTTTAACGATGTCAGAAACGATCGGCCATCTTGACGTACTGGCTGCAAAAGGGAAGGCCGAATCCTTTCAGTCGGGAAATACTCTGATGTTTAAAGCTGTGAAGGGGTGAAGGAAATGGGCAGATTAACGGATAAGCGGATTTGGATCACCGGAGCATCCGGCGGACTCGGAGAACGGCTTGCATATTCCTGCGCGGCAGAAGGGGCTCATGTTTTTTTATCCGCCAGGCGGGAGGACCGCTTGCAGGAAGTGAAAAAACGATTACCGCGCGCGGCGGACAGTGTGATGTCATTCCGTTTGACGTCCGGCATGCAGAAGAGGCTGAAAACGTAAGGCGTTTGATCGGTCATGTTGATGTATTAATCAACAACGCCGGCTTCGGCATTTTTGAAACGGCCGCTGATGCATCTTTGGATGATATGAAGGCGATGTTTGAAGTCAATGTATTCGGATTAATTGCCTGTACGAAAGCCTGTCTTCCGGTGATGCTTCACGCCAAAAGCGGCCATATTATCAATATCGCTTCACAGGCCGGCAAACTGGCGACGCCGAAATCAAGCCTTTATTCCGCTACGAAACACGCCGTTTTAGGGTATTCCAATGCGCTGCGGCTTGAACTGGCCGGTACGGGTGTAGCTGTGACAACGGTTAATCCCGGTCCGATCAAAACAGACTTCTTTACAATTGCAGATAAAGAGGGCGGTTATGTGAAAAGCGTCGGCAGGTGGATGCTTGATGCCGACCATGTGGCAGAGCGTATTACATCCGTAATTCTGACGGATAAACGGGAAATGAATCTTCCGCGATGGATGAGTCTCGGGACGAAGCTGTATCAGCTTTTCCCTTCGTTTACAGAAAAACTGGCCGGCCGCGCATTAAAGAAAAAGTAACAAGGGGGAGAAAGGAATGTCCGACCGGGATATACACAAGGCATTGATGGCAGAGCCTTTAGTCAGGCAAATGGCGGAGGCGCGTGAAGTATTTTGGATCAACCCGCATAAAACCGATGATCCAGTAAAGAATGGCGCTGAATGGAAAAAGGAGATTGCCGAAGCGGAAGAAAGGCTGCGCCGGTTTGCGCCTTATATCGCGTCGGCTTTTCCGGAGACGGAAGCGGCGGGAGGCCTCATTGAGTCTCCGCTTGTCTTCATCAATGAAATGAAAAAGCGTCTGGAACAAAGCGCCGCTCAGGCTTTCCCCGGGCGTCTGCTTTTGAAATGCGACGACGAACTTCCGATTTCCGGTTCCATTAAAGCGCGCGGCGGGATTTACGAAGTGCTGAAGCATGCCGAAGACCTCGCGGTAAAAGCGGGAATGCTCTCAACAGACGATGATTACAGCATATTGACTGAAGAACGGTTTACCGCTTTTTTCTCAAAATACTCTATAGCCGTCGGTTCTACGGGCAATTTAGGTCTGAGTATCGGCATAATCGGCGCGAAGCTCGGCTTTTGTGTGACCGTTCATATGTCCAGTGACGCAAAGCAGTGGAAAAAGGAGCTGCTCCGGGAAAAGGGGGTTCGCGTCATCGAATATGAAGCAGACTACAGTCTGGCTGTCAAAGAGGGGCGCATGCAGGCGAAGCAGGACCCTTATTGTTATTTTATTGATGATGAGCATTCCCGGGATCTGTTTTTGGGGTATGCCGTTGCGGGATGCCGTGTGAAAAATCAGCTCGATCAAATGAACATAAAGCCTGGTGCAGATGAACCGCTTTTCGTTTATTTGCCGTGCGGGGTCGGAGGAGGCCCGGGCGGCGTCGCGCTTGCGCTAAAGCTGATCTATGGCGGGCATGTCCATATTTTTTTCGGTGAGCCGACGCATTCACCGTGTATGCTGTTAGGACTGTTTTCCGGCTTGCATGACGGAATCAGCGTGCAGGATATCGGCCTTGATAATCAAACAGCCGCCGACGGACTTGCGGTAGGAAGGCCGTCCGGACTGGCCGGCCCTCTGATGGAGCCTATACTCAGCGGCTGTTATACCGCTGATGACGGCACGCTTTTTTCGCTGCTTTATCAATTAAGAGCGGCCGAGAATAAGAGCCTTGAACCCTCTGCACTTGCCGGTATGGCCGGAGCCGTCAAGTTCGTTCAGACCGAAGCCGGAAACCGTTATATAAAAGAGCGGGGGCTTGAGATGGAAAATGCCGTGCACCTTGTGTGGAGCACCGGCGGAAGCATGGTTCCCAAGGAGGAAATGGAAGAGTACAGCCGGATCGGTTCCTCATTTGTGAAAAAATGGGCAGACAGTGAGGCGGTTTTCCGTTACAATCTTTGTAAGCGTTTGTTTTTAATCGGAAAGCCATACAGAGAGATTGGTGTGAATTGTGAAAAGTAAAGAATTGAACTTACATACATTGTATACGCAGCACAGCCGCGAGTCGTGGGCCGGATTCGGCGGCCATCTTTCCATTGCCGTTTCAGAGGAAGAAGCCAAGGCCGTAGAGGGGCTGAATGACTACCTGTCGGTGGAAGAAGTAGAAACGATTTATATTCCGCTTGTGCGCCTGCTCCATCTTCATGTCACGTCTGCCGCAAGACGGAATCAGCATGTCAACGTGTTTCTGAAACATCCGCATTCAGCGAAAATCCCGTTTATCATCGGAATCGCGGGCAGCGTCGCCGTCGGCAAAAGCACGACGGCGAGAATTTTGCAAAAGCTTCTTTCCCGTCTGCCGGACAGGCCGAAGGTGAGCCTGGTGACAACCGACGGTTTCTTGTATCCGACGGCGGAATTAAAAGGAAAACCTTCTGTCCAGAAAGGGATTTCCGGAAAGTTACGATGTGAAAGCGCTGCTTGAGTTTCTGAACGATATAAAGTCAGGGAAAGAGAGAGTGGAGGCGCCCGTATACTCCCATCTTACCTATGACAGGGAAGAGGGCGCCGTCGAGGTTGTCGAAGGTGCGGATATCGTTATTATCGAAGGAATCAATGTCCTGCAGTCGCCAACCTTAGAGGACGACAGGGAAGATCCGCGGATTTTTGTATCGGATTTCTTTGATTTTTCGATCTATGTGGATGCCGAAGAAAGCCGGATTTTCACGTGGTATTTGGAGCGTTTCCGCCTCTTAAGAGAAACCGCTTTTCAGGATCCGGCTTCTTATTTTCATAAATTTAAGGATTTGTCTGATGCAGAAGCGGATACCATGGCCGCCTCCATTTGGGAGAGCGTCAACCGTCCGAATCTGTATGAAAATATCCTGCCGACAAAATTCAGATCGGATTTGATTTTGAGAAAAGGTGACGGCCATAAAGTTGAAGAGGTGCTGGTAAGGCGGGTGTGATATGAGGAGGAAGCGAATATTATGATGCATCATATTGAATTGTATGTATCTGACTTGAAAGCCTCCGCCCGGTTTTGGGGATGGTTTTTAGGTGAGCTCGGTTATAGGGAGTTTCAAAATTGGGACTCCGGCATCAGCTGGAAAAACGCAGGATTTTATGTTGTGCTTGTACAGACAGAGGAGCGTTTTTTAACACCGGAGTACCACAGATGCCGGGTCGGGCTGAACCATCTGGCTTTTCATGCTGCATCAAGAGAGCAGGTTGACGGGATGACGGAAAAGCTGCTTGCCAGAGGATGCCCCGTGCTTTACAGGGACCGCCATCCATATGCAGGCGGAAGCACGCATTACGCCGTATACACGGAGGACCCGGATCGGATAAAGGTGGAGCTGGCTGCGCCTGCCTCTGATTCTGAATGAACTATAACTTTTCGTTTTTTCTTCGCGCAGCGCGTCGAGTTTCTTTTCGATTCTGTCCAATTGTATGCGGCGCTGCTTCAAGCTTCTGAATACGTATATCACGGCAAACAGGAAAAATGCGGCTGCAATAAATGAGATCAATTGAAAAATGACATCACCGATGTTCATCTTTTTTACCTCCGTGTGCGGCGGGCTTCTTCAGCCCGCCGTTTTTTCATTTTGACCGATGTGAAGACATGGGGATGAATCATTTCTCTCTTAGCTTTGTGTTTTTCTGAGAATGAATAGTTTCTGCATGTGGCTTATGACCACTTTTGCGGCCGCATATCCCGGGATGGCCAGCAGCATCCCGGCAATTCCTGAGAATTTGCCGGCGGCAAGCAGAAGAAAAATAATGGTCAGCGGGTGAATGTCCAGCTTCCGTCCCATAATTTGCGGGGAAATCAGCTGGCTTTCAAGCTGCTGGACAATGACGACGACCGTAATCACCAGCACCGCCTCGGTCGGTGAATCGAACAATCCGACAATGACTCCGGGAAATGTGCCGATCCAAGGCCCGATAAACGGAATCAGGTTTGTCACCATGGCGAACGCGCCCAGAACGAGCGGATAATCGAGCCCGATGATAAAATAGCCGATTGTGACGAGAACGCCGACACAGAAACTGACGAGCAGCTGTCCTTGTATGTATGAACTGAGAGCTTCATCCATGTCCCGAAGGATTTGTTTTCCTTCTTTTTGATGTTTTTCCGGAAGAAGCCGCAGCAGTCGCCGGGGGGCTTTATTTCCTTCTTTTAACATGTAATACAGCGCAAACGGAATAATGGCTGCGGTGATGGCGGCATTGGCAGCCGTACCGGCCAGGCTGCTGAGAGAATCAGCGATTGAACCGGAATAATTTGCGGCTTTGTCCGCTAATTTTTTAAAGGAATCCCCATGCTGAAGCCGGGAAAACCATTTGCTGTCCTGAAGATGGCCGATCCAATTTTCAGCTTTTGCGGAAAGCTCCGGAATATGTTCTGTGAAGGCTGTAAACTGTTTTTGAACGGCAGGGCCCGCCGTATAAAGGAAGAGGACAAGAAGGCCGGCTGTTCCCGCATAAATCGCTAAAATCGCCATTCCTTCGGGCAGCTTTAATTTCGCATGCAGCACTCTAACGAGCGGGCGGCACAAATAGTAAAGGACGCCCGATAATACAATGGGCGGAAACAAGGTTTTAACCGTAATCACAACAGGCTGGAACAAAAAGTCTATTAATGTTCCGAGATAAATGATGAGAAATAACAGAAGAACGGCATAACCGATCTTGAAATAAGGCCCGACAGGCATATCCTCCACCACGCAATCTTTAAGGGTTTACTCTCGGACGTTTCCCTTATCGCCCGGTGCATAAACGTCCGTGTCAGGAAAACTGCCCCTGATTGGTGACGTAATCGTAGATAATATCTTCTACATGGGCATGGAGATCCTCATCGGGTTCTTCATTCCTTCTTTCTTCTAAAGCTTTTTTTAAACTCTGTTTTTCATAGGGGCTCAGCGGATCTGTCGACACATTCCGTCCATACTGGCGGAGGGCTTGTCCCAGCATTTTTTCTATAAATTGATCCATCATATATTCTCCTATTCTTGTCATTCATCTTTATTCTACTAAATATCATGTGATCCTCCCACTCTTCTATCATATTTTCTGTCAGGACGATTTAGGCTTTTATTCCAGTTCAGCCGAGAGAATAAGATGAAACGGCAGCGTTAACGCATCTTCATCGTTTATGATTTTTAAACGTTTTTCGTCATGCCTCACTTGTTTTACCCATCCCCAAAAGCGGCGGGGGCCGTGTGCTGAAGCATAGGTGACCGAGATGGCTCTGTCTTCTTCAATCGACGCCGCAATGATGCGGTTCATGTCGTTCAGTTGCTCTTCGCTCAGTTCCGGAGGCCGGAATTCCCGTTCTTTTCGTTTTTTTGCAAGCAGCTGCTCCCGATGTTCGGGCAGCATCATCCGGCTTGATTCCCACATGACATTATACCCGGGTGTTAATTTGTTCGGATTCATGTATATCACCTCAATTATTTGTAATGCCCGCCGATTTTTTCAGCCCGGTGAAAGGCTTGGCCGGCCTCTGTCAGTGAAGCGGCATGGAGGAGCGACGCAGGACCGTACCGCTCATGAATATCATCCAATACTTTGCCGAGACTGATCTTTTTTTCCTGAGCATCAAACAGGCTCAGCTGAACATAATCACAGGGCTCCAGCTGGGAAAGGGAGACGCCGGCGCTGCGGACGGGCTCACCGTTCCAATGCTCTTTGAAGAGCTTGACCGCCGCTTTAAAAATATCCATTCCGAAATTAGTCGGAGACACCAGCTTTCTCTGTCTGTGAAAACCTGAAGGGAATTCAAAATCAGCGCCTCTGATGCTGACCGAAACCGTATGGCCGATGTATTGTTTGAAACGGGCGCGGCGGGCCACTTCTTCGCTTAACTCCAGCAGCACGACTTTGATATCCTCAAAGCGGCTGTAGTCTCTCGGGAGGGTCATGTTATGGCCGATCGCTTTTTGCCGGCTGTGCGTGTTGACGGTGACCGGAGAGGGATCGATGCCGCGGGCTGTCCGCTGAAGCAATTCGCCGTTAATGCCCCAGCGTTTTTTCAGCAGTTCGGCGGGGTGCCCGGCAAGCCCGCCGATTGTGCTGATGCCCATCCGTCTTAAATGATGCTCCATCCGTTTTCCGATGCCGAATAATTTTCCGACCGGCAGCGGCCACAGATCCTCCCTGATATTTGACATATCCAATCTGTAGATGCCGGATGCGTTTTTTTGGCAAAATGGTCGCAAGCCATTTTCGCGAGCGCCTTATTCGGTCCGATGCCGACACGGGCATAAATTCCGAATTCACGCATAATCGCTTGCTGAATGCTTTCGGCAATTGTAAAAGGATCACCGAACAGCCGCCTGCTTCCGGTCACGTCGAGAAACTGCTCATCGATGGAGTAGGGTTCTACAAGATCGGTATATCGTTCAAACAGTTCGGTAATCATGACGGATACATCAATATACCGCTGCATCCGCGGACGGACAATAACGGCGTCGGGACATTTGGCCTGCGCTTCCCACAGCCGTTCGGCATTTTTTACGCCGTATCGTTTGGCGAGCGGACAAGCCGCAAGCACGACGCCGCTGCGTCTTTCGGGATCTCCCGAGACAATCACGGGCCGGCTTTTGAGATGAGGCGCTTCCGCTTTTTCTACAGACGCATAAAACGATTGCATATCAACAAGAAGAATATCAGCCATAAAAAAACCTCCGGGAACGTTTGTTCTGTTTTTTCATTGTACCCGAACAATGATCACGTTTATACTGGTAAATCATTCCCCGGCTGGAAGACGTGCTGATTCGTTTGCTTGAAAAGAAATCATTTACAATTGCAAACAACCCACATATAATTTTTTATATTCCAATGAGAAGAGCTGACATTCATTTTGCCGGACGAAAAGGAGAGTCAATCGATAATGGATATTCGAACAATTACCTCTGAAGACTATGAAATGGTTACGTCTGTTTTGAATGAATGGTGGGGCGGCAGGCAGATGAAAGACAAACTGCCGCGCTTGTTTTTTGAACATTTTCAGGACACGAGCTTTATCACGTACGGGCCGGAGGGAATGACCGGTTTTTTAATCGGTTTTCAGTCACAATCAGACCCTGAGACAGCCTACATTCATTTTTCCGGTGTGCATCCGGATTTCAGAAAAATGCAAATTGGAAAACAGCTCTACGATCGATTTATGGAGACGGTGAAAAAAAGGGGCTGCACAAAAGTCAATTGCGTGACGGCGCCTGTCAATAAAGTATCAATCGCTTATCATACAAAATTAGGCTTTGAAGTTGAAAAAGGAACCAAAACCGTAAACGGAATCCCTGTTTTTGCGAATTATGACGGTCCGGGAGAAGACCGGATTCTGTTTGTGAAATATATGTAGAGGGGGATGAATATGGGTTTTTTAGCTGACACGCCCAAACCGCCCTATTATGCGGTCATTTTTTCATCAATAAAGGGAAAATATGATGAGGAATATGAGCATACGGCAGAGCGCATGATGAATTTGGCAGGCGGACAGCCGGGCTTTTTAGGCGCGGAAAGCGTTCGGGAGGAAAACGGCTGCGGCATCACGGTTTCCTACTGGGACAGCCTGGAGGCGATTAAAAGGTGGAAAGACCATACTGACCACCGGGCGGCAAAACAAAAGGAAAAAGCGCCTGGTATGAAGCGTACGCGGTCCGCATTACGAAGACGGAGTCACAGCGGATGTTTGCGTCAAAAGGGGCGGAAGATTGATTACATTTTTACGGCATACACAAGAACAGACGGCGCGGGAAATTGCGGCGGTTCAACGCTGCTCTTATCAAAAAGAAGCCGAGCTGATCGGCTTTTTCGGCATTCCAGCCCTGCATGAAACACCCGATGACATACAGCGGTCACGGGAGACGTTTGCCGGTTTCAAGGAAAAAGATCGGCTTGCAGGCGTCATTTCGTATGAAAAAAAGGGATATGACCTTGTCATATGCAGGCTGACGGTGCACCCGTCCGGCTTTCGGAAAGGAATCGGACAGGCGCTTATTCAATTTGTGATAGATCAAAACCGGGACGCCCAAAAAATAGAGGCGGCTACCGCCAGTCAAAACGTTCCGGCAGTCTCTCTCTATTTAAAAACCGGGTTCATAGAAGCCGGACAGACAGAGACGCCGGAAGGGCTGACCCTCTCGTTTTTTCATCTTTATCCGAAGAGGAAAGCGGAAGTTGTTCCGTACAAGCCGGAATGGAAAGAGATGTTTGAAAGAGAGAAGGCGGACTTGATCCGAATCTTCGGCCCCGCTCTTCATTCTGTCAGCCATATCGGCAGCACCTCCATCCCGGGAATGGCCGCAAAACCCGTCATTGATATACTGGCGGAGGTCAAAGATATTTCGGACGCTGACCGATTCAGTCCGCAGCTGGAAGCACTCGGCTATGAGGCGAAAGGAGAAAACGGGATAGAGGGCCGGCGTTTCTTTCAAAAAGGCGGCAGCAAGCGCACACACCACATCCACATATACGAAACAGGCCATCCGGATGTGAAGCGTCATCTGCTGTTCCGGGATTACCTCACTGCAAAGCCTGAAAAAGCGGCTCAATACATGGAACTGAAACGGCGGCTCGCTAAGGCATACCCGTACGATACGGCAAAGTATAGTGAAGGGAAAAATGACTGGATCAAGGCGGCTGAACAAGAGGCAAAGGACTGGGAGAGCGGGCTTCTGTAAAGAAAGCAGAAACAATGCATACAGCGGCTCCGGTATGCTACAATGGCGAAAATGAAAAACGGAGGATCATCTATGCAAATACATGTGACGGATGCGGCGAAACACACACTTCAGCAGGCGATGGACGCCAACCCGGGGAAAAAAGCGCAGCTCCGCTATGACGCAGAAGGCTGCGGGTGCGCGGTGAGCGGCGTGCCGACCATCTGGCTGGCGGACGAATTAACGGGACAATGCGAGGCCATTGAAACCAACGGACTTCCGCTTTACATCCAGACCTCACAAAAAGTGTTTTTTGACGAGGAAATGACAATCGATTACAATGAAAAGGCAAAAACGCTCGTCTTAAAAAGCCCGGCAGAGATGCTGAGCCCGAGAATGAGCATATTAGTAAAGCAGGGAGAAACGGAAAGTGAATCAAAAGCTGAAAGCCATTAAACAGACGGCACAGCATAAAACGTGGGTATCCTTTCTGAACAACAACCACCCGTACAGTCTGCTGCACTGGTCCATCGGAGGCGCTGAATCCGTTCAGAAGGATGTCTGGCTGCTTCAGGATGAGATGACCTTCAAAGCGCAGGAGTTTACGACAATCGACCTCGCCATTGACTGGATCGGAGAAAATATGGACGGGATTACCGACGTTTTATGACGGGAAAGCGAAAGAACCAGCATACGTTCTTTCGCTTTTTTACGTTTGCGTCATGGTATCTAAAAAGGTTTGAACGGCTTTGCGGTAGCTCTCCGGATTTTTGGTGTACGACATGGCATGCCCGCCCGATTCGGCCAGATAGAGCATCTTCGGGCCGCGTTTTCTGCGGTGCAGCAATTCGGAAGAAGCGGGAGGTATATAATCATCTTCCTTACTGTGAATAAACAGCACGGGCTGCCGGATTCGGCTGATAACCGATAAAGGCGATACATCACGGATACGGTATCCTTCTCTCATCCGCAAAAAGAAATCAGCCAAAGGCAGAAGCGGCCACGGAGGCAGCCGGAACTCCCGCTTCAGCCTGTAGGCGAGCTGATCGCGAAAGCTTGCGAACGGACAGTCCGCAATATAAAAATCAGCGCCGTTTTCATCCTGATGCCCGCCCGCGTATAATAAGGCCGTCACCGCTCCCATCGATTCCCCGTGGATGCCGATTTGACCGCCGTCTCTCGTTTTGTGTCTCACCCAATTCACGGCTTCTTCCAAATCATCTTTTTCAAAATAGCCGTAGCTCGTCGTTCTGCCGCCGCTTTTTCCGTGCCCGCGGTGGTCATATACGAGCACATTCCAGCCTAAATCTAAAAATAAATCCATGTATTTCAATGAATTGAACGAATTTACGGTAACGCCGTGACAAATAATCATGGTGTTTGCCGTATGATGCGGGGCGACGTAAAAGCCTTTGATCTCATACCCGTGGCGTGACAGGATGACGGCCTCTTCTTTTTCCATGGCCTGAAAGGAATCAAATCTATCATGCCCGTCGGCCGTTTCTTTTTCATGATATCTTCATCCGTCTTTTTCTTCATAAACATAATCAGATTCGTAAAAGCGAATCCGGCAGCCAAAAAGACTGCGCAAGCCGAACCGAACACCGCCAGCCATTTTTTCACACAGGCACCCTCCTTTCATATGGAAAATTCTTCCTCCGGCTTTTCAGGCCCGTGAACGTTGCCGGCCGCCGGCGCTCCGTGGTACACTTGCTTCACCATATTCAGATACGGGGGGCGTAATGATGAAAAAGCAGCTGCCTAAAGAAAACACAGCTTAAAAGACGATCTGGGGGAAGATCTGAAGGCCAGGCTTTTGCAAATGAAAAGTGAGCTGAAGGAAGAAGACGAGAAAAAACAGGCGCAGCAAAAAGCGGAACAAATCAGAAAACGAAAAGAAAAAGAAAAACATAAAAGCTTTGAAGAGCTGCTGAATGAAAGCAGTCTCGATTGGCACAAATATAAATAAACCGGCATCTGACAAGGTGCCGGTTTTATTGTTTAAGAACGATGGGCTTCGTATACGTCCCGTTTTGTATGGTATTGCAGGGCTTTGATTTCCTGGCTGCTTAAACGCCGGGCCTCTGCAGCCGAACAGTTTTCTCTCAGCTGCTCAAGTGAGCTGGCTCCGGTGATGACAGAAGCGACGGCCGGCTGTGACAGTAAGTATTGAAGGGAAAGCTCCGTCATGCTCAAGTCAGGTGCGGCAGCGCTGATCGCTTTTTTGGTTTCTTCCAGTTCCGCAAAAGAATATGTTAAATAGCCGTTCTCTTTTACGCTTGCGGCTGCTTGATCAAGCGGTTTTTTCGTAAGAAGCCCTTTAGCGACAGGCCCTCTGGCGACAACGCTGATCCCGTTCTCCTCTAAAAGGGGAAGCCACTCCTCGGGACGCCGGTCCAGCAGGCTGTATTGCATCATAACGCTGGTGATATTTGATTTTTTCACATATTCTTTAATGACATTCGGACGAATCGAGGAAATGCCGTAATACCGGATGACACCTTCCTGTTTTAAGTCCTCAAACGCTTCGATCGTTTCGTCAATATGGTCTTCCATCGTGCCGCCATGCAGCTGATAAAGGTCGATATAGTCCGTTTTCAGCCGGCGCAGACTGTTTTTGACCGCTTCTTTTATGTATCCTTTGGAGGCGTCCCAATGCCAGCCGTCTTTATCATCATTCCAGCGGTTTCCGGCTTTCGTGGCTAAAATGATGTCGTGCCTGCGGTTTTTGACGGCCTCCCCGACAATTTCCTCATTTCTGCCGAAATCATAAAGATCAGCGGTATCTAAATAATTGATTCCAAGCTCGATCGCTTCATCCAAAATAGACAGCGCTTCAGCTTTATCCGTGCCCAGCGACATACAGCCGAGCCCGATTTCGCTTATTTCTAAATCAGAATGTCCCAGTGTGCGTTTTCTCATCGTTTCGCTCCTTTTTATAGTCTTTTATTGACCGTAATATAAAGGCGCGAAGTTTTCAACTGTTAAGGCCCGGTGATCCAATCTCCGACATAGCGGAATGTCCGTCCGTATTCTTTCAGTTTAGCCCGCACTTCCCACGCCTTTCCGACCAATACGATACTTTTATCCTTCCGGTACACCTTCAATCGAAAAGCACCTCCCTCTCATGCATGTATGATAAAATATATGAGGCATAATAGAGAGACAGAACGGGAGATGACATGATGAAACATTTAGAAGAAAAAACACTTGCGAAAAAAAAGCTGTATGACGGGAAAGTCATAGATCTTTACTTAGAGGATGTAGAGCTCCCGAACGGAAAAACAAGCAAGCGGGAAATCGTCAAACATCCGGGAGCAGTGGCCGTACTCGCGGTGACCGAAGAAGGAAAAATCATTTTGGTGAACCAGTTCAGAAAGCCGCTGGAACGGACAATCGTTGAAATTCCGGCCGGTAAGCTTGAAAAGGGGGAAGAGCCGGAACATACGGCGTTAAGAGAGCTCGAGGAAGAAACGGGATATACGGCGGAAACCTTGACGAAAATCACCGCTTTTTATACATCACCCGGGTTTGCTGATGAAATCGTGCATCTCTTTCTTGCGGAAGGGCTTTCGCCGCTGGAAGAAAAGCGCGAACTGGATGAGGATGAATTTGTCGAAGTCATGCAGGTCACGCTTGAAGAGGCCGTGAAGCTGATTGAATCCCGCAGGGTGTATGACGCAAAAACGGCGTACGCGATTCAGTATCTCCAGCTGAAAGAAGCGCTGAAGGAAAAATGATGAAAACCATCTATGCCGATCTGCATATTCATATCGGCCGCACCTATACGGGAAAACCGGTCAAAATCACCGGGGCCAAAACGTTGACGCTGCACCGGATTTTAGAAGAGGCCAGTGAGGGGAAGGGAATTGAACTATTGGGCATCATCGACTGCCATTCTCCGGAAGTCATAGAAGAAATTGAGCGCGGAATTGATGAAGGCAGATACCGTGAGCTGAAAGAAGGCGGCATCCGGTATCGGAATACGACGCTTCTATTGGGCAGTGAGCTTGAAATCTATGATCACACATGCCGCGGGCCGATTCACGTTCTCGTCTTTATGCCGTCTCTTGCCGAAATGAAGATGTTTTCTGAGTGGCTCGCAAAAAGGCTTAAAAATATCCATCTCAGTTCCCAGCGTATTTATGAAACCGGTTTGAATCTTCAAAGGAAAACAAAGCAATTGGGCGGGCTGTTTATTCCCGCCCATATGTTCACCCCGCATAAAAGCCTGTACGGAAAAGGGGTCATATCTTCTTTGACAGAAGTTTTCGACCCGGCGCTCATTGACGCGGCGGAACTCGGGTTAAGCTGCGACACCGACATGGCTTCGCGGGTAATGGAACTTGATCCGTATACATTTTTAACAAATTCTGATGCGCATTCCTTAGGAAAAATCGGCAGAGAATATAATGAAATGCTTCTTAAAGAAGCGAATTTCACGGAATTTTCGCTGGCTTTAAAAGGGAAGGACGGAAGAAAAATCACGGCGAATTACGGGCTGAACCCGAAGCTCGGGAAGTATTACCGGACGGCTTGCGACCGCTGCGGCAGCCCGGTTGAAAAAGGAGCTTCCGCCTGTCCGGAGTGCGGGGGGAAAACAATGACAAAAGGGGTCAGTGAACGGCTGGAGGAACTGAGCGGCCCGAAAAAAAGCCGCGTGCCGCGGCCGCCGTATATTCATCAAATCCCGCTGCAGTTCATTCCGGGGGTCGGGCCGAAAACGTTAGACAAACTGAAGCGGGCTTTCGGGACGGAGATGGCGATTCTTCATCAGGCGCAAGAAGAGGAATTGGCGCGTGTCGTCCAGCCTAAAATAGCGGCTGTCATTCATAAAGCGCGCACCGGGCAGCTCGTCCTTGAGGCCGGGGGCGGAGGGACGTACGGCAGAATCAAGCCGTAAAAGCCGGATTTTAGCGGAGCTCCTCCTGCACCTTCTTTTTCGTGCGGACAAACGCAATCAATTCGATGATTTCATCCTGATTCAGCGGCTGTCCGTCAACGGTCAGTGTGCCGCGGCCTTGTGCGGCGTTTGTTAATTCGATGGTCTGGGTAAACGGCTCCGCCTTTTTTTCAGTGCGCCCCAGTAAATCGTCGCACGTCGTGTCAAACAGATCGGCAAGCGTGCCCAGCGCCTCGAATGACGGACGCCGGTATCCTGATTCATACCCGGCGTACGTGCTTTTGGCGATGCCGAGACGGTCAGCCGTATATTGAAGAGACCAATTTTTCTTTTTCTCAGTTCAGTTAAACGATCTAAATTCATATTCAAAACCGCTCCTTTTCACTTGAGCAAATTATATCATATCGATATGCAAAAGTGTACGCGAATTGAATAATAATCACTTGATTAATTTCAATCGTCTGTCTATAATTTGATTAAAAGTATGCGAAAAGCGAATGCTTAACACATCTTGAGAAATGGATGAAGAGGTGCAGGGTATGAAAAAATTATTGCTGTTAACAACCGGAGGAACAATCGCCTCAGTCGAAGGAGAAAACGGGCTTGCACCCGGGGTGAAAGCAGACGAATTGTTAACCTACGTATCAAAACTTGATAACGATTACACGATGGAAACCCATTCGTTAATGAACATCGACAGCACAAATATGCAGCCTGAATACTGGGCCGAAATCGCAAATGCTGTCAAAGAAAAATATGACGCATATGACGGGTTCGTCATTACGCACGGGACAGACACAATGGCTTATACATCAGCGGCACTGTCTTATATGCTTCAGCATGCTGATAAACCGATCGTCATTACGGGTTCGCAAATCCCGATTACATTTCAAAAAACCGATGCCAAAAAAATATCACGGACGCGATCCGCTTCGCATGTGAAGGGGTGGGCGGCGTATACGTCGTATTTGACGGCAGAGTCATTCAAGGCACACGCGCCATTAAATTAAGAACGAAAAGCTATGATGCATTTGAGAGCATTAACTATCCGTATATCGCGTTTATTACCGAAAACGGAATTGAATACAACAAACAAGTGCACATGTCAAAAGACGATGCCTTTACGGTCAATACCTCACTTTGCACGGACGTGTGCCTGCTCAAGCTCCACCCGGGGCTGAAACCGGAAATGTTTGACGCATTAAAGGGCATGTACAAAGGGATCGTCATTGAAAGCTACGGCAGCGGCGGCGTGCCGTTTGAAGGAAGAGACATTCTCGCCAAAGTCAATGAAATGATTGAAAGCGGCATTGTCGTCGTCATTACGACACAATGTCTTGAAGAAGGAGAGGACATGAGCGTCTATGAAGTCGGCCGAAGAGTCAATCAAGATCTCATTATCCGCTCCAGAAATATGAACACGGAAGCCATCGTGCCGAAATTAATGTGGGCGCTCGGCCAGTCTCACAACTTGGCTGAAGTCAAAAACATTATGGAGACACCGATCGCAGACGACGTTGTACTGTAAAAACATGACTACCACAAAGAGAAAGTAGGGTTTTAGCATGACAAACGCGCAAAAAGAATATCGTCAGGAAAAAGATTTCCTCGGAGAAAAACAAATTGAAGCTGATGTGTATTACGGAATACAAACGCTGCGCGCGAAAGAAAACTTTCCGATTACCGGATACCGCATCCACGAAGAAATGATTAATGCGCTCGCCATCGTCAAAAAAGCGGCGGCGCTTGCCAATATGGATGTAAAACGGCTGTATGAAGGAATCGGAAATGCGATTGTCCAGGCCGCAGACGAGATTCTTGAGGGGAAATGGCATGACCAATTCATCGTCGATCCGATCCAAGGGGGAGCCGGAACGTCCATGAACATGAATGCCAACGAAGTAATCGGCAACAGAGCGCTTGAAATCATGGGGCATAAAAAAGGTGAATACATTCACCTCAGCCCGAACACACACGTCAACATGTCACAATCGACGAACGACGTGTTCCCGACGGCAATCCATATTTCCACCTTAAAACTTTTGGATAAGCTCCTTGATACGATGGCGCATATGCTGAGTGTCTTTAAGGATAAAGCGAAACAATTTGATTCTGTCATTAAAATGGGGCGCACACACCTTCAGGACGCTGTGCCGATCCGTCTCGGACAGGAATTTGAAGCATACAGCCGCGTGCTCGAGCGTGACATAAAGCGAATTAAACAATCCCGCCAGCATCTGTATGAAGTCAACATGGGGGCAACGGCCGTAGGGACGGGGCTTAACGCCGATCCGCGCTACATAGAACAGGTTGTAAAGCACCTGGCTGACATCAGCGGACTGCCGCTTGTCGGTGCCGGCCATTTGGTTGACGCCACACAAAACACTGATGCGTATACGGAAGTTTCAGCCGCGTTGAAAGTATGCATGATGAACATGTCTAAAATCGCCAACGATCTGCGCTTAATGGCTTCAGGCCCGCGCGCGGGACTTGCGGAAATTTCACTGCCCGCCCGTCAGCCGGGATCATCCATTATGCCAGGGAAAGTCAACCCTGTAATGGCAGAGCTGATCAACCAAATCGCCTTCCAGGTCATCGGGAATGACAATACGATCTGCCTCGCTTCAGAAGCGGGCCAGCTGGAGCTTAACGTAATGGAGCCGGTACTCGTATTTAACCTGCTTCAATCCATCAGCATCATGAATAACGGGTTCCGTTCATTTACCGATCATTGTCTGGCGGGAATTGAAGCCAACGAAAAACGTCTGAAGCAATACGTGGAAAAAAGCGTCGGCGTCATTACAGCGGTCAATCCGCACCTCGGCTATGAAGCGGCTGCGCGAATTGCCCGTGAAGCCATCATGACGGGGCAATCTGTAAGAGATCTCTGCCTTCAAAATGATGTACTGACAGAAGAAGAATTGGATATCATTTTGAATCCGTATGAAATGACAAAACCGGGGATTGCCGGAAAAGATCTATTAGAAAAATAAATTTTAAAGCAACAACAACCGCCTTTTCACGTTTTTCAGTGAATAGGCGGTTGCCATACAAAGGGATGAGGCAGTATAGTATAATTTGTTATATCATTTGATGAAAGCGTTTTAGCTTTTTTCTTCTAGGGGGATTTTCTTGTGAAAGAGGTCAGATTGCCAAATTTATTGGAAATTATTATCTTATTATTCGGGTTTTTAGCACTTGTCTTATCGTTCACAGTGTTTTTAGACCTGCCGATCCAGCTAGCTCTATTAATATCTTGGTTTTTCGCTATTATTCTCGGAGTCAGGCTGGGATATTCATATAAAGACTTGCAGTCCGCCATTGTCACCGGGATATCAAACGGTCTTGAAGCGGTGTTGATTCTCGTTTCGGTCGGTGCGCTCATCGGGACATGGATTGCCGGCGGCGTTGTGCCGACGTTAATTTATTATGGTTTAGAGTTTATTAATCCTCATATTTTCCTTCTGGCTACACTGGTTATCTGTTCCGTTATGTCCGTTGCGACCGGAACATCGTGGGGAACCGTGGGAACCGCGGGAATCGCCATGATTGCCATCGGAGAGGGAATGGGTATACCGCTTCCGATCGTAGCGGGAGCCGTTTTGTCCGGCGCTTACTTCGGAGACAAGCTTTCACCGCTGTCTGACAGTACGGTGCTTGCCTCCACGCTTTCTAAGGTGGATGTGCTGTCACACGTCAGAGCGATGATGTATCTGTCAATTCCGTCCTATATTATTACGGCCATTCTATTTACCGTAACGGGATTTATATACGGCGGAAAAATATTGATCTCGACAAAGTGGAATTTTTAAAATCTTCATTGCAGAAAACGTTTGACATTCATATATGGATGCTCATTCCGGCTGTTGTCGTCGTTGTCCTTCTGATTTTGAAAAAGCCGTCTATGCCCGTTATCGTCATCGGTGCTTTGCTTGGCGCAATCTGGGCTTCCGTCTTTCAGGGAATGAATTTTGCCGATGCCATTGCGACTGCTTATCATGGTTTTTCCATTAAAACGGACGTCGAATTTTTAAACGGCCTGTTAAACCGCGGAGGCATTACCGGTATGCTGGATACGTTAGTCGTTATCCTGTTCGGTCTCGGTTTTGGGGGAATTCTTGAGAAGCTCGGCGTATTAAAAGTGATTGTCTCAACTTTTGAGAAAAAGCTGACCACACCGGGAAATGTGACGCTTTCGACATTGATCGTCGCCCTTTTAGGAAACATTTTCGGCTGTGCGATGTACGTGTCATTGATTCTGACGCCGAAAATCATGGAGAACAGTTATGATAAACTGAAACTTGACAGAAGAGTTTTATCCCGGAACGCAGAGGTGGGCGGCACGCTTACTTCAGGGATGGTGCCGTGGTCTGATAACGGCATCTATATGGCCGGTATTCTCGGCGTATCCACATTTTCTTATCTGCCGTTCATGTGGCTCAGTTTTGTATCTATCGGACTGGCAATATTGTACGGATACACGGGGAAATTCATTTGGTACACGAAAGAAAAATCCTTGCAATCTCAAAAATTGGGTTAGGAGGTTCATTTCATGATTACAAAGCATATGATTCGGACGTTAATGATTGAAACGCCGACTGTTCCCGGAAATCTCGGAAAAGTGGCAACCGCCATCGGAGTAATGGGCGGAGATATTGGGGAAGTTGAAACCGTTAAAGTCGGCCCGAACTACACAATGCGCAACATCACGGTGCAGGCCGAAAATGAAGAGCAGCTGCAGGAAATCATTCAAGCCATTGAAGCTCTCGGTGAAGGCATCCGGCTTCATACAGTCTCAGATGAAGTGCTCTCTGCTCATGAAGGCGGCAAAATTCAAATGAAAAGCAAAATGCCGATCCGGACATTGGCTGAGCTTGGCCGTGTTTATACGCCGGGCGTCGCCGATGTGTGCCGACTGATTGAAAACGAGCCTGAAAAAGCGTCCATCTATACGACAATCAGCAATTCTGTCGCCATTGTCACCGACGGCACGGCGATTCTCGGCCTCGGCAATATCGGTTCTGTCGCGGGAATGCCTGTAATGGAAGGGAAAGCCGCGCTTTTTGACCAGCTGGCGGGTATCAGCGGAATTCCGATTTTGCTTGATACCTCTGATCCGGAAGAAATCATTCGCACGGTAAAACATATTTCTCCGGGGTTCAGCGGAATTCTGCTTGAAGATATCGGTTCGCCTCACTGCTTTGACATTGAAGACCGCCTGAAAGAAGAACTGGATATTCCGGTTATGCACGATGACCAGCACGGCACGGCGGTCGTCACGCTCGCCGCCGCCATTTCCGCTTGTAAAAGCGCCGGTCTTGATTTAAAAGAAGCGAAGGTCGGTCAGATCGGTCTAGGCGCGGCAGGCGTCGCCATCTGCCGCATGTTTATGGCATACGGAGTCAAAGCGGTCTGCGGAACGGACAAGTCAGAAGACGCAATGAACCGCCTCGCTCAGTACGGAGGTCAGCCGCTTGGAAGCATCAAAGATTTAATGGACACGTGTGACATTGTGATCAGCACCACCGGAGTTCCGGGTCTCATTAAAAAAGAGGATGTCAGAAAAGGACATGTCATTCTGGCCTTATCTAATCCGAAGCCGGAGATTGAACCGGAAGAGGCATTACAAGCCGGGGCCGCTTATGCAGCCGACGGCCGTTCGGTCAATAATGTTCTCGGCTTCCCGGGTATTTTCCGCGGCGCGCTGAACGCCAAAAGCAAGAAAATCGACCATGAAATGCTTGTGGCGGCCGCAGAAGCCATCGCCTCTTGCACAAAACACGGCGATCTCGTGCCTCAGCCTTTGGATGCGGACGTGCATCAGGCCGTATCAGCAGCCGTAGAACGGGCCGCGGCAGGAAAATAAACAACTCTTACAGTACCGGACATGTGCCGGTGCTGTTTTTTTATCATGAATAGGAAGCGGAATTCTTAGGCAGGCTAACAGATAGCAAAAGACGGAATAAAGAGGTGTCAATGTGGATTATTTTCCGCTGATCCATACAAATATTTGGGATGCTGTGATCGGCGTGCCGGTCGTCTTATGCGTTACACAGCTGATCAAAGTGTTCTGCCGGGTTCCGGGCATATTCGTTCCCACGATTGCCCTTGCTGCCGGAAATGTTGTGTCTATCGTTTTCGGTCACCATGAACACGTGTATGCGGGGATTTTTATGGGATTTTTTTACGGATACGCCGCCATGGGGAGCTATTCATCTGCCAAAACGTCTCTGCGCGCTTACCGGTCGAAACATGAGCCGTATTCATGAACACATCGGGATTTTTTTGTTATGATAAAGAAAAGGCAAAAAGGAGCGATTGGCACATGGCGAAAAGCAAAACGAAAAAATGCGGGAGCATCTCAGAAGAAACGGGATGCGTGACGCAGTCTTGTCAAGGGGGAAGGCGCCGTCTTTCAGCACCCATGAAAGAGTGACGAAAACCAAAAAGACAGGCTTGAAAGAATAAAGCATAAAAAAGGAACCCCTATGATCACCGGAGTGATGACGGGGGTTCTTTTTTTATGCCCGAATCTCGCGCCTTTCTATGATTTCTCTGTCATGTTTTCTCTTTTCTTTCATACAATCTACTAAATCAAGTCAATAGATTAGCGGGAGGAAAGCGGTATGAGAAAACAATCGTACAAAGAACTGTTTTTTCGCCATGTAAAGGATCATCTGTCACTTTATATATTTGTGTTCGTCTTGTTTTTGATGGGGGTCATTTTCGGGGCGATCATCGTCAACAGCATGACCATCACGCAGAAAGAAGATTTGTATTACTATTTAAGCAAGTTTTTCGGACAGCTGTCTGACGGGAAACATGCCGGCGCTTCAGAAATGTTTTGGCAGGCCGTCTTTCATGATGTAAAATATTTGGGGCTGATGTGGATCCTCGGTATTTCTGTGATCGGTCTTCCGGTTATTTTCATTATGGTGTTTTTAAAAGGAATCGTCGTCGGCTTCACGGTCGGTTTTTTAGTGAATCAAATGGGGATGAACGGGTTTTTCCTGTCATTTATTTCGGTTCTGCCGCAAAACATCGTTCTCATTCCGGCATATCTTATCATGGGGACATGCTCCATCGCTTTTTCACTGAAGCTGATCCGGCAGCTGTTTGTCAAACGCAGCCTTCATGACGCGCCGATCCAATGGTTCGGACGCTACGCCTTCGTACTGATTCTCATCGTTTTCTTCTCGGTCATCGCTTCACTGCTCGAAGCGTACGTGTCTCCGCTGTTTATGGAAAAGCTGTCTTCACGCATATTTTAGAATAATTATCACAAAATAATGCTTTTATTTATCAGTTTATAATAATTATAGTTGGAACTCTGCGCGTATTTTGTTATAATGAGTCATGGAATGCGGCGTAGGAGGGAAAGACATGGAAAACCGTATTGATCGAATTAAAAAGCAGCTGCACTCGTCAAGCTACAAGCTTACGCCACAGCGGGAAGCAACGGTAAGAGTGCTGCTTGAAAACGAAGAAGACCATTTAAGCGCAGAAGATGTATACCTCCTCGTAAAAGAGAAATCTCCTGAAATTGGTCTCGCTACAGTATACCGTACATTAGAATTATTAACAGAATTAAAAGTCGTTGATAAAATTAACTTCGGGGACGGCGTATCCCGCTACGACCTTCGCAAAGAAGGCGCGGCTCACTTTCATCACCATTTGGTGTGCATGGAGTGCGGAGCCGTCGATGAAATTGAAGAAGATCTGCTTGAAGACGTTGAAGAAGTGATTGAACGTGATTGGAAATTTAAAATTAAAGATCATAGATTGACTTTTCACGGAATCTGCCACCGCTGCCGCGGGGATGAAACAGAGTAAAAGCCTATGAACCTTTTCTGCCAGGAAAGGGTTTTTTGCTGTTTTTATGTATAAAAGCCCTTGAAATTGGCATAAGGTGTACTAACAGCCGCCAAAGAAAGGGTCGATCGAAAGATGGGCAGATTCCTGAAAACAGCCGCGGATACGATCAAAGTGTTTATTCTGTTCACAGGTTTTACCGCGCTGTTCTATTATGCTATGATATGGGTGAATTCAGAGTATGAAAACTATCATCGGTACGATAAACCGGAAGGCTCCGCCGTCAAAGTGGCCAAAACGGAACATGAGGAGAAAGACGGCTGGTTCGGCCGATTGATCTTTTTTTACCAAAACGGGGAGTAGATCAAGAGTGAAGGATCAAATTAAGGATTTCATCCATTATGTGAGGGTTGAAAGAGGGCTGTCCCAAAATACGATGATGTCCTATGAGCGTGATCTGAAAAGTTATTCTCTCTTCTTAACTGAAACCCTTCAGATCACTTCATGGAATGATGTGACCCGTCTTCATATTATTCAATATTTAAAGCATATAAAGGACTCCGGGAAATCCGGCAAGACGTCTGCCAGGCATTTGGCGTCGATCCGGTCTTTTCATCAATTTCTGTTAAGGGAAAAAGCCGCGGATAAAGATCCTTCGGTACATATTGAAACACAAAAAACAGAGCGGACGCTTCCGAAAGTATTGGCGCTTCACGAAGTTGAGCGGTTATTGGACACGCCTAAGCTTGACAGCCCGTTCGGTCTCAGGGATAAAGCCATGCTTGAACTGCTGTACGCAACCGGCATCAGGGTCAGCGAGATGATCGAGCTGAAATTATCCGACGTCCATTTGACGATGGGATTCGTCCGCTGCTTCGGAAAAGGGCGGAAAGAGCGGATTGTGCCGATTGGTGAAGCCGCTTCCCATGCGATAGAAGCATACATTGAAAAAGCCAGAGGGAAATTATTAAAGAAAAACGTAACCGAAGCGCTTTTTCTGAATCATCACGGCAGGCAGATCAGCCGTCAGGGATTCTGGAAAAACCTGAAAAAAATCGCCCTTGAAGCGGGGATTAAAAAAGAGCTGACACCGCACACGCTCCGGCACTCTTTTGCAACGCACCTGCTTGAAAACGGCGCGGATCTGCGCGCCGTGCAGGAGATGCTCGGACATGCCGATATTTCCACGACGCAAATTTATACGCATGTGACGAAAACAAGGCTGAAGGACGTGTACAAACAGTATCATCCGCGCGCTTAGGAGCCGCTGCCGGAGGGGCCGCGGCTTTTTTTGCCGGATTGGCGGAATACAGAGAAGGTTCTAATTATTTGAATCGGCATTGTCAACAAGAATGTAAACGGTTTATACTTGAGTTGTCTGACCTCTGTAAGCTACAATGGACAGATGGAAGAAAAGGAGGCTTTTATGATGTCTGAATACAAATATAACCGGGTATTTTTGATCGTAATGGATTCTGTCGGAATCGGTGAAGCGCCGGACGCCGCCGATTTTAATGATATAGGCGCAAATACGCTCGGACACATCGCAGAGCACATGAACGGCTTACATATGCCCCATATGGCGCAGCTCGGTCTCGGACTGATCGGAGACATTAAGGGCGTGGAAAAAACGGAGCACCCTCTTGCGTACTACGGAAAAATGCAGGAGGCGTCAAACGGGAAAGATACGATGACGGGGCACTGGGAGATTATGGGCCTCTACATTGAAAAACCGTTTAAAGTGTTCCCGGAAGGATTTCCGGATGAACTTCTTCGGGAACTTGAGCGGCGTTCAGGACGGAAAATCATCGGAAATAAGCCGGCTTCAGGCACGGCGATTCTGGACGAGCTCGGAAAAGAACATATGGAAACGGGTGCGCTGATCGTTTATACATCAGCAGATTCCGTGCTGCAGATTGCGGCTCACGAAGATGTCGTTCCGCTGGAAGAGCTGTACAGCATCTGTGAAACGGCCAGAGAACTGACGCTTGATCCGAAGTACATGGTCGGCCGGATTATCGCAAGACCGTTCGTCGGAGAACCGGGCAGCTTCAAACGCACGCCGAACCGTCATGATTATGCGCTCAAACCGTTCGGCCGCACGGTAATGAACGGAATGAAAGACAGCGGATTAGACGTCATTTCCATCGGCAAAATTTCTGATATTTATGACGGAGAAGGCATTACATCTTCCCGCCGCACGGTATCTAATATGGATGGCATGGACAAAGTGATTGAAACGCTCGGTGAAGAATTTACGGGCCTGAGCTTTGCCAACCTCGTTGATTTTGACGCGCTGTACGGACACCGCCGCGATCCGGAAGGGTACGGAAAAGCGCTTGAGGAATTCGACGCGAGGCTTCCGGAAGTGTTTGAAAAAATGAAAGAAGACGATCTGCTGATCATCACTGCGGATCACGGCAATGATCCTGTCCATCACGGCACGGATCACACGCGGGAGTATGTGCCGCTTCTTGTTTACAGCAAAAAGCACAAACACACTGAACAGCTGCCGCTTGCGGAAACATTTGCCGATATCGGCGCAACCATTGCGGATAATTTCAAAACGGAAAAGCCGGAATACGGAAAAAGCTTTTTATCAAGATTACAGTAGGGGGACTTTTTTTGAAACAAAAGATCGAACGTGCTGCTGCATTTATTAAAGAACACGTGAAAGAAACACCAAAGATCGGTCTGATTTTAGGATCAGGGCTCGGCGTATTGGCCGATGAAATTGAAGGAGCCGTCAAGCTTACATATGAAACGATCCCTGATTTTCCGGTCTCAACGGTAGAAGGCCATGCCGGCCAGCTTGTGATGGGAACGCTTGAAGGCGTGCAGGTCATCGCGATGCAGGGCCGCTTTCATTACTATGAAGGCTACTCGATGGATCAGGTCACATTTCCCGTCCGCGTGATGAAAGCGCTCGGCGTTGAATCTCTCGTCGTGACGAATGCAGCCGGCGGTATCAACACTGAATTCCGCGCCGGCGATCTGATGATTATTACAGACCATATCAACTTTACAGGCACCAACCCGTTAATCGGGCCGAACGAAGCTGAATTCGGAGCGAGATTCCCGGACATGTCAGAAGCCTATGACAAAGAGCTGTCAAGCTTGGCTGAAAAAACGGCCGATGAGCTGGGCATTCCTGTTCAAAAAGGTGTGTATACAGCTGTTACGGGGCCGTCTTACGAAACACCTGCTGAGGTTCGGTTTTTAAGAACGATGGGGTCTGACGCTGTCGGCATGTCGACCGTGCCGGAAGTCATCGTCGCCAACCACGCAGGGATGCGCGTGCTCGGCATCTCATGCATTTCCAACGCGGCGGCAGGTATTCTTGACCAGCCGTTATCCCATGAAGAAGTAATGGAAATGACGGAAAAAGTAAAAGGCGGCTTTTTGAAGCTTGTAAAAGCCGTAGTCGCACGATCTCAAAAATAAGTCAGCATAAGTCAGCTGTTTCTTCGGAAGCAGCTGTTTTTTTGTGCCCTCAACACGAAACATTTTCCAGATGAGGCGTATAAAACCACCGAATTTGGAAAAATAAAAAGGATTATGAAATGGAGGGCTTTGGAGATGAAACGTCTTATATCCACTTTGTTGATTGGCATTTTATTAACAGCATCAGCACCGTCTGCTTTTGCAAAGCCGGACGGAAAACATACATCGGAGCTCGCTCATGAAGCCAAAAGCGCCGTGCTGATTGAACGCGATACGGGAAGCATTCTTTATAACAAGAACAGCCGGGAGCGTCTGGCGCCGGCAAGCATGACAAAAATCATGACCATGCTTTTAATCATGGAAGCGCTTGACAAAGGGAAAATAAAGATGAGCGATAAAGTCAGGACGAGTGAACACGCCGCGTCCATGGGCGGATCACAGATTTTCCTTGAACCCGGAGAAGAAATGACGGTAAAAGAAATGCTCAAAGGAATTGCGATAGCTTCCGGAAATGACGCATCTGTCGCAATGGCGGAGTATATCGCCGGTTCAGAAGAGGATTTCGTCAGCCGGATGAACAAAAAAGCAAAAGAATTGGGATTGAAAGATACCTCCTTCAAAAACCCGACGGGACTGCCTGAAAAAGACCATTACAGCTCTGCTTATGACATGGCGAAAATGGCGAAGGAATTATTAAAGTACGATAAAATCACTCAATTTACGGGAACGTATGAGGATTATTTAAGAGAAAATACAGACAAAAAGTTCTGGCTTGTCAATACAAACCGGCTGATCAAATTTTATCCGGGTGTAGACGGCGTGAAGACGGGCTTTACAGGCGAAGCGAAGTATTGTTTAACCGCCACCGCAAAAAAAGGAAATATGAGGGTCATCGCTGTCGTTTTCGGAGCCAGCACCCCGAAAGAAAGAAATGCCCAAGTGACCAAAATGCTTGATTACGCCTTCAGCCAGTTCAAAACACACCCGCTGTACAAACGGAATCAAATCGTCGGAACGGTAAAAGTGAAAAAAGGAAAACAGAAACTGATCAAGCTGACCACATCTGAGCCGATCTCTCTTCTGGCCAAAAAGGGAGAGAACATGGACAAAGTAAAAAAGAAGTGAAAATCAACGGCAATGTAACGGCTCCGGTTAAAAAAGGAGAGGTGCTCGGCAGCCTCGTTCTGAAAAAAGACGGAAAGGTGCTCGTTGAAAGCCCGGTCACGGCAAAAGACGACATGGAAAAAGCGGGTTTTCTCACTTTTCTGAAGCGGACGATGGGAGATTGGACAAAATTTAAATAATCGTGGCGAACGGGCACTAGTTTTGTCATAGTGAAGGAATTGCTTTCCCAAAAATCGAAACACTCATTATCCGATCATATCAAGGAGGAATGAGCATGAGCCTTGGAATTGACTTTCATGTCAAAGAATCCGTGCTTTGTATTCGATTAACAGGTGAACTCGACCATCATACGGCAGAATCATTAAAACAAAAGGTTACTGAATCGCTGGAGGCTGACGGCATCCGTCACATTGTGCTGAACCTTGAAGATCTTACCTTCATGGACAGCTCCGGCCTCGGCGTGATTTTAGGGCGTTATAAACAAATTAAACAGCTCGGTGGAGAAATGGTCGTGTGCGCGATTTCGCCCGCGGTGAGACGCCTGTTTGACATGTCCGGCCTGTTTAAAATCATCAGGTTCGAACAATCGGAACAAAAAGCGCTTTTAACGTTGGGGGTGGCATCATGAAAAACGAAATGCATCTTGAATTTTCAGCCCTCAGTCAGAACGAATCGTTTGCGCGCGTAACAGTTGCTTCTTTTATCGCGCAGCTCGACCCGACGATGGATGAGCTGACGGAAATCAAGACCGTCGTATCAGAAGCGGTAACAAACGCAATCATCCACGGCTATGAAGAAAACTGCGACGGAAAGGTGTACATCTCCGTTACGCTGGAGGATCATGTCGTCTATCTGACCATACGTGATGAAGGCCTCGGGATCACGGATCTTGAGGAAGCTCGCCAGCCGCTCTTTACGACAAAACCCGAGCTTGAGCGCTCCGGTATGGGCTTTACCATTATGGAAAACTTCATGGATGATGTCACGATTGATTCTTCGCCGGAGATGGGAACGACGATACGCTTAACAAAACACCTATCAAAAAGCAAAGCGCTTTGTAATTAAGGAGATTTGTTATGGATGTGGAGGTTAAGAAAAACAGCAAAAACGCGCAGCTCAAGGACCATGAAGTCAAAGAATTAATCAAAAAGAGCCAAGAGGGCGACCAGCAGGCAAGAGACCTCCTCATAGAAAAAACATGCGTCTTGTGTGGTCCGTCGTTCAAAGGTTTTTAAACAGAGGCTATGAGCCGGACGATCTGTTTCAGATCGGCTGTATCGGATTATTAAAATCCGTTGATAAATTCGATTTGTCCTATGATGTCCGTTTTTCAACTTATGCCGTGCCGATGATTATCGGAGAAATCCAGCGCTTCATCCGCGATGACGGAACCGTCAAAGTATCAAGATCTTTAAAAGAGCTCGGCAATAAAATACGCCGGGCGAAAGATGAACTGTCAAAAACATACGGAAGAGTGCCGACCGTTCAGGAAATTGCGGATCATTTAGAAATTGATGCGGAGGATGTGGTGCTTGCGCAGGAAGCGGTGCGGGCGCCTTCATCCATTCATGAGACCGTGTATGAAAATGACGGAGACCCGATCACCCTGCTTGATCAGATCGCCGATCATTCAGAAGAGAAGTGGTTTGACAAAATCGCCCTCAAGGAAGCGATCAGTGATTTGGAAGAACGGGAAAAACTCATTGTCTATCTGAGATATTATAAAGATCAGACACAGTCGGAAGTAGCCGAACGGCTCGGGATTTCCCAAGTTCAGGTATCGAGGCTGGAGAAAAAAATATTAAAGCAGATTAAAGTGCAGATGGATCATACGGAAAGCTGACCTTTTACGGGCCGGCTTTTTTTATTTGTGCATCGGTGGTAATTTATGGTCTTTTGCCGCTGATGAATGAGAACAAAAGTGAACCGCATACTACATATATAACCACCCGAAAGATGGTGATGCAAGATGGAAAGACGAATATTTCTCAGACTTCGCCACCGCGTGAAGGCTCATACCGGAGATATCATCACAGTCGGCGACGCCGCGCAGATTGCGGGACAGCAAAAGCTGAAAAAAAAACTGTCGGCACTGCCGCTGTATAAGGTCACGAAAAAAGACAAAAATATCGTCGTGCTGGACATCATAAAAGTGCTGAAAACCATTCATACCGCTTTTCCCGCGCTTGATGTACAGACCGTCGGCGGCGCTGAAACGATAGTGGAAATCCATTACCAGAAAAAGCAGCTGTCAGCCGTTTTATTCGTCGGTGTCTGGCTCCTGCTTTTTATCGGTTCATGTCTTGCCATTATGAATTTTCATGAAGATGTCAGTATGAGAGAAGTTCATATCGCCTTATATGAAATCATAACGGGCGAACGGAATGAATACCCGTATCTGCTTCAGATTCCATACAGCATCGGCCTCGGTCTCGGTATGATCGTCTTTTTTAATCACATCTTCAAAAAACGCCTGAATGAAGAGCCAAGCCCGCTGGAAGTCGAGATGTTTAATTATCAGATTGATCTCGATCATTATGTCGCAATGCACGAAAATGAAGAGACGATGAAAGATCTGCATGATCGTTAGCATTCTTTTCGTTATATTTGTCGGGCTTGGCGGAGGGCTGACCGTGGGCGCGGGCTTTGTGGCTTTTTTAACCGTTATGGGAATCGTCCCCCGCCTTATGCAGCTGACAAAAACAATGCGCTTTGTACAGGCCTACGAAGGAGCTGTTATTTCAGGAGCTGTGTTCGGCGGCTGGGAAACCTTAAATATGAATCATTTTTTTATCTGAATGGCTGGCCGTTCCGGTCGGGCTTTTGGCCGGCATGTTTATCGGCATGCTGGCCGCAGCGCTTACAGAAGTGCTGAATGTGCTTCCCATTCTTGCCAAACGGATCGGCTTCGGCAGCAAAATCATCATATTGCTGATGGCCATTGTGTTCGGCAAAATAGCCGGCTCTTTATTTCATTGGCTGTATTTTATCCATCATTCATAAGGAGGAACCGACGTGACAAACTTAAAAGAAAATTACAAAACAAAAGTGAAAGACTATCAGCCGAAACCGCCATATGTTTGGAATTGCGTCAAAGCCTTTCTGATCGGCGGTTTGATCTGTCTGATCGGGCAGGCTCTTCAAGACTTTTACATCCACTTTTTAATTTTAATGAAAAAACAGCGGGCAACCCGACGGCCGCCACTCTTATTTTAATTTCCGCTCTTTTGACCGGATTCGGCATTTATGACAGACTCGGGCAGTTTGCCGGAGCGGGTTCAGCCGTGCCGGTGACGGGTTTTGCAAACAGTATGACAAGCGCGGCTCTGGAACACAGAAGTGAAGGACTCGTGCTCGGAGTAGCGACAAACATGTTTAAATTGGCGGGAAACGTCATTGTATTCGGCGTCGTGGCAGCCTATATCGTAGGCCTGATACGGTTTGCTTGTGAAAAACTGTTTTCGTAGGAGGAGAAAAAATGAAATTAACCGGAAAGCAAACCTGGGTGTTTGAAAACCCGTTATTTGTAAATGCGGCGGGGACGGCAGCCGGACCGAAAGAAAAAGACGGCCCGCTCGGTTCGCTGTTTGATAAGACATACGATGAAATGCATTGCAATCAGAAAAACTGGGAAATGGCGGAACGTCAGTTAATGGAAGATGCCATCAACTCAGCTTTGCAAAACAGAATTTGAAAAAGAGCGATATTGATTTGTTACTCGCGGGGGATCTTTTAAATCAAAATGTGACCGCCAACTACGTCGCCAGACATCTGAAAATTCCGTTCCTCTGTCTGTTCGGCGCCTGTTCGACATCAATGGAAACGATTGCCGTCGCATCCGCGCTCATTGACGGCGGTTTTGCGAACCGGGCGATCGCAGCCACGAGCAGCCATAACGCGACGGCAGAACGGCAATTCCGCAATCCGACGGAATATGGCGGGCAAAAACCGGATACCGCCACTTCAACGGTCACGGGGGGCGGGGCGGTCATCATCAGCCAAAACCCTTCTGATATCAAGATTACAAGCGCAACAGTGGGAAAAGTAAGCGACCTCGGGATTACGGACCCGTTCGATATGGGATCCGCCATGGCGCCCGCTGCCGCCGACACAATCAAACAGCACCTTCAGGACTTAAACCGCACGGCGGATGATTATGATCTGATTTTAACGGGAGACCTTTCAGGCGTCGGCTCGCCGATCGTGAAAGATTTGCTCAAAGAAGAAGGCTATCCCGCCGGAACGAAACACGATGACTGCGGTCTTCTCATCTATACGCCGGACCAGCAGGTGTTTGCGGGCGGAAGCGGCTGCGCCTGCTCCGCGCTTGTTACGTACACACATATTTTTAATCAATTAAAATCAGGGGCTCTGAACAGGGTGCTCGTTGTCGCGACAGGAGCGCTTTTAAGTCCGACAATGATCCAGCAGAAGGAAACCATTCCGACCATCGCGCACGGTGTGGTATTTGAGCGGGCGGGGGGTGCATCATAAATGGAATATCTGTTGGCTTTTGTTTGCGGGGGAATCATATGCATTATCGGTCAGCTGCTGCTTGACATTTTTAAACTGACACCCGCCCATGTGATGACAACTTTTGTCGTCATCGGCGCCTTGTTGGATGGGTTCGGAATATATGACAAATTTATCGAATTCGCAGGTGCGGGCGCGACGGTTCCCATCGTCAGCTTCGGTCACAGCTTATTGCACGGCGCCATGCATCAAGCTCACGAGCATGGATTTATCGGGATCGCCATGGGGATTTTTGAACTTACTTCCGCCGGTATATCTTCAGCGATTTTATTCGCATTTCTTGTAGCCGTTATTTTTAAACCGAAAGGATAATGCCTGATGACGAAACGGAAGGTCATTCTTGTGACAGACGGGGACGTATACGCCGCCAAAACAATTGAATATGCCGCGGAAAAAGCAGGCGGACGGTGTATTTCCCAATCAAAGGGCAATCCGTCAACCAGAAGCGGCCCCGAACTTGTTCAGCTGATTAAAGCCGCGCCGAATGACCCGGTGTTTGTCATGTTTGACGATTCAGGCCTGCAAGGGGAAGGGCCGGGTGAAACGGCGCTGAAATATGTCGCCTCACATCAGGACATTGAAGTGCTGGGGGTGATTGCGGTCGCTTCTAAGACCCATCAGGCTGAATGGACGAAAGTCGATGTCTCCATTGACCGTGATGGAGAAGTGACGGAGTACGGCGTGGATAAAACCGGAATGAGAGAAATGGACGAGCACAGAATGAACGGAGATACGGTGTATTGTCTGGATAATTTGGACGTTCCCCTCATTGTGGGCATCGGCGACATAGGAAAGATGGGGAGAAAAGATGACATATCCAAAGGCTCGCCGATTACGATGAAGGCGGTCGAATTCATTTTAGAAAGGAGCGAAAGCCATGCCGGAAAAACCGGAAAATATGATCAAGGTATACCGGGATCCTAGAAAAAATGAACAATTTTTTAAAGACCGCGTCGGTATGGGAACGAGCTATGATGTCGGCGTCCGCAAAGTTCGAGTATTAGACCGGGAAGTCCAGATTTACTTTGTCAACGGATTAACCGATACTTTGTTTATCATTCATTTAATGGAACAGCTCGTCGACGTCAATAATTATGACGAGAATGCGGATGAAGCGATTGACGTTGTTGAAAACAGGCTTGTCAATCAGCAGGTTCAAAAAGTCAAAACGCTCGACGAAGCAACAGATCAAGTGCTTTCCGGACTTGTGGCCGTTATCGTTGAAGACGCGGGCTTCGCCTTTATCGTTGACGTCAGAAGTTACCCCGGACGCACACCGGAAGAACCGGATACGGAAAAGGTCGTCCGCGGGGCAAGAGACGGTTTTATCGAAAATATCGTTATTAATACAGCATTGATCAGAAGACGAATCAGGGACGAAAGGCTCCGCGTCAAAATTACGAAAGTCGGCGAGCGCTCTAAGACCGATCTTGCCATTGTGTATATAGAAGACATCGCAGATCCGGACCTTGTCAGCATCGTCGAAAACGAAGTGAATGCGATTGACATTGACGGATTGACGATGTCTGATAAAACGGTGGAAGAATTCATCGTCAAACAGGGCTACAACCCGTTTCCGATGGTCAGATATACGGAGCGGCCGGATGTGGCCGCCAATCACATTTTGGAAGGGCACGTCATCATTGTCGTTGATACGTCACCGAGCGTGATCATAACGCCGACAACGATTTTTCACCATGTTCAGCATGCGGAAGAATACAGGCAGGCGCCTTCAGTGGGAACATTTTTAAGATGGATCAGGTTCTTCGGTATTATCGCTTCAACGGTTCTGCTTCCGATCTGGTTCCTCTTTGTTCTTGAACCGTCTCTTCTGCCTGAAAGATTGGATTTTATCGGTTTAAATAAAAATACGCACATCCCGATCATTCTGCAAATCTTTTTGGCCGATTTGGGGATTGAGTTTCTCAGGATGGCCGCGATCCATACGCCGACCGCTTTATCCACCGCCATGGGTCTGATTGCGGCGGTGCTGATCGGTCAAATCGCCATAGCGGTAGGGCTGTTTTCAGCAGAAGTGATTCTGTACGTATCGATCGCCGCCATCGGATCATTTACCACACCGAGCTATGAGCTCAGCCTCGCCAATAAAATGATACGCCTCATCTTAATGGTGCTCGTGGCCATTTTCCAAGTGAAAGGCTTTGTGATAGGCTTTACATTGCTGCTGATCATAATGGCGAATATCCGCTCGTTTCATACGCCGTATTTATGGCCATTTTTACCTTTTAACGGCAAGGCGCTGTGGCAGGTGCTCGTCCGGACGACAGTGCCGGGAGCGAAAGTCAGACCGAGCATTGTTCACCCGAAAGACCGTCAAAGACAGCCAAGCGGTTCATAATCGCATTGAAACCGACAGAAGATTATGATATTGTATGTCTTAACTTATACGGGACTTGTATAAGGACAGCTCAAAAGAAGCTGTCCTTTTCACCCATAGGCGGATCAGAAAGAGGGAATGAGCATTGTTCTTACATGGCACAAGCAGACAAAACAAACTAGGTCATTTGGAAATCGGAGGTGTGGACGCGCTGTATTTAGCGGAGCATTACGGCACGCCTCTTTATGTTTACGATGTGGCTTTAATACGTGAGCGCGCTAAAAGCTTTAAACAGGCATTCATTGACGCGGATTTAAAGGCACAGGTCGCGTACGCGAGCAAGGCGTTTTCTTCCGTTGCGATGATACAGCTCGCTGAGCAGGAGGGGCTCTCATTGGACGTTGTATCCGGCGGAGAGCTGTTCACGGCGGTTGCGGCTGGTTTTCCGGCTGACAGGATTCATTTTCACGGCAACAACAAAAGCAAAGAAGAGTTAAAAATGGCGCTCGATCATCAAATCGGCTGCATCGTCGTTGATAATTTTTATGAAATATCCTTACTCGCGGAACTGTGCCGCAAATCAGGGCGCACAATGGATGTGCTTCTGCGGATCACTCCGGGGGTAGAGGCGCATACGCATGATTATATTACGACGGGGCAGGAAGATTCCAAATTCGGTTTTGATCTGCATAACGGGCAAATAGAAAAGGCGATTGAACAAGTATTGCAGTCAGACCATATCCGCCTTCTCGGCGTTCACTGCCACATCGGATCGCAAATTTTTGATACGGCGGGCTTTGTGCTGGCCGCAGAAAAAATCTTCGCAAAACTGAATGAATGGAGAGAATCATTCGGCTTTGTCTCTGAAGTGCTGAATTTAGGGGGCGGCTTCGGCATCCGCTACACGGAAGAGGATGAACCCCTTCATCCCGCCGTTTATGTGGGAAAAATTATCGAAGCGGTAAAAGAAAACGCAGCGCTGCACGCTTTTGACATTCCGGAGATCTGGATTGAACCGGGACGCTCGCTCGTCGGAGACGCCGGAACGACGCTTTATACCATCGGTTCGCAAAAAGAAGTGCCCGGCACCCGTAAATATGCAGCGGTTGACGGGGGCATGAGCGATAATATCCGTCCTGCGCTGTATCAGGCGAAATATGAAGCCGTATCGGCAAACAGAATCGGAGAACATCACGACAAAACGGTATCCATCGCGGGTAAGTGCTGTGAAAGCGGGGATATGCTCATTTGGGATATAGACCTTCCGGAAGTGAAAGAAGGGGATCTTCTCGCCGTTTTCTGCACGGGAGCGTACGGATACAGCATGGCTAACAACTACAACCGCATTCCGCGTCCCGCCGTCGTTTTTGTGGAAGACGGCGAAGCGCATCTTGTCATTAGAAGAGAAACTTATGAAGACATTGTAAAACTGGATCTGCCGTTTAAGACGGGGGTCAAACAATAAATAAAAAAGAGACCGGAACAATGGCGTCCGGTCTCTTTTTGCGTTCAGCTGTCAGAACTTGATCCGCTGTCTCCTGTAAATACAGACACGATCGCATTCCAAATCGAAGCGAAGAAATCAATAACTTTTTGAACAAAGCTTTTGCCTTCATCGGATTGAATGAACTTCGTGATTTTGTCTTTTGCCTTATCGAGCTGGCTGCCGACTTGGCCCCAATCAATTTTTGCATTTTTCATTTTATTAAACAATGAAACGAGCTGGTCTTTTTGAGCGTCAGTCAGTGTAATGTTAAGGTTTGAAGCCGCATCATCGACCTTTTTCTCGATTCCTTCTTTTGTATCGGGCACACCGTTTTTCGCGAAATCATCTTTAATGTTTGCGATAAGTGCGGAGGCGTTTTTATCCCCGATTTTATCCCCGAGATTTGAAGTGGTGACAAGCTCTTGGTTGGCGACCTGTTTTACATCTTCTGAAATTGCTTTGTCTGATGAGACTTCATATGCCTTGATGATTCCCGTTAATGCTGCGGTGCCTGATACCTCAAACGGCGCCGTCACGTATACTTTCGCATCTTTCACTCCTGCTGTCATCAGGGCGTTTAAGTACATTTCATCCGTAATGGAATCGATATTATGGGTCTTAACGTCAAGCCCGGACCCTTTCTTTGCCACCGTGATCGATGACGAAGAGATGGCTCTTGTGCCGATTTGGGCGTTCGATATATATTTTCCCAAATATTCATGTTCTTCTTTATTTGTGACCGTCACTTTTGTCGCGTTATCAGGGACATTTAATTCGTCAAGCACTTTCTGACGGTTTTCGTTTGACAGATCCGCCCCCAGTGTGACGATGACATCTCCGACTGCGGCATCAGCCAGGCTGATTTTCGGTATTGTGCACAATACAACGGCCGCCGCCAGCAATCCAATCCACATTTTTTCAAAGCGGTTAACCTCCTTCTTTTCACAAATGCCGTTTTGAAGCGGTTTGTGAGGACCTGCGTGAAGCAGTTCCGATACATAGACGGCTGTGAAGCTGTTCTGGTTTCATTTTCTTTCTGCGGAAGCGGGGAGATTCGTTTTCCGGCTGAAGGTGTGGTATAATAGCCGCGAAAAGAAGAGCAGAGGCCTCTTCCTTCAAAAGAATATCAAAAAGAAAGCCGGCTTACAATTGAAATTCATATTGAAGAAGGCTTTGACAAAAAACAATACGGAAGTAGGAATGAGAATGAAAACTGGTTACATCGAAATGGAAAACGGCAGCAGAATCGAATTTGAACTTTATCCGAATGAAGCGCCTAATACAGTCGCTAACTTTGAAAATCTGGCGAATACGGGCTTTTATGACGGCGTTATTTTCCACCGCGTGATTCCGGGCTTTGTCAGCCAAGGCGGAGATCCGACTGGGACAGGCATGGGCGGAAGCGGAAAAACGATCAAATGTGAAACAGAAGGCAATCCGCATAAACACGAAGCCGGTTCTTTATCAATGGCGCATGCCGGTAAAGACACGGGTTCAAGCCAATTCTTCATCGTACACGAGCCGCAGCCGCATTTAAACGGCGTTCATACTGTATTCGGAAAAGTGACAAGCGGTTTAGAGCATGCGAAAAACATGTCTAACGGAGACAAAATGAAAGAAATCCGTGTAGAAGGATAATGACGGAAAACCCGCCTTTTTCAGGCGGGTTTTTTTATGTATATGAAAATTCTCATGTGTAAATCATGAAAAAATACATATATGAACATCGGTGATCATTCTGGTATAGTGAAAAAGACCGATTACAACAATGAAAAGAGGTAGAAACGTTGGTTCAATTGGCAACCGTTTTATTTGTCATTATCATTCTCGCACTTATGATTTGGTTCAGGGTGAAAAAGGGAAACAGGCCGATTAAAGGCGGCGGCTTCGGCATCATTCTCCCGCTTTTGATTATCGCCGTCATTTTCACATTCAGTATCAGCCAGCTCATGAATATCCCGGGAAAGCCGTTTCATTTTCCCGCTCTTTGGGAGCTCGCCATCGCCGGACTGTTAGGCGCGGTATTCGGTGTCATCATGCTGTCGCAAACCGCCTATGAAATCCGGGAAGACGGCTTTGTCTACTCCAAGCGGAATAAAAACTTTAAATATGTCATTATCGCGATTATTGCGATCCGTATCGCGCTCAGCCAATATTTCAAAAACATTGACGCGGCGGAATTCGCCGTTTTAACGATGGAGCTTGCTTTTGTGTATTTATGTATTTGGCGGATCGGAAGCTTCGTGAAATACCGTAAAATCAGCAGATCCGGCTTATAAAATGAAAAAATGGATGGGGTGCGGGGCTTATTTGCCCTCTGTGCAGGGATTCATGGTAAAATAAAAACGACCATGGCTAATGGGAGGAAATCACTTGAAATCAGAAAAAGAAAAACTTCTAAAAAAAGCGCCGTACTTGATTGGGCGAAAGCCATTATCATCGCTGTCGTTCTGGCACTGCTCATCCGAAACTTTTTATTTGCCCCTTATCTCGTTGATGGAAGATCAATGGATCCGACGCTGCATGACCGCGAGAGAATCTTTGTCAATATGACGGTCAAATACATAAGCGACTTCAAACGCGGCCAGATCGTCGTGCTGAACGGAGAAAATGAGCACTATGTCAAACGGATTATCGGACTTCCCGGCGACACGGTGCAAATGAAAAACGATCAGCTGTATATCAACGGCAAAAAAGTGTCCGAACCGTATTTAGCGGCAAACAAGAACAAGGCGAAGCAAGACGGCTATGACCGGCTGACAGAAGACTTCGGCCCGGTGAAAGTGCCGGATGACAAATATTTCGTCATGGGTGATAACCGCAGAGAATCTATGGACAGCCGCAACGGCCTCGGTCTTTTTACGAAAAAACAAATAGCGGGCACATCAAAATTCGTCTTCTTCCCGTTTAACGAAATTCGCAAGACGAAATAAACCGTACAGGCAGTTTTCTTCATGAGAAAACTGCTTTTTTTATATAAATTTATCTCTCCACCCTCAAAAACAGAACATAAATTCGTATATCTATTTAATAGATAGAAAGTTTTACAGATACATGAAACATCTTCCCTTAATGAAACGTTATATGAATAACTCACGCAGGGAAGAACGGTTTTCTATTCATGAAAAAAAGGAATATGACATAGTAATGAATAGATTGATACGGGCTGGAGGTAGAAAAATGGGAAGAATTAAAACAAAAGCAGCCATTTTACTTGTACTGCTGCTGTTATTAGCGGGCGGTTATATGGTCATAAACGATATTGAACTGAAAGACGTGCCGACTGCAATCGGACAAACCCTGTCCCAGGAAAAAGAAGAATATACAGTCAAAACATATAAAATTACGAAAATCGAAGGAACTGAGTACCACGGTACGGCAGCGAACGGCACAAAAATTATTTTTAACGGCGACAAGCTGAAGCAGGATCTCTCCGATGTGAAAAAAGGTGATAAGATTAAAGCGTACTTCAGCAAATCAAACCGGATTGACGGCTTATTGAAGGTCGTCAAAGTGAACGAATAAATAAAGACGCCTTTTATGGGAAAAGGGCGCTTTTATTTTTCTGAATAATGAGGTGCAAATTCATTGCGCCTGCCGCAAAGGATGTTATAATAGCGGATAAGGACAAAAAATATTGATTGTATCCTTCGGGGCTGGGTGAAAATCCCGACCGGCGGTAATAAGGCGCTTTGCGCTTTACAGCCCGTGACCCGTATGCATCTGTATACGGTGGATTCAGTGAAAAGCTGAAGCCGACAGTGAAAGTCTGGATGGGAGAAGGATGAGAGAAGCTATGCAAAAAATAAACTTACTGTATAGTCTTATTTCCTATGGATTAAAACTGGCAAAGCCCCGAACTGTGTAAACATTCGGGGCTTTTTTGACGCCAAATTGCGTGGAAGAAGGGAGGGATAACGATGGATGAATATTATATGAATACGGCAATAGAACTTGCCAGACGCGGTGAAGGACAGACACAGTCCAATCCTCTTGTAGGCGCTGTCGTCGTCAAAAACGGACAGATCGTCGGAATGGGCGCCCATTTGCAATACGGAGAAGCGCATGCCGAGGTTCACGCGATTAATATGGCCGGCAGACACGCAAAAGGCGCCGATTTGTATGTGACGCTGGAGCCTTGCAGCCATTACGGAAAAACACCGCCATGCGCCGAACTGATAATAAAGTCGGGAATAAAAAGGGTGTTCATTGCTGTGAAAGATCCGAATCCGCTTGTAGCCGGAAAAGGCATCGGAATGCTGGAAGCAGCGGGCATCGAAGTGAAAACCGGACTTCTCAGGCAGCAGGCAGAAGAGCTGAATAAAATGTTTCTTCACTTCATGCGGACCGGACTTCCGTATGTCACCTTGAAAGCGGCCGCGAGCCTTGACGGGAAAACAGCGACCGAAACCGGTGACAGCAAATGGATTACATCAGAGGCGGCAAGGCTTGATGCCCAGCAATACAGGAAATCGCATCAAAGCATTCTTGTCGGAGCAGGCACAGTCAAAGCCGATAATCCGAGCCTGACCTGCAGGCTTCCTGATGCGGTGAAGCAGCCGGTCAGAGTGATTCTCGATACAAAGCTGACCATTCCTGAAACGGCAAATGTGCTCACTGACGGCGCTGCGCCGACATGGATATTTACGGCCAAAGGTGCAGACGTGCAAAAGAAAGACCGGCTGACCGCACTCGGAATAAAAGTTTTTCCGCTGGAAACAGACCGTATTCACATCCCTGAGGTGCTCAGTATTCTCGCTGAAAACGGCATAATGTCCGTTTATGTGGAAGGCGGAGCATCCGTACACGGAAGTTTTGTCAAGGAAGGCTGTTTCCAAGAGCTTCATTTCTATTTCGCCCCTAAATTAATCGGAGGAACGCTTGCTCCCAGCTTGATCTCCGGTGAAGGTTTTCAATCAATGAAAGATGTCCCCCATTTACAATTCACACAAATCACCCAAATCGGGCCGGATATAAAACTGACGGCCATACCTAAAGATGGAAAGGATGGTGACGATGTTTACAGGAATCGTTGAAGAAACAGGCACGATCCAAGCAATCAAAAAGACAGGCCTTTCCATGGCATTAACCATCGCCGCTTCAAAAGTGACAAGTGATGTGAAGCTTGGCGACAGCATTGCGGTAAACGGCATCTGCCTGACCGTAACCGGATTTTCTGACAATCAATTTACGGTTGATGTCATGCCGGAAACAGTGAAAGCCACTTCGCTGAACGGCTTGTCAAAAGGCAGTAAAGTAAACCTGGAAAGAGCGATGTCCGCCAACGGACGGTTCGGCGGCCACTTTGTATCAGGGCATGTGGACGGAACGGCGGAAATTACGCGGATCGAGAAAAAAAGCAACGCGGTCTATTACGATTTAAAACTTTCGCCGGAATTGACAAAAACGCTCGTATTGAAAGGTTCAATTACGGTAGACGGCGTGAGCCTGACGATTTTCGGTCTATCAGACGAAAGCGTGACGGTATCCATCATTCCGCATACCATCTCAGAAACGATTTTTCAGACGAAAACAGTCGGATCAACCGTAAATATTGAGTGTGACATGATCGGCAAATACTTATACCGCTTTTTGCACAAAACAGAACAAACGAAAAGCAATCAAACTATCACGGAAGCCTTTTTAAGCGAGAACGGCTTTTAGAAAGGAAGATCGATATGTTTCATCCGATAGAAGAGGCGTTAGAGGCGCTGAAAAAAGGTGAAGTCATCATTGTTGTCGATGATGAAGACAGAGAAAACGAAGGAGATTTCGTAGCGCTGGCTGAGCATGCCACGCCTGAAGTGGTGAATTTTATGGCGACCCATGGGAGAGGCCTGATCTGCACGCCGCTGTCTGAAGACATCGCCGGCCGGCTGGATCTTCACCCGATGGTCGATCATAATACGGACTCACATGAGACCGCCTTTACGGTCAGTATTGACCACAGGCTGACAAAAACGGGCATCAGCGCTCAAGAACGTTCTTTTACCATTCAGGCGCTGTTGAACGAGGAATCTGTGTCTGACGATTTTCAGCGTCCGGGCCACATTTTCCCCTTAATCGCAAAAAAAGGAGGCGTCCTGAAGCGGGCGGGCCATACGGAAGCAGCCGTTGACCTTGCAAAAGCCTGCGGATCTCAGGGAGCGGGCGTCATTTGTGAAATTATGAATGAAGACGGCACAATGGCCAGAGTGCCGGAGTTAGCCGAAATCGCCGAACGCCACCAGCTGAAAATGATTACGATAAAAGACTTAATAGAGTACCGTTACAACATTACGACACTTGTGAACAGAGAAGTTGATATTACGCTGCCGACTGACTTCGGCACGTTTAGAGTTTACGGATATACAAACGAGGTTGACGGAAAAGAACATCTCGCCTTTGTCATGGGGGAAGTCCCGTTTAACAGCGAACCCGTTCTTGTCAGAGTGCACTCAGAATGCCTGACGGGCGATGTGTTTGCATCCCATCGCTGTGATTGCGGACCTCAGCTTCATGCCGCGCTTGCGCAAATTGCTGAAGAAGGCCGCGGCGTTCTATTGTATTTGCGGCAGGAAGGCAGAGGAATCGGTTTAATCAATAAGCTGAAGGCGTACCGATTGCAGGAACAAGGGTACGACACGGTTGAAGCGAACGAAGCGCTCGGCTTTCTGCCTGATCTGCGCAACTACGGCATCGGCGCCCAGATTCTCCGCGACTTAGGGGTTCAGCATATGAAACTTTTAACCAATAACCCCCGGAAAATCGCCGGCCTCGAAGGATACGGTCTCAGCATTTCGGAACGGGTGCCGCTTCAAATGGAAGCGAGTGAGCATAACAAACAGTATTTACAGACCAAAATGAAAAAACTTGGACATCTGCTCCATTTCTAAAAACAAATCTCACAAAAAGGATGGATAACATATGAATATCATACAAGGAAACCTAGTAGGAACAGGACTTAAAATCGGAATCGTCGTCGGCAGATTTAATGAATTTATAACGAGCAAGCTGTTAAGCGGAGCGGAAGACACGCTGCTTCGCCACGGTGTAGAATCAAACGACATTGACGTCGCTTGGGTGCCGGGAGCGTTTGAAATCCCGTTTGCGGCAAAGAAAATGGCGGAAACGAAAAATACGATGCCGTCATTACGCTCGGCACGGTTATCAGAGGAGCGACAACGCATTATGACTATGTCTGCAATGAAGCGGCAAAAGGCATCGCCCAGGCGGGAACGGCGACGGGCGTCCCGGTTATCTTCGGCATCGTGACGACTGAAACCATTGAGCAGGCCATCGAACGAGCCGGAACAAAAGCCGGAAATAAGGGAGCGGATTGCGCAGTATCTGCCATTGAAATGGCAAATTTAAACCGCTCATTTGAATAATTTGTTGAAAAGCGTTTAAAACCGCGGCGAAAATGATATAATGTGAGAAAACGGATCGCCTTATGTATCCGTTTGATAGGACATGAATGGACATTTTGGATATAGAGGGGTTTTTATGTTAATTCGTTATAAAAAATCGTTTGAAAAGATTGCGATGGGTCTTCTGTCATTTATGCCGAATGAAAAAGATCTCAAGCAGCTTCAGCAGACAATAAAGGACTATGAAACGGATACTGGCCGCCAGCTCTTTCTTTGGAAAGAGGATGAAGATATCGTCGGAGCGATCGGAGTCGAAAAAAAGGACTCAGAGGTTGAAATCCGGCATATCAGCGTGAATCCTTCTCACCGCCATCAAGGAATCGGAAAGCAAATGATGGACGCCTTAAAACGTCTGTTCAAAACGGAGGCACTCGTTCCGAATGAATTAACGCAAAGCTTTTTTGAACGCTGTCAACATCAAAAAGATCAGGATATCTCATATAATAACTGACAAATGCTCCCGGAATCTTCACGGTTTCGGGAGCTGTTTTGATATAGAAAAAGCAGGGCTGACCGTCAGCCTCTGCTTTTTTTTCTTCTCTCCATTTCCCGTTCGCGTTCCTTAATGACATCCGTCCTGTCCCGCAGGCGGTGTTTATGAATAAGAAAGGTATCTGATACGCCGTCTTGCCCCCATGTATAACCCTTTTGGCGGCATTCGGCAAGACATGCTTCTTTCAGGGCTTCATCTGTAATCGGAAGCATAACACTTCTGTAAGGCAGGCCCGCTTCTATATCGTCTGACAGCGTTTCTATCAGCTCAATCAGCTTCGGATGGCTGAGCCCGAGAGAACAGACCGCCTGCTTTTCAGACCGCAGAATACGTAAGCTGTTGGCAATCAGCCGTTTCGCCCCGGCTTCATTTCCCCTGCGCTGGTGATACAGAGCGACGGCAAGCTGAATCAGGCCGACCCAATGAATGCTCCGCTTTTCAGCCGGGCTTTCTTTCCAATATTCCTCTAACAGTTCATGACACTCAAAATAATCTCTTGATGCGTGAAATTCGGCCAAAAAGCCGATATAAGCTTTAGGATACAAGCCGCTTCCTCCTTTTATGCTAAAACCAGTGTACCACAGCGCTATGAAAAGGAAAAAGAGCGGCTTGGTGTCTGAAGCCTGAGGAACTAGCAGATGTAAGATGCTCCTACGACAACGAGCAAAATAAACAGAACGACAATTAATGCAAAACCTCCGCCGAAACAAGCTCCGCTCATGTGAAATCAGCCTCCCTTTGTTTCAAGTTTACACGGCTATCATATGTGCATCCGCCTTTAAAGGTATAGGCGTATATCTTCTTTTTCAGTATTTTCTAAATAACGGAGGACGTGTATAAAAGTATTGGACGAGAGCATTTCGGTGGATTATACTAAAGGGTAGCCAGTTTTTCCGGCAATGAGAGTGATACTGAAAATGGTGAGATAATGGTAGAATATCAAGTGAAAATTGATACGTTTGAAGGCCCATTGGACCTGCTGCTTCATCTGATTAACCGTCTTGAAATCGACATATACGACATACCCGTGGCAACCATTACTGAACAATATTTATTATATGTACATACAATGCAAGAGCTTGAACTTGATGTCGCCAGTGAATATCTGGTCATGGCGGCGACGCTTCTCAGCATTAAAAGCAGAATGCTGCTTCCGAAACAAGAGGAAGAGCTGTTTGAAGACGAAATGCTTGAAGAAGAAGACCCTCGGGACGAGCTGATTGAAAAGCTGATTGAGTATAGAAAGTATAAAACCGCTGCGAAGGATTTAAAAGAGCGGGAAGAAGAAAGACAAAAGTCATTTACAAAGCCGCCGAGTGATTTAAGTGAGTATGCAAAAGAAATCAAACAGACCGAGCAGAAACTGTCGGTGACCGTTTATGACATGATCGGCGCGTTTCAAAAGGTGCTTCAGCGTAAAAAAATCACGCGGCCGAAAGAAACGACCATTACAAGGCAGGAAATACCGATTGAAGACAGAATGAACGAAATCGTAAAAAGCTTAAAAACGGCGGGGAGAAGAATAAACTTCACGGAGCTTTTTCCTTCTCGGCAAAAGGACCATCTCGTCGTGACGTTTTTAGCAGTCCTGGAACTGATGAAAAATCAGCAGATTATCATTGAACAGGAAGAAAACTTTTCAGATATATACATTACGGGGAGTGAATCCATTCATGGCGCTTGATATCGTGAATTGGAAAGCGATTGTGGAAGCCCTGCTGTATGCGGCGGGTGATGAAGGGCTGACCAAAAAGCAATTGGTGACGGTGCTTGAAATAGAAGAAGCGGAACTGGCCGGAATCATGGAAGAAGTGGCCGCTCAGTACAAGGAAGACGACAGAGGCATCGAGCTTACCGAATATGCGGATACGTATATGCTTGGAACGAAAAAAGAATTCGTGCCTTATTTGAAAAAACTAATCGAAGTGCCGTCAAAAGGGCTGTCACAGGCTTCTTTGGAAGTGCTGGCGATCGTTTCGTACAAGCAGCCGATCACACGGGCGGAAATTGAAGATATCCGGGGCGTGAAGTCTGAGCGGATTCTGCACAGCCTCGTGTCAAAAGCGCTGCTGTGTGAGGTGGGCCGCGCCGACGGTCCCGGCCGGGCGATTTTATACGGCACGACACCGGTATTTCTTGAACAATTCGGCTTAAAAACATTGGAGGAGCTCCCGCCGCTTCCTGAAAATGCGGAGGAAGACGTTCTCCAGGAGGAAGCCGATTTATTCTTTGAAAACTTCAACCAAACTTTTGAGGATATTAAATAATAACCGTTTTTCATCATACGATAGTAGGGAAAGGCCATTGATGAATGACGCAAATGACGACGTACAAGAGAGGAAGGAAACGGACGGAAATGGGAAATTCGATTGTGAGGGCCCATACTGAAGAAACTGGTGAATTTTTAGCCGAGGTTGTCACGATGGTCAGCAGCTATTTAAATCATACAACATTGCCGGAGATGCGGGCTCAAGGAGAGGCGGATGAGGCATACTGCCGCGACGTGCTCAGTGTGCTGAGGAGGATGACCGTCTTTTGCGAAGGCGCCCAGGAAGCCTGCCGGCGGCTCTTAATGCAGGAGCCGTTTCATGAGGTGAGAGCGGAAAAAACGCTGTATAAAGTGTATCATCAGTGCGTGGAAGAATTTTTCATGCCGAAAAAGGATACATGGTACGAAAACAGCCGCGCCGCTTATACAGGCCAAAGCGCGATTGAATTCTACCAGCAAGTGCCGGACTCGCTGCGGAGCCTTCTGCTTTCGCTCAGCAGTGAATTTCTGCGCATGCGGGAAGAATTGGCGCAATATGAAGCATCAGGCTCAAATATGGCATCAGTCAGATAAAAACTCTTCCTTTTGGGAGAGTTTTTTTATGTGAAAGTGATGCAATTGGTATTCATAAGTCATGGACAGGCGCATAAACTTGTACAAACCCACAACAAGGACGTGAGCATTCATGCGCTTTCTCAAAAAAGCTGCCGTATTTCTTTTGACTTTTGTTATTCTTTTTTCCATTACAGACGGCAATACGGCACATGCCCAAATACATGTCAGCGCAAAAAAGCGCGATTATTATCGACGGAGCATCTGGCAGGGTGTTATTCGCCAAGGATGAACATCATAAGCGGCGGATTGCAAGCATTACGAAAATCATGACGGCGGTGCTGGCGATTGAATCAGGGAAGATGGAAGAGACCGTGACGGTTTCCCCGAATGCCGTAAAAACGGAAGGCTCAGCCATTTATCTTCAGCCGGGACAAAAAGTAAAGCTGAAAGATCTCGTTTACGGGCTTATGCTGAGATCAGGAAATGACGCCGCTGCGGCAATAGCTGAATATGTCGGCGGAAGCCTTGACGGTTTTGTATTTATGATGAACAAAAAAGCCGAGCAAATCGGGATGGAAAATACAAAATTTCAAAATCCGCACGGGCTGGACGACCATGAAAATTTATATTCAACGGCGTATGACATGGCGCTTTTGACTAAATACGCGATGAAAATCAAGGAATACCGGACCGTTTCAGGCACAAAAGTGTATAAGGCGGAAACGATGGACCGGGTATGGAAAATAAAAACAAGCTTCTGACTGGGCTCTACCGTTACAGCACAGGCGGAAAAACGGGTTACACAAAAATCGCGAAACGGACGCTCGTTTCGACGGCCTCAAAAGACGGAACGGATCTCATCGCGGTCACCATAAATGATCCGGATGACTGGGATGACCATATGAATATGTTTAATTATGTCTTTGAGCACTATAAAACCTATGTCGTCGCTAAAAAAGGCGGCATCCCGAAGCTGAAAAAGACGTTTTACGGAAAACACGCTTTTATTGCCCGGGATGTCAAATATTTATTAAAAGAGGATGAAATCGACGATGTAAAAATCCGCACAACCTTAATAAAACCGAAAAAAGCCTGGAAAAAGGATGCCTCTCTCATTCCTGATGTCGTCGGCCGGATGACTGTTATGCATGATGGGAAAGTGATCGCCAAGATTCCCGTCTATTATGAAAACGAGCGCCATAAAAACCGAAAAAGCATTTCATTGAGACGTTTACGAGCCTGTTTATGAGCGCGGCGGGCGGTTCGTCATGGTCAATTTAATCTGGGTATGTCTGACGGTAATCGGACTTGTCTTTGCGATGTTTAACGGTACCTTGCAGGATGTGAATGAAGCCGTTTTTAAAGGAGCGAAAGAAGCGGTTACGATCTCGTTCGGATTAATGAGCGTCCTCGTCTTCTGGCTCGGCCTGATGAAAATAGCCGAGCAGTCCGGCCTTTTGGATATATTCAGCAGAATGTGCCGCCCGTTTATCTCTAAGCTGTTTCCCGATATTCCCCCTGATCATCCGGCGATGGGATACATCTTATCAAATCTCATGGCAAACTTTTTCGGACTGGGAAATGCGGCGACACCGCTCGGCATTAAAGCCATGGAGCAGATGAAAAAGCTGAATGGAGGTAAGTCTGAGGCCAGCCGTTCCATGATTACCTTTTTGGCGGTAAATACTTCGAGTATTACATTGATACCGACAACCGTCATTGCCGTGCGCATGGCTTATTCGGCGAAATCACCGACCGATATCGTCGGGCCGACCATCTTAGCGACTTTAATTTCGGGAATCGGCGCGATTTTCATTGACCGCTACTTCTGGTACCGCCGCAAAAGAAAAGGGAGGTAAGCGAATGGAAATGGTGAATTGGCTGTCTTTAGCCATGATTCCGATTATTATCGCCGGTATATTGATATACGGCACGATCAAAAAAGTGCCGACGTATGAATCATTCGTTGAAGGCGGAAAAGAAGGAATTGAGATTGCGTTTTCCATCATTCCGTATTTGGTCGGGATGCTGGTGGCGATTACCGTATTCCGGGCCTCAGGCGCGCTGGATTTTGTCATGGGGCTGTGCAAGCCTTTCTTTACAGCGCTCGGCATTCCCGCAGAAGTCGTGCCGCTTGCTCTGATCCGCCCGATTTCGGGGACGGCGGCGCTCGGCATGACGACAGATCTGATCGCCGTGTACGGGCCTGATTCATTTATCGGCAGACTGGCCTCGGTCATGCAGGGATCGACTGACACGACGCTGTATGTCCTGACGGTGTATTTCGGGGCGGTCGGCATCAAAAAAATGGGGGATGCTTTAAAGGTTGGTCTTCTTGCTGATCTGATCGGGGTGGTTGCATCAATCATCATAGTTACGTTATTATTTGGAAGCGCCTGAAATCAGGCGCTTTTTATATATCAGAATAACTCCCCTTGAAAAAGCTTGTTTGTTCAAGGGGAAAAAAGTAAGATTATACTTGAGGTGAACGACATGGAAAGACTGCAAAAAGTTATTGCTCATGCCGGCGTGGCATCACGCAGAAAGGCAGAAGAGCTGATAAAAGAAGGAAAAGTAAAGGTGAATGGAAAAGTAATAACAGAGCTCGGCGTAAAAGTGACCGGTTCTGATCAGATTGAAGTAAACGGATTAAAGGTGGAGCGGGAAGAACCCGTGTACTTTCTGCTTTATAAACCGAGAGGAGTGATCTCAGCAGCTGATGACGACAAAGGGCGGAAAGTGGTGACCGACTTTTTCAAAGAAGTGCCGCAGCGCATTTATCCGATCGGCAGGCTTGATTATGATACGAGCGGACTTTTATTGCTGACAAATGACGGCGAGTTTGCCAACAAACTCATGCATCCGAAATACGAAATTGATAAGACGTACGTCGCCAAAGTGAAGGGAATTCCTTCCAAGGAACTTCTGAGAAAGCTTGAGCGCGGCATTCAGCTTGAAGAAGGCAAGACAGCGCCGGCCAGAGCGAAAATGCTTTCCCTGGACAAAAGAAAGCAGACGAGCATTATTCAGCTGACGATTCACGAAGGCCGAAACAGACAGGTCCGCCGCATGTTTGAGGCGATCGGTCATGACGTGCTGAAACTCAAACGTGAAGAATACGCATTTTTAGATTTAAGAGGTCTGCGCACAGGAGACGCAAGAGAATTGACGCCGCATGAGGTGAAAAGGCTGCGGGCTTTAGCTGAACACGGTAAAAACGCTTTCTAATTTTCACATAACCTTCAAAAATTACAAAACGTGTAGATGATATAATTGAATGGATTTGCAGACAGGGGAGGGGAGCAGTGTACAATGAACAAAAAACGGCGGCGTTTATTCATTCGGACCGGCATCCTTCTCATCTTACTCTGCGCGCTCGGATATACCATCTATAATGCCGTTTACACAAACGGAGAGCGTATATCTGAGGGGTCCAAAGCCCCGAATTTCGCGCTGAAAGATACAGAGGGCAGACTCATAGAACTGAGTCAGTTAAAAGGGAAAGGTGTTTTTCTGAATTTCTGGGGAACGTGGTGTGAGCCGTGCAAGCAGGAATTTCCCTACATGGAGAATCAATACAAGCATTTTAAAGACCTCGGTGTCGAGGTGGTTGCGGTAAATGTCGGCGAATCAAAAATTGCAGTACATAATTTTATGAAAACATACGGCGTCAATTTCCCGGTTGCGCTCGATACTGACCGGCAAGTGCTGGATGCGTACGGCGTATCACCTATTCCGACGACATTTTTGATCAATCCCGACGGAAAAGTCGTAAAAGTGGTGACCGGCACGATGACAGAACGCATGGTTCATGACTATATGAATTTAATTAAGCCGGAGGCGTCTTCATGAAAAAGGTCAAATGTGAATGCGGGCACGTGAATCCAGCCGGGACGGTTTTGTGCGAGTCGTGCGGGAAGCCGCTTGATGATCAAAAATCGCCGCTTGCCGATATGCGGTACGACGGCAGCGCAAGGCGTTCGCAAACATATAACAAAACAATCGTAGATAAGGTATGGAACTTCTTTTCTTCCGTAAAAGTCGGAATATGGCTGATTGTCATTACTCTGGCGGCATCTGCTTTCGGCACGGTTTTTCCGCAGGAAGCTTATCTGCCGCCGGGCGCCCAGCCGGATACATATTATGAACAGCAGTACGGCATAATCGGCCAACTGTATTATTTGCTGGGGTTTCATCACCTGTACGGCTCATGGTGGTATATGCTCCTGATCGCATCCATTGGCATATCACTGGTCATCTGCAGCCTGGATCGGGTGATTCCTTTGTACAGGGCGCTGAAAAATCAAGGAGTTCGGCGGAATCCGGTCTTTTTGAAGAGGCAGCGTCTATACAGCCGGACAGAAACCGAGCTGAGCGGGGATGCGGCTGATGGCCTCAGAACACGATTGAAAAAAAAGCATTATAGAGTGCGAGAACAAGAGGGAAGCATCCTGGCGGAAAAAGGCCGTTTTTCAAGGTGGGGACCCTATGTCAATCATATCGGCCTGATCATTTTTCTGATCGGAGCCATGCTGAGATTTGTACCCGGTATGTATGTCGATGAAACGCTCTGGGTCCGTGAAGGCGAAACCGCCCAGATCCCCGGTACTGACGGCAAATATTACTTAAAAAACAACCGGTTCACGATGCAGACATATAACAAAGACACTGAGAAAAAAGTATTCGCCGACGCCATTGATAGAGCCGGAAACGGCAAAGTCGCCAAATCCTTCACAACGGACGCGGTTCTGTACAAGAGGGAAGGCGACATTGTATTCGGTGAAAAGCCGAAGCTTAAAAGAGTCAAAGAAAACAATATCCGCGTCAATGAACCGCTGCGCTTTGACTCCTATTCTGTGTATCAGGTGGACTATAAAGAAAACCAGCTCGATCAGATGGTATTTCAGCTGATCGACCAAAAACAAAACAGTCATTCGGCAAACTGAAGATCAATCTTCTTGATCCCGACACGGACTACGATCTTGGTAACGGTTACAAAGTGCAGATCGCCAGTTATCTTCCTGATTTTTATTTTAACAAGGACGGAGAACCGAGCACGAAAACGAAGGTTCCTAACAATCCGGCTTTTGTCTTTAAAATCACGGCTCCCGACAAGCCGAAAGGGGAGAAAAGTTTTGTTGCGATTCAGCAGACTGTTGAAGGTTCCGAAAGTAACAAGTACAAATTAAAATTCGACCATGTGGAAACAAAAAACATTACAGGACTCACCGTCAGAAAAGACTTAACCTTATGGGTGCTTGCCGTCGGCGGCGCGATCTTTATGATCGGCGTCATTCAAGGGATGTACTGGCAGCACAGAAGGATCTGGATCAAAACAGGTGATCATGAAGTGCTTGTGGCGGGACATACGAACAAAAACTGGTTCGGTCTGAAAAAGGATATCGAATTTGTTCTTAGCGGGACCGGGATTCAAGAGCCGGCCGATCAAAAAGAATTGGCCAAAAATCAGGCCTAGTGAAAAAGGAGTGGTGTCATGGCGGAGCTGAGCGCAAATTTTCTTTATGCTGCCTTTTTGATTTATTTAATTGCCGTCCCGGTTTTCGGCGGCGCCATCCGGGGAACAAAAGGTGCGAAGGACGGTAAGGGCCGCTGGTCGGCTATCGGAATCACGTTAACCATTTTCGGATTTCTTTGTCATCTCGGCTATTTCATTGCGAGATGGTCGGCAAGCGGACATGCGCCTGTCAGCAATATGTTTGAATTTACGACGTCATTCGGCATGATGCTTGTTCTCGCTTTTATTATTATTTACTTTATTTACAGACTGCCTTCATTAGGCATGTTCACATTGTCTATCGCGCTTTTGCTTATCGCATATGCAAGCATGTTTCCGACAGACATCACGCCGCTTATTCCGTCACTGCAGAGCAATTGGCTGTACATTCACGTCACGACGGCGGCGCTCGGGCAGGCGATTCTTGCGATCAGTTTTGTAGCCGGCGTCATTTTCCTGTTAAAGCATGTCGACCAATCCAGACCGGGCAAAAAAACGTTCTGGCTTGAAGTCATCATGTTTATACTCGTGACGACCGTGGCATTTATCGCCGTCACGTCGGCATTCCGGCTGGCGGACTACAAAGCAGAATTTAATTGGGTGGATAAAAAGAGGCCAAAAGCGTGATGATATATGATATGCCTGCGCTTGTCGGCCCGCATGACGGAGAACTGCTTACGGAAGGCGCAATGAAGCCGCTTATTGAGCTTCCGGCCATTTTTTCAGGCAGAAAGGTCAATACGGTGATCTGGTCGTTTGGCGCAGGTCTCGTTTTATACGGGGCGCTCAGGCTGATATTCAGAAAGAGAATCAGCGCTCTTATAAGCCCGCTCGTCAAAAATGTGAATCTGGACTTGGTCGATGAAGTCGGCTACCGCGCTGTTTCCATCGGTTTTCCGGTATTCACACTCGGCGCGCTTGTGTTTGCGATGATTTGGGCGCAGCTTGCATGGACGCGTTTTTGGGGCTGGGACCCGAAGGAAGTATGGGCGCTGATCACCTTTCTATTTTACGCAGCGTATTTGCACTTGCGGCTGTCAAGAGGCTGGCATGGCGAAAAGTCCGCGTGGCTTGCCGTCATCGGCTTCGCTATTATTATGTTTAACTTAATTTTTGTGAATCTTGTGCTTGCCGGACTTCATTCGTACGCATAGATGCAAAAAGCCGATACAGTTCTCAAGCTGCCGCACAGTTTGTTAAAATGAAAGTAACAGAAGGAAAGCAGGGGGAAAACGATGGATCAAACAAATGAAACTAAAATATTAGTAGTAGATGATGAAGCCAGAATTCGACGCCTTTTAAGAATGTACCTTGAACGGGAAAACTATGTGATTGAAGAAGCGGAAAACGGAGACGAGGCCATTAAAATGGGGCTGGCATCAGATTATGATCTGGTGCTCTTGGATTTAATGATGCCGGGAACGGACGGAATAGAAGTATGCCGGCAGCTCAGAGAAAAAAAAGCGACCCCGATTATCATGCTGACGGCAAAAGGGGAAGAAGCCAACCGCGTCCAGGGATTTGAAGCAGGTACGGACGATTATATCGTCAAGCCTTTCAGCCCGAGAGAAGTGGTGCTTCGGGTAAAGGCGCTTTTAAGAAGGGCTTCCCAAACATCTTATCTGACAGCCAATACCCCGACAAAAAATGTGCTCGTCTTCTCGCATCTATCCATTGATCACGATGCTCACAGGGTGACTGCGGACGGCACGGAGGTGAGCCTGACGCCGAAGGAATATGAACTGCTGTACTTCCTGGCGAAAACACCGGACAAAGTGTATGACAGGGAAAAGCTTTTAAAAGAAGTGTGGCAGTATGAATTTTTCGGAGACCTCAGAACAGTGGACACTCATGTCAAACGGCTCCGTGAAAAATTAAACAAAGTGTCCCCGGGAGCGGCAAAAAAAATCGTCACCGTCTGGGGAGTCGGATACAAATTTGAGGTAGGCGCTGAATGAAGTTTTGGAAAAGCGTAGTAGGAAAGCTTTGGTTTACCATTCTTTCACTCGTGTTAATTGTTTTATTTATTTTAACGGTGCTGCTTCTGGAATTTATAGAAAATTACCACGTTGAAGAAGCGGAAAAAGATTTAACGCAGCTTGCCGATAAAATTGCGGTCATAATAGAAAATCATGAAGACCAGCCGCTTGCCAGATCCATCACGTGGGAACTGGCGGACAATTTAACGAGCATCGCGATCATTCAGGATGATAAGCATGTCTGGTATTCGCCCAATGACGATAATCATTTATCCTCTATTACATTAGAGCAGATTAAACATGACCGGGATCTGCACAAGGCGCTGACAGACCGCAATAAAGTAAGCAAACGCGCGGTCCCCAAAAATGCCGGTTCGGATAACGAACGGCTGATCGTCGGAGTGCCGTATGAAAAAGACGGCAAAAAAGGCATGGTCTTTTTATCCCAATCGCTGCTTGCCGTCAAAGATACGACGAAACATACGACACGCTATATTTTTCTTGCGGCGGGCATTGCCATCGTCTTGACAACGTTTTTCGCGTTCTTTTTATCCAGCAGGGTGACATATCCCCTTCGGAAAATGCGGGAAGGCGCCCAAGACTTGGCGAAAGGAAAGTTTGATACAAAAATTCCGATTCTGACCCAAGATGAAATCGGGGAACTGGCCATTGCCTTTAATCAGATGGGACGGCAGCTCAATTTCCATATTAACGCGCTGAATCAGGAAAAAGAACAGCTGTCCAATATTTTAAGCAGTATGGCAGACGGGGTCATCACCATTAATATCGACGGCACCATTTTGGTGACCAACCCGCCGGCCGAACGTTTTCTGCAGGCATGGTATTATGAGCAGAACATGAACATTAAAGAAGGAGACAACCTTCCCCCTGAAGCAAAAGAGCTATTTCAAAATGCAGTGAACACGGAAAAAGAGCAAATGATTGAAATGACGCTTCAAGGAAGGTCATGGGTTTTATTGATGTCGCCTCTTTATGCGGAATCACACGTCCGCGGCGCCGTGGCCGTGCTCCGTGATATGACCGAAGAGCGCAGGCTGGATAAATTGCGTGAAGACTTCATTGCCAATGTCAGTCATGAGCTCAGAACCCCGATTTCTATGCTGCAGGGATACAGTGAAGCAATAGTGGACGACATTGCAAGCACCGAAGAGGAGAAAAAAGAAATCGCGCAGATCATTTATGATGAATCTCTTCGCATGGGCCGGCTCGTCAATGATTTGCTGGATTTAGCCAGAATGGAATCCGGACATACGGGTCTGCGCTATGAAACGGTAAACCTGCATGAATTTCTGGAGAAGATCTCCCGCAAATTTTCTGGGGTAGCGAAGGAAAAAGGCGTTTCGCTCACAGAGGACATCTCGGTGTCTCAGCCGGAGTGTGTCTTTGACGAAGACAAAATGGAACAGGTGTTTACCAACCTTATAGATAATGCGCTGCGCCATACGGAGTCAGGCGGAAGCGTTCATATCGCGGCTCAGACCGTAAAAGACGGACTGAAAATCGATATCAAAGATTCCGGCTCGGGAATACCGGAAGAGGATCTGCCTTTTATTTTTGAACGTTTTTATAAAGCGGACAAAGCAAGAACAAGAGGCAGGGCGGGGACCGGACTCGGACTCGCCATCGTAAAAAATATCGTGGAAGCCCACGGCGGCTCAATTGCGGTTCACAGCAGCATCGACAAAGGGACGACGTTTACATTTTATATTCCGACAAAAGCGCAGGATGACGTCTGAAATTGACGAACAATCTTGTTCCATACGAAACACCCGCAGAACATGCGGGTGTTTTTTGTTTGTTTCTCCTTTAAAAATTTAAGAATATGTTAATATAAATTCCCTTCCAAATTCCAGTTTCTCGTAATATAGTTGTAATGTAACTTTTCAACGCATTTTTACGACAAAAAAGTGAACGGAGGGGTTTCCCATGGAAGAAACCTTTCAGATATTATACGATGCATACCATCAAGATTTATATCAATTTTTATTTTATATGGTAAAAGATAAGTCGCAGGCTGAAGATTTGACGCAGGAAGTGTATATCCGCGTCTTGAATTCCTATCATACATTTGAAGGAAGAAGCAGTGAAAAACATGGCTGTTGTCCATCGCACGCCATGTGGCGATTGACTGGTTCCGCAAGCAGCAGACGATCAGACAGCGTATTATGGGTACGTTTGATTGGGATACACAAGATGTCAGAGATCAGCATTTGCTTCCGGACGAACTCGCCGTACAGCATGAAAATGTCCGGGAAATTTATACCGCGCTTGATCATTGCACCATTGATCAAAGAGCTGTTATTATCTTGAGATTTATTCAGGGATATTCCATTCAGGAAACAGCCGCCGCTCTCCGCTTCTCGGAAAGCAAAGTCAAAACGACCCAACACAGAGGGCTCAAAATACTTCGGAAACAGATGGAGCTTTTGAGGGAGGAGCTAATGGATGATGAAGTCATATTGGAACGAAGAAAGAGTAGAGGAGTTGTTAAGACAACTTCCGGCGGTTAGAGATCATCGTTCACCCGAGGCCATTTACCGGAATATTGAAACGGGTAAACCGTACAGGAAAAAACCGGCCCGAAGCTGGATCGGCCCCGCCGCAGCCGGCATCTGCGCATTGTGCATCGCTCTGATTATTTCTCCTCACCTGATGACAAACAAATTTGCCGGTGATCTTACAGCTGACAGCGGTCAAGCTGAAAAAGCCAGTCAGTCAGCTGCTGTCAAGCCGGATCAGAAGACGTTTGTCGTTTCTAACGAAAACAAAAACAATTACATTACTTTGGCGTTTGCCGATTCAGATACATCCGCCGTCATTCCGGTCAGTTTTGAAAAAAAGAAGCCTGACGAATCGGTTTCAGAGGCATTATCTGATGCAGAAAACTTAGAAGTGCCCGAATCTTTCCTTTCTGTGCCGAACCTTTTGGACGGTGTGCAGGTAACGGCGGATAATAAGGATTTGCTTGTGCAGGTAAACGGACGTCTTTCTATCGAATCAGCTGCCGATGCTGACTTATTGAAAAAGATGCTGAAAGAGACTTTGACATGGAGTCCTTACGAGCGGATTAAATTGAAAAAGGTTCAAAACGGAGCCGGACAGGATTTTTATAAATCTTACGGCATTTCCGCTGAGATGTCCGTACATAAACAGACAAACCGGGCGTATTTTTCTTACAGCGACAGTCTGGGACAAGAGTATCTCATCCCGTCTGAACAAACCTATTATTCAGTATATCAGGCTATTGACGGGATGAAGACAACAGACGGAGGCTCACAGACCGCGAGCATTATAGAAGCAGATGCGATTGCATCGGTATCGGAAAGGGAAGACGGCGAGCAGCTGCGGATCCAATTGTCCGAAAAACATAAAGTTGAAGATTCGCTGGAAGGCATTTTAATGATCGAAGGGCTTTTGTTAACCGCGAAGGAATTCGGTTATTCTGAGGTGCTGTTCACACATGCACACGCAAAGAAAATCGGTAATTATGATGTGACAAAACCGATTGCTGTGCCTGCCGCGCCTAATCCGCTTCCGACCCATTAAACGTAAAAAACCCAAAACATATGAATGTTTTGGGTTTTCTGTTGGTTACGGAAGGTCAATCAGTTTAACGGAAACAATATCCTGAACTGAAGTCAGCTCATTGACGACTTTATCATCTAAATGTTTATCAAAAGAAAGCATCATAATGGCTTCTCCGCCTTTTTCTTTACGGCCTACCTGCATGGTAGCGATATTGATATCGTTATCGCCGAGGATGCGTCCGACGCGTCCGATTACACCAGTCGTATCCTGGTGCTGGATATAAACGAGGTGGCCGGCAGGATTTAAGTCAATATTAAAGCCGTTCAGTTCAACGATTCGTTCACCGAAGTGAGGGATATACGTAGCCGTTAACGTAAATGTGCTCCGGTCTCCGGTTACTTTTACGCTGATGCAGTTATCATATCCTGATTCATTGGAGGAAATCTTCTCGCTGAAGCTGATACCGCGTTCTTTTGCTACACCGCCGGCGTTCACTTCATTGACCGTTGAGTCTACACGCGGTTTTAAGAAACCGGACAGCAGGCTTTTTGTAATAAATGATGTTTCAAGTTTGGCGATGGTGCCTTCATATTGAATCGCAACATCTTTGACGGGTTCCTTCATACATTGTGACACGAGACTTCCGATTTTATCGGCAATTTGGTGATAAGGCTGGATTTTTTTGAATTCATCTTTCGTCATCGCAGGCAGGTTGATCGCTGACATGACAGGCAGACCTTTTGCAAACTGCAGCACTTCTTCAGAAACCTGTGCCGCGACATTCAGCTGTGCTTCTTTCGTTGAAGCGCCTAAGTGAGGTGTGGCGATCACCAGCGGATGGTCGGGAAGCTTTGATTCAACTGGCGGTTCCACTTCAAACACATCAAGGGCAGCGCCTGCGACATGGCCGCTTTCCAGCGCTTCCAAAAGCGCCGCTTCATCAATAATGCCGCCTCTTGCGCAGTTGATAAGACGGACGCCTTTTTTCGTTTTGGCAATGGTTTCTCTGTTAAGCAGTCCCTTTGTTTCCTTTGTTAAAGGCGTGTGGACGGTAATGATATCCGCGCTTTCAAGCACTTCTTCGAATGTCCGGCTGTTTACGCCGATTTTGCCGGCTCTCTCTTCGGTTAAGAAAGGATCGAATACATGAACCGTCATACCGAACGCTCTGGCGCGCTGGGCAATCTCGCTTCCGATCCGGCCCAGACCGACAATGCCTAAAGTCTTTCCGTAGAGCTCCGCCCCGACAAAAGCCGTCCGGTTCCATTCTCTTGATTTTACTGAGATATTGGCTTGCGGGATGTGTCTCATTAATGAAGAAATCATCGCGAATGTATGCTCTGCCGTTGAAATGGTGTTTCCATTCGGCGCGTTTATCACGATAACTCCATGTTTTGTGGCCTCATCAATGTCGATGTTGTCTACGCCGACACCGGCTCTGCCGACGATTTTTAAAGAAGTCATCTTTTTAAACAATTCTTCGGTTACTTTTGTGGCACTGCGGACTAACAGGGCATCAAAGGTATGTAATTCATCTTCTGCATCCGCGACGTTTTTTTGAACAATTTCTATAAAGTCTGATTCCATCAGCGGCTTTAAGCCGTCATTGCTCATCTTATCTGAGACCAAAACTCGAAACATTGTTAGATTTCCTCCTAGTTTAGCTGACTAAATATCTGATAATTTATCATATTCTTAATAGAGTGTCAATGTGTATTGACGCAGTAAAGGAGAAAAGGAAGCCGATAATTCAGTTAAAATGGGCATCATCAATATTTTATATAAAATTGAGCAGTTCTCTATACAATTACAATTTGATCATATATAATGTGAATAAATTCATAAGATCAATCTTCGGGGCAGGGTGAAATTCCCTACCGGCGGTGATGAGCATCACGCTCTAAGCCCGCGAGCTGCTTCGGCGGCAGGATCCGGTGAGATTCCGGAGCCGACAGTATAGTCTGGATGGGAGAAGATGGAGGTTCAGCAGACGTTTTGATGCTTATATCAAACGTTTCTTTGCCAAGCCTTAGTAAGCTCCCGCTTTTTAACAAAAGCGGTTTTTTTATTGGGGCGCAAAAGAACCTTTCCTCTTTTCGAGAGATTTGATCGAAAAGGAGAGAGCATTGTGAAAGTAAAAAAATTAGTTGTCATCAGTATGCTTAGCAGTATTGCGTTTGTGCTTATGCTGTTAAATTTCCCGTTTCCGGGGCTGCCGGATTACTTGAAAATTGATTTCAGTGACGTTCCTGCAATTATCGCCATTTTGGTTTACGGGCCTGCGGCGGGGATTGCGGTTGAAGCGATTAAAAATATTCTGCAGTATATCATTCAAGGAAGCATGGCCGGCGTGCCTGTCGGGCAGGCAGCCAATTTTATCGCGGGAACGCTGTTTATTCTGCCGACGGCGTTTATGTTTAAAAAGCTCAATTCTGCAAAAGGGCTTGCAGTGAGCCTGCTGGCCGGAACCGCGGCGATGACCGTGCTGATGAGTATTTTGAACTATATTCTTATCCTGCCCGCGTATACTTGGTTTTTACATTCACCAGCATTGTCAAACAGCCAGTTGAAAACGGCGGTTGTCGCAGGAATTCTGCCGTTTAACATTGTAAAAGGCATTATCATCACCATCGTCTTTACGTTCATCTTTACGAAGCTGAAACCTTGGATTGAACAAAAACGCAGCATCCAAACACAATAAAGGCTTAAAGCGTCCGCTCTGTGAAGAACAGCCGGACGCTTTTTTTGTTTGTGCTGATCGGCAAAAAAATAAGACTCCGGCCGATAACAGCCGGAGTCTTATTCAGGACGAAAAAGCTCCTCTCACGGGGAGGGCTTTTTTATTCGTATTTCAGCGGATCGCCTTCGAACGGTTCATCCGCAACTTTGATTGAATCAGTAGGGCATCCTTCAAATGCGTCAATCATATCTTCTTCCAGAACTTCCGGAACTTCGACGACACCTTTATTTTCGTCAAGCGTAACGAACGCAATGCCTTCATCATCATAATCATAAATGTCTGGTGCCGCAGCTCCGCAGGCGCCGCATGCAATACACGTATCTTTATCTACAATTGTGTACTTTGCCATGAATAAAACCTCCCAGATTGTTCGTGTTGGAACAAATGGTTTACCTTATATAATTTAAATATAACACCTATTCCTCTTACTTATTGTAATGATGTTAGTGTCAAATTTCAACAGAAAAATGATTGAGAATGCTTATCACATAAGGGATTCTCTTTAGCACTTCCCCCTAAAAGATGACTTTAAACGTCAAATTTATATGAAAATCTGTTAAAATAAAAAGAACCAAAAAACGAAACTTGTCACAAAAGAAATGTAGGTGTGTTTAGATTGGCGATAAACTACTTTGATACCGTGGTTCTCGACTGTCTGGACAAAATAGACGGCGAACGGACTCCCAGTGCTGTGTTTCATTTATTAAAAGGAAAAAAGTCGTCTCAAACCATTCAGGATGCCGGCTTATTTCAGATCGCTAAATATTTCGGCATGGCTTCACAGTGTGAACGCGGCGATATTGCTGCTTCTTTGCATAAACTCACCGAGAACTCATACATTACAGCCGGAAAAGAAGAGGGAACGTGGAAAGTGACTGCGCGCGGCGTTCAAAGGCTTGAACGGGCGTTTGCCGAGCGGCCTTGGCCGAAGCACTGCCACGGCGCGAATTATCAAACTCCTGCCGTCACTCTGTGGAGGCGGCTTTCCCTGCTCATTCAAGTCCTGTCAAACAAAGAGCATCAATGCAGTCAATATATCCCGGTTACCAACGATGTGCAGACGCTGAGATGGGTCAAACGGTTCATGCGGAAAAACAGAGATGCTAAAGAGCTTTCCGTCCAAATGCATGACGCGCTGTTTCAGCTTCTGCAAGGCGTAAGTGAACGGCAGGCGCTTATTTTTGTCTATTCTTTAACTTCATTCAACAGAATCGGCAAAACGAATAAGCAGCTCGCTCTCCAGCTGAACGAAGATGAATGGTATGTGTCCGTCCAGTTTTGGGGAGCGGTACATTATGTTATTCAATTGCTTCCGCAATGTGCATATCCCGCTCTGCGCGAGCTGTTGTCCGATCTGCAGGCGGAAAGCGCGCTGACACAGTCTGCCAGAAAAACCTTTGAGCTGTTGGAAAAAGGGTTTCCGATTGAACGGATCGCCGCGGTCAGAAATTTAAAAACCGCCACAATCGAAGACCATATCGTAGAAATATCATTGCATCAGCCTGCATTTTTTATAGAACAGTATCTTTCTGAAGAGGAACAGCGTATGATAACGGCATTTGCAAAACAGCATCAAACGAATAAAATTAAACGGATTCGCGAAGGAATGCAGATGCGCTTCAGCTATTTCCAGATCAGGCTGGCGCTGGCAAAGACGGTGAATCAGCATGACTGAGCTGCATAAAGCTTTATCCAGGTATTTTGGTTTGCATTCCTTTAAAAAAGGGCAGGAAGAGATTATGACTAGCGTGCTCCAAAAAAGGATACGATCGCCATGCTTCCGACCGGCGGGGGGAAATCATTATGCTATCAGCTCCCGGGTTACATGATGGACGGGCTGGTGCTGATTATTTCACCGCTTCTTTCATTAATGGAAGATCAGGTGCAGCAGCTGAAAGCAAAAGGAGAAAAGCGGGTTGCGGCATTAAACAGCATGCTGAATTCCGCAGAGCGGCATTTTATTCTCAGCAACATCAGCCGGTATAAATTTCTCTATATGTCTCCTGAAGCCCTTTCTTCACCTTATGTACTGAACCGTTTGAAAAACGTTTCGGTCAGTTTATTTGTTATTGATGAGGCTCATTGCATATCAGAATGGGGACATGATTTCAGGCCTGATTATTCGAAGCTCGGGCCTTTCAGACAGGCACTCGGAAAGCCGCCTGTATTGGCGCTGACCGCAACAGCGACAAAAGAAACGCTCAGAGACGTGACGGATGTGCTCGGACTTGAGCATGCTGTGCGTCATCTTTATTCAGTCAACCGGCCGAATATTCTCCTGGCGGCAGAACATTTGGCTGATAATGCCGAAAAAATAAGCAGGCTCACGGAGCTTGCCGAAAAGCTTGAAGGCCCGGGTATCATATATTGTCCGACCAGAAAATGGGCGGAAGAGCTTGCGGCTGAGCTGAATGAAAAAACGGGAAAGCGGACGGATTATTATCACGGCGGAATGGATACAGGGGACAGAATCTTGATCCAGCAGCAATTTATCCATAACCAGCTTGATTGCATCTGCTGTACCAATGCGTTCGGCATGGGTGTGGATAAGTCAGATATCCGCTTTGTCATTCACTTTTATCCTCCTCAAACGGCCGAGGCCTTTATGCAGGAAATCGGCAGAGCGGGACGCGACGGCAGCCCGAGTGTCAGTATTTTGCTGAGGGCGCCCGGCGATACCGAGCTTCAGCAGCAGATTATTCAGACAGAAAGCCTGTCTGATTATGATCTGGAAGGCATTCTGGCCGTCATACGGGATGCCGGTACGGATGATGAGCGAAAGCTTCGGGACGTTCTGATCAATAAAGGCGTCCAGGAAACACAGGCGCGAACGGCCGTCCATCTGTATCTGCAAGGAAAAACCACAAAAGAGCAGCTGCAGGAAGAACTGACATACCGCGTGGAAAAGAAGCTGCGTAAAATGAACCGTTTTTCGGCGTTATTAGAGCGGAAAGAATGTATAAGAAAAGCGCTGCTGTCTTATTTTGATGAATCGTATGAGCCTGAAGGCCAAACCGGACAATGCTGCAGCAGCTGCGGACTTGATCTGGCTCCGTACGAGCAAAAAGGAGAACGGAAAAACATGGAACGGTTTGAAGATTGGAAGCTGGAATTAGGCCGGATTTTCGGTTCAGAGTCTGCGGGTGAGTTCAGCTGAGACGGCAAAGCGAATTGATCCAGCAGCTCTCAGACCGGGAGATTGTGATACAGCTGTATGCCACCCAATTGCTCATATTGGCGGTTTCAGCTGTTATCGGCTTTTTCTTTTTCACCGACATTCACGATTTTTTAAAGCTGTGGCATATACGTGACGATAATATCATATGGTACGGTGTAACTCTTGCCGTCCTTGTCATTTTTGCCGATCTGGCGGTGATGAAATGGTGTCCTTCGCATTTATATGATGACGGCGGCATTAATGTATTGCTTTTTAAGAACAGGCCGGTTCTGCACATTTTGTTTTTGACGCTTCTCATTTCGTTCAGCGAAGAGATTTTGTTCAGAGGCGTTCTGCAGACACATATCGGCTTATGGGCCGCCAGCTTCATTTTTACCGTGCTTCATTTCAGATACTTGGCGAAGTGGCTTCTGTTTATGATGGTTGCGGGCATCAGTCTTTTGCTGGGGCTTATCTATGAATGGACCGGCAATTTATTCGTTCCGGTTACAGCGCATTTTATTATTGATGCGGTATTTGCCTGTCAGATCCGTTTTCAATATGTTAGGAGGGGTTTCTATGACGGAAATGTCAAGAGTTGAAAGAAGAAAAGCTCAGCTGCGTGCCGAGCAGCAGGTTGCCGCGGCCGCGGATGAACAAATTGAATATCTTGAAGACAGCCTCCCGACAAGACAATCTGTAAAAGAGGAGCGTAAAAAAAGGAAGAGCAGGTGAAGGAAAAACCAAAACAAAAACGCCGCTGTTCACTTTTCTGACCGTCCTGTTCATTATCGTAACAATCGGTGTCTTTTTCGGTCTTCTTTATATGACGAACAGCAGCAGATTTGACCCGAAGGACTATGAAGATGTCTTCATAGACCACAGTGAAAGCGCGCCTGCCGTTATTCCGAAAGGCGCTCAGAAAGATACGTCAGAAACCGCTCTTTTAGAACAACCGAAAAAAAGTCTGACGACAAAGATAAGAAAGAAGCGGCTGCATCTGAAAAACAAAAGAAAACCAAGTGAAAAACACCTGAAAAACGGAAACACCCTCAGAAAAACAAGTAAAGCCGACAGACACCGAATACGCGGAGACAAAACAGCAGTCTCCGCCGGCTGTCCGTGAAAAAGCGGCTCCGGCTGCCGCGAGTGATCAAGCCGGGACTGTCCCGAAAAAAGTGCGGACCGTACAGCATACTGTACAGCCGAAAGAAACGCTTTACCGCATTTCAATGAAATATTATAAAAGCCGGGCGGGCGAAGAGAAAATCCGCAGCTACAACGGATTAAACGGAAACGACGTGTACACCGGCCAGGTTCTGAACATTCCGCTGTCTGATTAAAATAAATGCATGTTTTCACCGTGCTTTTCATATAGTGTACCAATGAAAACGGACAAGGTGTGAAGCGCATGGATTCTTTATGGAAGCAATTAGACCGATTTGCTGACGGACCGACGAAACAAATGCTTCAGGCGCTGGTGAAACGGAAATTAAAATACGAAAATTATGCCGCACAGTGCCGAAGATGGCAGTGGGCGTCCCTCGTTTGTTTTTCTCTGATGTGTATACTGCTGATGTTTAAAAGCTTTAATGCCCCCCAAGCCTCTCCGCAGCTGATTCTGCAGGAAATATTAGGCCATACGGTTTATTTGTGCTGGATTATGGCTTCCGCTTTTGCGTATTGCACTTCTTATTATTTTAAAAAAAGGAAGAAAAAGCTGAGGGTGAATTTCATAAACTGAGATGTGAAATTATCCAAAAAAGCACGGATTTATGGCCCCAGCCTGAAAAATGGAGGGCGAGAGAATCTGTTTTTCACTTGATGAAACATCGGTATGATATCAATCTTTATTTTGAAAGCAAATAAAATGAGGCGTTTTCCGGAAAGGATAGAAACGTCTTTTTTGTTTGTCCGTCTAATGTAAGACAATGACAGAATGGAGAGTGCGTTTATGAAGCTTACAGCGGGAATTCTCGGCTCATTGGCGGGAGCGGCTGCGGTTATGGCGGCCGTCATGTACAAAACGGCAAACGGCAGCCATTTGAAAACACATACATTTACGCTTGATAAAATGAAAGGGATGAAGCCGCTCACCATCTTCTTTATATCTGACGTGCACCGCCGTTTAATTGATGAAAAGCTTCTCCGCGAAGCGGCAGTTTATAAGCCGGATGCCGTTTTGCTCGGCGGTGATTTGGCGGAGGGCGGAGTTCCTTACGCCAGAATTGAAGAAAACATCAAACGTCTGACGGCTCTCGCGCCTGTCATTTATGTGTGGGGAAATAATGATTACGAGGTCAGCCAGCAAAAATTGCTCTCACTTTTACGGGTTTACAAAGTGATTCCGCTGAGAAATGAATCGGTTCAGTTTGCTTATAAAGGGGAAACCGTTACGATCTGCGGGGTGGATGATATCAGGATGATGATGGATGATTACGAATCTGCAATCAGATATACGGATGCTGACAAAGTAAACCTCCTGCTTTGCCATAATCCTGACATCCATGAGCAGATGAGGGAGTCAGACGGGATTGACGCTGTGTTCAGCGGCCATACGCATGGCGGCCAAATCCGTTTCGGCCGGTTCGGGCCGTACGAATTGGGCGGGACGGGAACGGTAAAAAAAGCGCATTACCTGATCAGCAACGGCTACGGGACGACAAAAGTTCCGCTGAGGCTCGGGGCGAAGCCGGAGACGCATATGATTACGCTGTGCGGACCGGATGAGCCGTTTTCCTGAAACAAATCCGGCCGCGGTGATAAAAACGGCATTCTGCTTGTCTTCCCGCTGTACACGGTGTAAACTGATAACAAATTAAGAACCTATGACTCATTTATTCATATACTGTGTTATATGATTTGTGTGCAAGAAGAGGCAGGAGGGAACATTATGCGGCTTGAGCGTCTGAACTATAATAAGATTAAAATCTTTTTAACCCTCGACGATCTGACTGATCGGGGACTGACAAAAGAAGACCTCTGGAAGGACTCGTTTAAAGTCCACCAGTTATTTAAAGATATGATGAATGAAGCAAATACAGAGCTCGGCTTTGAAGCGAATGGTCCGATCGCGGTGGAAGTATATTCTCTTCAGGCACAAGGTATGGTTGTGATTGTAACGAAAAATCATGACGCGGACGCAGAAGATGACGAATATGACGATGATTATATCGAGATGCAGGTCAAACTTGACGAAAGCCCGGATATTATTTATCAGTTCCATTCGTTTGAAGATATCATTCAGCTTGCCGGAAGCCTTCACCGAATCGGGATTACCGGCGGCACCGTCTACCACTATGAGAACCAATACTATGTAAGCCTTGAAGACCTCGGCTCCCGTTCCGCCGAAGGTGTCATCGCGGTGCTGGCTGAATACGGACACCCGGCGACGATTACGATTTACAGGCTCCATGAGTACGGAAAACTCATCATGGACGGCAATGCTGTGGAGACCATCCAGAAACATTTTTCATAAAAAAGATTTGAAACGGCAGCTGTTTTCAGCGGCCGTCTTTTTTTAAGCGAAATAATGGAAAAATCATTGTCTTTCTTCTATGCACGGAGATATTGAAGGTGTATACTAGTCACTGAAAGGGAGCATGAGAGAAACAGAAGATTTTAGGAGGTTAACTCAAATGGCAGCCGATCGATTCACCGGTCATAATGAAGAAGACAAACATGATGTATTAAAATCAACCCAAACCGTAATACATAAAGCTCTGGAAAAATTGGGGTATCCAGAAGAAGTGTATGAACTGCTGAAAGAGCCGCTCAGATTATTAACGGTTAAAATTCCTGTTCGGATGGATGACGGGTCTGTGAAAATATTTACAGGCTATCGTGCGCAGCACAATGATTCCGTAGGTCCGACAAAAGGCGGCATTCGTTTTCACCCGAATGTAACTGAAAAAGAGGTGAAAGCACTTTCCATCTGGATGAGTTTAAAATGCGGAATTATTGATCTTCCTTATGGCGGTGGTAAAGGCGGAATTGTTTGTGATCCGAGAAACATGTCATTCAGAGAGCTTGAGAGACTGAGCAGGGGATATGTAAGAGCAATCAGTCAGATTGTCGGACCGACTAAAGACGTCCCGGCACCTGACGTATTTACAAACTCACAGATTATGGCTTGGATGATGGATGAATATTCAAGAATTGATGAATTTAACTCACCCGGCTTTATTACGGGAAAACCGCTTGTACTCGGCGGATCCCACGGCAGGGAATCAGCGACGGCAAAAGGCGTCACCATCTGCATAAAAGAAGCGGCCAAGAAAAAAGGTCTCGATATTCAGAACGCTCGCGTCGTCGTACAAGGTTTCGGAAATGCGGGCAGCTATCTGGCTAAGTTTATGCACGACGCTGGCGCGAAAGTTGTCGGAATTTCTGACGCGTACGGAGGCCTTTACGATCCGGACGGTCTTGATATTGATTATCTGCTTGACCGCAGAGACAGCTTCGGAACGGTGACGAAGCTTTTCAATGACACCATTACGAATCAGGAGCTGCTTGAGCTGGACTGTGATATACTTGTCCCGGCGGCGATCGAAAACCAAATTACAGAAGAAAACGCTGACCGCATCAAAGCGAAAATCGTGGTAGAAGCGGCAAACGGACCGACGACACTGGAAGGAACGAAAATCCTGACAGACAAAGGAACGCTGCTGGTTCCCGATGTTCTGGCGAGCGCCGGCGGTGTAACGGTTTCTTATTTCGAATGGGTTCAAAACAACCAGGGCTTCTACTGGAGTGAAGAAGAAGTCGAGGAAAAACTGGAAAATATGATGATAAAATCGTTTAATAATATTTATGAAATGTCCCAAAACCGCCGGATTGACATGAGGCTTGCGGCTTACATGGTCGGCGTGCGGAAAATGGCTGAGGCTTCGCGTTTCAGAGGCTGGATATAAACCAATCGTTTGCATAAACAAAAAAATCTCCTATGATAATATAGGAGATTTTTTATATGAGTGGAAACTTATGATGGAAATGCCAATCGCAGGAGTTGAAGGACATGACAGAAGAAAAAGCAATTATAATAGGCGGAGGTCCTTGCGGATTATCGGCGGCTATACATCTGAAGCAAATTGGCGTGAACGCGCTTGTGATCGAAAAAGGGAATGTCGTAAACAGCATTTATAACTATCCGACCCACCAAACTTTTTTCAGTTCAAGTGAAAAATTGGAGATCGGCGATGTTGCCTTTATTACGGAAAACAGAAAACCGGTCCGAATACAGGCTCTCTCTTATTACAGAGAGGTTGTCAGAAGAAAAGAGCTGCGCGTAAACGCCTTTGAAACGGTGGAGCGCGTAACGAAACAGGAAGACGGCCGTTTTCTTGTAGAAACGTCAAAAGACCGCTACCTCACTCCGTTTTGTATCATTGCGACAGGATATTATGATCATCCGAATTATATGAACATACCGGGTGAAGGGCTTCCTAAGGTATTTCATTACTTTAAAGAAGGCCATCCTTATTTTGATAAAGATGTTGCTGTGATCGGCGGGAAAAACTCAAGTGTGGACGCGGCTTTGGAACTCGTGAAGTCCGGTGCGCGCGTCACGGTGCTCTACAGAGGACATGAGTACTCCCCGAGCATCAAGCCGTGGATTCTGCCTGAGTTTGAGGCCCTTGTCAGAAACGGCACAATCCGAATGGAATTCGGCGCTTGTCTTGAAGAAGTGACGGAAGATGAAATCATTTTCCGCTCCGGCCGAAATGAGACGGTCCGGCTGAAAAACGATTTCGTATTTGCCATGACGGGATACCATCCCGATCACGGTTTCCTCGAAAAAATCGGTGTGCGGATTGATGCGGAATCAGGCCGGCCGTTTTTCCGGGAAGAAACGATGGAAACAAATGTTGACGGTGTTTTTATCGCCGGAGTCATTGCGGCTGGAAATAACGCCAATGAAATTTTTATCGAGAACGGCCGTTTTCACGGCGGCTTGATCGCAAATGAAATATCAAAACGGCTGGGTGCAGAGAGCATATGATCATTCATATGCTCTTTTTTAAAAAAATTGAAAGATGTAAAAATATGAACAACATGGTACCATAGATATAGGAATATAAAGGAAAGAGGTTGCCTGATGTTTGCAATCATCTCTGCAGGAATTGCTCCCGGCATTGCGCTGTTAAGCTATTTTTATTTAAAAGATCAGTATGACAATGAACCCGTACATATGGTGCTGAGGTCTTTTTTTCTCGGGGTTGTCCTTGTGTTTCCGACCATGTTTATCCAATATGTTCTTGAAAAAGAGCATGTGGGGGGAGGAAGCTTTTTCGTTTCGTTTTTGTCTTCGGGATTTTTGGAAGAATCGGTGAAATGGTTCGTTCTGATGATCAGTGTGTACCCGCATGCTCATTTTGATGAGCATTATGACGGAATCGTTTACGGGGCCAGTGTGTCTTTAGGCTTTGCCACGCTTGAAAATATTCTGTATTTATTCGGCCACGGCGTTGAGCATGCTTTCATAAGGGCGCTTCTGCCGGTCTCCTGCCATGCGCTGATCGGAGTGATTATGGGGTTTTATCTCGGAAAAGCCCGCTTTTCGCAGAAAAAGCCCGTGTCAAATGGCTTGTGATTTCGCTGGCCGTGCCTTCATGTCTGCACGGTTCGTACGATTTTATTCTTACCGCCCTCAATCATTGGGTATATTATATGCTGCCGTTTTATGCTGTTTTTATGGTGGTTCGGGCTGCGAAAGGCAAAAAAAGCACGCTCCGTCAATATGATCCAAGTGTGAAGAAACTGCGCATCGCGTGCGGTTTCTTTTTTTATGCCTTGATGAGGGATAAGAAGGAAACGGTGTATAAAAATATCCGCGTGACAGACAATACGGGTACACTTTAAATTTTGCAGTAGGAGGCTTGAAGAGATGAAGTGCAAAGGAGCCTTTATGGCATGTCTCATTCTATTTTCTTTCGCCGCCGCTTTCTTCGATCATCATGAAACGGTTCATGCGTTTTCAAATCAAGTGATTCAAAGAGGCGCGACGGGTGATGATGTTATAGAATTGCAGGCCCGTCTTCAATATAACGGATTTTATAACGGGAAAATCGATGGTGTTTACGGCTGGACCACATACTGGGCCGTGAGAAATTTTCAGGAGAAATTCGGCATGAAGCCGGTTGACGGCCTCGTCGGGGCGAAAACCAAACAGGTGCTGATTTCAAAATCAAAATATTACCGTGAATATGTAATGGAGCAGATCCAAAAAGGGAATACGTTCACTCATTATGGCAACGTCCCATTGGAAAACCAAACAAAACCGAGAGCCGGAGCGCAGAAGCCGGCGGGAACGAATAAGCCTGCTCAAAAGCCGCAAAACAATACAGGCGGTCAGTCAAATCAAAAGCAAAATACGACAGCGGCCAATATGCCTGGCGGTTTCTCAAACAACGACATCAATCTTCTGGCGCAGGCTGTGTACGGGGAAGCGCGCGGTGAGCCGTTTGAAGGACAGGTTGCCATCGCCGCGGTTATTTTAAACCGTATTAAAAGCCCGTTATTTCCGAATACGGTGGCCGGCGTCATTTTCGAACCGCTCGCGTTTACCGCCGTTGCCGACGGCCAAATATACATGCAGCCGAATGAAAGAGCAAAAGAAGCGGTTCTTGATGCGATCAACGGATGGGACCCTTCTGAAAACGCGCTTTATTATTTCAATCCTGATACGGCGACAAGCAAATGGATTTGGGGACGTCCGCAGATTAAAAGAATCGGAAAGCACATTTTCTGTGAGTAAAAGTACGCAAAATGAGGTGTTAACATGATTAGAGGAATCATTATCGCTGTTCTCGGTGTCGCGATCGCCGCAACCGGATACTGGGGATATAAAGAGCATCAGGAAAAAGATGCGGTCCTTCTGCACGCGGAAAATAATTATCAGAGGGCTTTTCATGAACTGACGTACCATGTTGATCAGCTTCACGACAAAATCGGGACGACGCTTGCAATGAACAGTAAAAAATCTCTGTCTCCGGCGCTCATTGATGTATGGAGAATTACATCTGAAGCACATAACAATGTGAGCCAGCTGCCCCTGACTCTCATGCCTTTTAATAAGACGGAGGAGTTTTTATCCAATATAGGAGATTTCAGCTATAAAACATCCGTCCGGGATTTAGACCAAAAACCGCTTGATAAGAAAGAATATACAACACTGAACAGCCTGTACAAACAGGCCGAGAACATTCAAAACCAGCTCCGCAGCGTTCAGCATCTCGTCATGAGTAAAAATTTACGGTGGATGGATGTTGAGATGGCGCTCGCCTCTGACAAAAAACAAAGCGATAATACGATCGTCGACAGCTTTAAAACAGTCGAAAAAAATGTAGGCGCTTTTTCTGAAGACAGTACCAGCCCTACGTTTACAAGCGCAAATACAGAACGAAAAGGGTTTACGCATCTGAAAGGAAAACAAATTACGGAAAAAGAAGCGGTAAAAATCGCACAACGGTTTGCGCCTGATCATAATTATTCCATTAAAGTGGTCAAAAGCGGCCGGAAGACGAATCGGGATGTATACAGTATCCGCATGAATGACGCGGATCACAAATCTTTTATCTATATGGATATTACCCAAAAAGGGGGACATCCTGTCTATTTGATTCAAAAACGGGCCGTGAAGAAACAAAAGATCAGCCTCAATGAAGCATCTAACCGGGCCGTCGCGTTTTTAAAGAAAAACGGATATGAAACAAAAGGCCTCGAAATTGATGAAAGCGCGCAATATAATAACATCGGCGTCTTTTCTTTTATTCCCGTGGAGAAAAACGTCCGTATTTATCCGGAAGCCATCCGAATGAAAGTGGCGCTGGATGATGGTGAAGTCGTCGGTTTTTCCGCGCGTGATTACCTGGCGGCGCACCGCACGAGAACGATTCCGGCTCCCGCTTTGTCAGCTGATGAAGCGAAAGCGAAGCTGAATAAAAATGTTGAAGTGCGGGAGACCCGGCAGGCGCTGATCACGAATGAACTCGGTCAGGAAGTGCTTTGCTACGAAATGCTCGGGACGATCGGGAAAGACACGTATCAAATGTTCATTAATGCGGACGACGGAAAAGAGGAAATAATAGAAAATTAAAAGTGCAGAGCCTATATATAAAGACCTATAAAAATAAAGGAGGAAAGGACTAAAAGTCTTTTCCTTTTTTTCATTACATGCTTTAATAAAAGCATAAATAATGAAAGAGTGAAGGCCATGATAGCTGTCGGAGATTATATTTGGATTGAATACATAGAGAACAATGAGCCCAAAAAAGCGAGGAGTAAAGCAGTAAGCGTTGAAAACGGCGAACTCCACATCTCATATCCCGTCGATCTGGATTCGGGACGGACGGTCTTTTTGCATAAAGGATTGGAAATAACAGCGGAATTTATGGGGAATGGCCAAGTACCGTATCAATTTAAAAGCATAATCAAAGGAAAGAAAAAAGAACCCATCCCGATGATCGGATTGGACATCCCCCCTCAGGAGGAAATGAAGCGGATTCAAAGACGCCGATACGTCCGTGCAGACGCAGTATTGGATGTATCCGTCAAAATGGAAGCGAAAAAAACCGCTTTTCAAACGGTTTCCTCTAATATCAGCGCCGGCGGAATCGCTGTTGTGATGCCTGAGCATATTTCCGCGGAACCAGGTGAAAAGCTGTATGTCTCATTTTCTCTTCCCGGCAAGGAAAATGAGACGGATATAACGGCCGAGGCTCTTACACAGCGGATTTTTTATGATGAAAAGGCGGATAAACAAAAAATGACGCTTGAATTTACAGAAATCGGCCCCGCAGCGCAGCAGCTTTTACTCCAATATTGTATGCGCGCGCAGCTGCAGCAGAGAAGAAACAGTCTGTCGGAATAAACAGCAGCGCACTTTTCCATACTAATCCTAATGGAGGTGCGCGTGTATGAAAACGTTTGAACGTCTGCTGGTCAAATTGGTCTGCATTCAGCTTATAATTTTGGGCGCGGTGCAGTTTTTGCTTCATTATCAGCCTATTGAACCTTATATTTCGAAAGCTGTGAAATATGAGGGAGTTGATAAAATGGAGAAAAAAGAATGGATTGAAACGGTAAAGCGGTAAATCAGCTCAATTTTTTCGCCCCTTTTCCGGCAGTTCATGATACAATCCATAGAGGAGTAAAGAGCAAGGAGAGAGATTATGGACAAGAAATTATCAATTGCGATCGACGGGCCGGCCGCTGCCGGAAAAAGCACCGTTGCTAAAATAGTGGCTGAGAAAAATCATATGTGTACATTGATACAGGGGCGATGTATCGTGCCATTACATATACGGCGCTCAAGCAGAATGCCGATTTAACCGATGAAGCCGCGCTTACAGAGCTTTTGAAGCGTACGGAAATTGAGCTTGTATCCGCTCCGGAAGGACAAATCGTTCTCGTAAACGGAGAAGATGTGACAGAAGAAATCCGAAAAGACGAAGTCAGCAACCAAGTATCAATCGCCGCCAAGCATAAAGGCGTCAGAGAAGAAATGGTTAAAAGACAGCAGCAGCTCGGACAAAAAGGCGGTGTCGTCATGGACGGCCGTGATATCGGTACTCACGTGCTGCCTGATGCCGAAGTGAAAATTTTTCTGCTCGCGTCCGTAGAGGAAAGAGCGAAGCGCCGATATGAAGAGAATAAGAAAAAAGGCTATGACGTGAATTACGAGACGCTCATTGAAGAAATTGCCAGACGCGACAAACTCGATTCAGAGAGGGAAGTTTCCCCGCTGCGCAAAGCGGAAGACGCGATTGAAATCGATACGACGTCACTCAGCATTGCCGAAGTCGCAGGAAAAATTCTGGAGATCGTCGAACAGAAATCACGTTAACTTCGGGCGGAGCGCTTTTTAATTTTTTTCAAAAGACAAGATGTTATTGCTTGACAAACCAGTCCTTTTATTAGAAGTTAATACTAATAAAACTTTTTATTGATCATTCAAAATCTTTTTTGGATGATTCTTTAATACATATTCGGCTGAAAAGCGGACATTCACATGTTCAGCTTTCAAACCGTATTAATTAAGCTGTGTAGGTTTGGACCAAGGAGGTTATTCAAATGACAGAGGAAATGAATCAAATTGATGTTCAAGTGCCAGAGGTTGGAGATGTAGTAAAAGGGATTGTGACAAAGGTAGAGGACAAGCATGTAGATGTCGAAATTGTCAATGTCAAACAGTCCGGAATCATTCCAATCAGTGAATTATCAAGTCTTCATGTAGAGAAAGCATCGGATGTCGTAAAAGTTGACGACGAGCTTGACCTGAAAGTAACAAAAGTGGAAGACGATGCTTTGATTTTATCTAAACGTGCCGTTGATGCTGACCGCGCTTGGGAAGACCTTGAAAAAAAATTCGACACAAAAGAAGTGTTTGAAGCTGAAGTGAAAGATGTGGTGAAAGGCGGTCTCGTCGTTGATATCGGCGTTCGCGGCTTCATTCCCGCATCACTTGTCGAAGCTCATTTCGTCGAGGATTTCACTGACTATAAAGGGAAAACCCTCTCTCTTATCGTCGTTGAACTCGACCGTGATAAAAACCGGGTGATTCTGTCACACCGGGCTGTAGTGGAAAAAGAACAGACAGCCAAAAAGCATGATTTTCTCCAAACGCTTGAAGTTGGAAGCGTGCTTGAAGGAAAAGTGCAGCGTCTGACTGATTTCGGCGCATTTGTCGACATCGGCGGAATTGACGGGCTTGTTCATATTTCGCAGCTGTCTCATTCACACGTCGAAAAACCGTCTGACGTGGTGGAAGAAGGTCAGGACGTAAAAGTGAAAGTGCTGTCCGTAGACCGCGATAACGAGCGTATTTCTTTATCTATTAAAGAAACGCTGCCGGGACCTTGGAGCCAGATCGGCGAAAAGGTAAAACAGGGAGATGTGCTTGAAGGAAAAGTGCAGCGCCTTGTAAGCTTCGGCGCCTTCGTTGAAATTCTTCCGGGCGTGGAAGGACTTGTGCACATTTCGCAAATTTCCAATAAACATATCGGAACGCCGCATGAAGTGCTTGAAGAAGGACAGACTGTTAAAGTGAAAGTGCTTGACGTGAACGAAAGCGAAGAGCGCATTTCCTTAAGCATGCGTGAGCTTGAAGAAGCGCCGAAAGCCGATCAGGAGGACTTCCGTCAATACCAGGCGAAAGAAGAGCCGAGCACCGGCTTCCAGCTTGGCGATTTAATCGGAGACAAGCTTAATAAATTAAAATAAATTGGTGATAAAACGTGACACGAGCAGAACGAAAAAGAGAACATATAAATCATGCGCTGTCTACCGGTCAAAACCGGGAAACGGGGCTTGATGATATTACGTTTGTTCATGTCAGCCTACCGAACCTAGCATTGGAAAAAGTGGATATATCAACGAAAATCGGCGGACTCACAAGCAGTTCGCCGATTTTTATCAATGCGATGACAGGCGGCGGCGGACAGCTTACATACGAAATTAACAGATCGCTGGCAAGAGCCGCGCACAAAGCCGGCATGCCGCTGGCTGTCGGTTCGCAAATGTCGGCTTTAAAAGATCCCTCCGAACGGTATTCTTATGAGATCGTCAGAAAAGAGAATCCGGACGGGCTGATATTTGCCAATTTAGGCAGCGAGGCGGATGCCGAGCAGGCGAAAAGGGCAATTGATATGATTCAAGCGGATGCCCTCCAGATTCATTTAAATGTGATTCAGGAGATCGTCATGCCAGAGGGAGACAGAAGCTTTACCGGCGCTCTCGGCCGTATTGAGCGGATTGCGGCGGAAGCGGGAATTCCCGTTTTTGTCAAAGAAGTCGGCTTCGGAATGAGCAGGGAATCGGCACGGCAGTTATTTGATGCCGGCGCGGCAGCAGTTGATGCCGGCGGATACGGCGGTACAAATTTCTCTAAGATTGAAAATATGCGCAGAGAGAAGGCGCTTCAATTTTTTAATACGTGGGGAATTTCCACTGCCGCAAGCTTAGCGGAAATCCACTCGCTCTCCGCTGATCAATCAATTATCGCATCCGGCGGGCTGCAAAGTGCCCTGGATGTCGCCAAATCGATTGCCCTCGGCGCTTCTGGCGCGGGAATGGCCGGCACCTTCCTGAAAGCTCTCACCTCCAAAGGAGAAGAGGGGCTGTTTGACGAGATGACGGCGCTTTTACAAGAGCTGAAAATGATTATGACCGCCCTCGGATGCCAATCGGTTGCCCAATTGCAAAAGGCGCCTTTGGTCATAAAAGGTGACACACATCACTGGCTTTCTGAACGGGGAATTGACACATCCCGTTTCAGCAGACGTTAAAAGGCATGCGAACACGCATGCCTTTTTCTGTTTTTTACGATTTTCTTTTTCGGAATTCACCGTTTTGTTCAAGGCTTGTTGCTCCTTTATGGTGAATCGAATCATCGCGATCAGATTCCACCCGGCGGGAGGCTTTCAGTTTTTTCTCCTGTCTGTCTTTTCCCATCCTTATCCGCTCCTTTCAGGCATAATTGGTTTAAAAAATGCGTTCCCGCTCCATACTGGTCAGAGGAGGAGCGATTATGGAACCGTTTTATTATTACTGGTCAATGTGGTTTTTATGGATACTTGCGACTTTTATTTTTGCCAAAACAAAAAGCCGTTATTACGTATCAGTCTTTATTTTGACTAATATGATGGCAAGCATACATCAGATAACGGCTTATTTTACGCTGAACGCGGCATATGTCATGTTTTTTGCTGCGGCATTTGTTTATGCGGGAAGCCTAGGCATGCATAAACGGCTCCGTCATATTGTGATTCATCTGACGGCGTCTGCGGCATACGGCTTTATTTTTCTTTTTGCATTATATGACCCTGTTTGGTTTATCATAAAACCTGAATGGGCGGCGGTTATACTGCTTACCGTTATTACGCTTTCTGTTGAGGGGCGGTTCCCTGAGAGGCTTTGTCTTTTTGTTCTCGGCATGTGCCAGGGGGAGTTATTGTATGCTGCGGTCATCCGCAACATTGCGGGTGCAGCAGCCGTCGGTGATTATAAATGGCTTTCAGGCTGTTCGGCGGGAGTGATTCTTCTCGTCGGGCTGACTACATATGAACAGCTTGCGGCGCGCATCAGCCAAAAAAGCAAAAAGCAGGGCAAAGGAGCGACAAAAATGTCTTGAAAACAGACGGAGACTGTTACATGAATGCGAAACATTTTGAAGAATACATTGTGATCTCAGTGAAAACTGATATAATAAATGAGTTAAGCCCTTCTGTTTGAAGGGTTCTTTTCATAGCGAAGATGATTTTTAATAACCGGTTGAACAATTTTTTGTGTGAAAATGTAAGCGGCTGGATTGAAAGGAAGGGTACTATGGGTAAACCTGTCGTAGCCATTGTCGGAAGACCGAATGTGGGAAAATCCACAATCTTTAACCGGATTGCGGGTGAAAGAATTTCAATAGTAGAAGATACCCCCGGAGTGACGCGGGACCGGATATACAGTTCGGCGGAATGGCTGAATTATGATTTTAACCTGATTGATACGGGCGGAATTGATATCGGAGACGAACCGTTTCTGACACAGATCCGCCAGCAGGCTGAAATCGCCATGGACGAGGCTGATGTGATCATCTTTATGGTGAACGGCCGCGAAGGTGTGACGTCTGCGGATGAAGAAGTGGCAAAAAATACTGTACCGGACGAAAAAACCGGTCGTATTAGCCGTTAATAAATTAGATAATACCGAAATGAGAGCGAACATCTATGACTTTTATGCGCTCGGCTTTGGAGAACCGTATCCGATTTCGGGCACACACGGTTTAGGATTGGGAGATTTGCTCGATGCTTGTGCCGAGCATTTTAAAAACATTCCGGAGACGAAGTACAGTGATGATGTCGTTCAATTCTGCCTGATCGGCCGCCCGAATGTCGGAAAATCATCCCTTGTCAATGCGATGCTCGGCGAAGAGCGGGTTATCGTGAGCAACGTAGCCGGAACGACTAGAGACGCTGTAGATACGGCGTTCACTTACAATCAGCAGGAATTTGTAATTGTTGACACGGCGGGAATGAGAAAAAAGGGTAAAGTATATGAAACAACAGAAAAATACAGTGTGCTGCGGGCGTTAAAAGCCATTGACCGCTCAGACGTCGTCGGCGTTGTGCTGAATGCAGAAGAAGGCATCCTTGAGCAGGACAAGCGGATCGCCGGATACGCCCATGAAGCCGGGAAAGCCGTCGTCATTATCGTAAACAAATGGGATGCCGTTGATAAGGACGAGCGCACGATGAAAGAATTTGAACAGAATATTCGGGAGCATTTCCAATTTCTCGATTATGCGCCGGTGCTGTTTATGTCGGCACTGACGACAAAGCGGATTCATACACTCATGCCTGCGATTATTAAAGCGAGTGAAAACCACTCTCTCCGCGTGCAGACAAATGTCTTAAATGATGTCATCATGGATGCGGTCGCCATGAATCCGACTCCGACGCACAACGGCTCCCGTCTGAAAATTTATTATGCGACTCAAGTCGCTGTTAAGCCGCCGAGCTTCGTTGTTTTTGTCAACGATCCGGAACTGATGCATTTTTCTTATGAACGCTTTTTAGAAAACCGAATCCGGGACGCTTTCGGATTTGAAGGTACGCCAATTAAAATATTTGCAAGAGCAAGAAAATAAAAAGGTGTGATACAGAGATGAAAAAAGTGGCAATGCTTGGAGCGGGAAGCTGGGGCACTGCACTTTCTTTAGTGCTGGCTGATAACGGACATCAAGTCATGATGTGGGGACACCGTGCCGAATTGATCGATCAAATCAACGAACTGCATGAAAACAAAGATTACCTGCCGGGGGTGGAGCTATCAAGTTCTATCATCGGGACAGCCGATTTAAGCGAGGCTTTAAAAGGAGCTGACTTCATCATTGTGGCAGTTCCGACAAAAGCCATTCGGGAAGTGCTGAAAAAGGCTCTGCCGTACATCCCGAAACAATCGATTTTTGTTCATGTCAGCAAGGGAATTGAGCCGGATTCGCTTCTCCGCATTTCAGAATTAATGGAAGAGGAGCTGCCTGAGGAGTACAGAAAAGACATCGTCGTGCTTTCAGGGCCGAGCCACGCTGAGGAAGTCGGATTAAGACACCCGACGACTGTTACATCATCTTCAAAAAATATCAAGGCTGCAGAAGCGGTTCAGGATTTATTCATGAACCAGCATTTCCGCGTCTATACCAATCCGGATATGATCGGTGTTGAAATAGGGGGAGCGTTAAAGAATATCATCGCTCTTGCAGCGGGGATTACAGATGGATTGGGATACGGAGATAATGCAAAAGCGGCCTTAATCACCCGAGGTCTTGCTGAAATCGCCAGACTCGGCACAAAGATGGGCGGAAATCCGCTCACCTTTTCCGGCCTGACCGGCGTAGGCGATTTAATCGTGACGTGTACAAGCGTTCATTCCCGAAACTGGCGCGCCGGCAACCTGCTCGGCAAAGGATACAAGCTGGAAGCTGTCCTGGATAAGATGGGGATGGTTGTTGAAGGCGTGCGGACGACGAAAGCTGCGTATCAGCTGTCTCAAAAATATCAGGTGAAAATGCCGATCACAGAAGCGCTTCACCAAGTATTATTTAACGGGCAGAAGGTAGAAACGGCCGTAGAATCCTTAATGGCCAGAGTGAAAACCCATGAGATGGAAGACTTGGTCAACACATTCGAAAACCGGGTGAAGTGACAATAACATGCCGTCAGCATATTCTGAAGTGACGAAAGTCCAAAACGCAGAACTCTCCGGCTGAAATCGCTTAAAACATTTGCTGATTTAGGCAGAAGAGGATGCAGACGTACGCATCTACGCATACTATAGCATCGAAGTCCAAGAGAGTGTATCTCAGACGTACAGGTGAATATAGTCAACTTGACTGAAGCAAAGTCCCCCTCTTTGCTTCAGTTTTTTTGTTTTTTCAATAGATGGAAAACCTGTTGATCTTTTCAACATTTGTATATTAAAATGAAATATAACGCTTACAATGATGGGACGGGGGGCACGAACGTGAGTGTGGCATTGATGAAAATGTGGTTTGCGCTTGGTGCTATGGGATTAATGTTTGTTGCGGTCGCCTCTATTTATGTCAGCAGGTACAAAGTGAAAAACAAACTGATAAAAGCAGCGGTTTCTTCACTCGCTTATGCCTGCATGGTCATCTCGGGATTGATCGTGTTAATGGTCGTTTTCAGCGGGCCTGTCAATGAATAAAGCAAAAAGGGGGCGCGGAATGCATAAGTTAAAAATGGCCGTCATAACGGCAATGGCGGTGCTTCTGCTGTCCGGCTGTCTGTACCCTGAAGCAAAAAAACTGAAAATAAAGTATCTTACAAACATCAGCTTCAGCAGGTGCAAGCGGCAGTGGATGAATTTAAAAAGGCGAACGGCGGACTTCTGCCGATTCAGACAAAAGATATGAAAACACCGCTCTATCAAAAATATCCGATAGATTTTAAGCGGCTCGCGCCCAGATACATAGAGGAGCCGCCGGCCTCAGCTTATGAAAGCGGAGGAATGTACCAATACGTGCTTGTCGATGTGGAAAATAAGCCGACCGTCAAGCTGGTCGATCTCCAAATGGCGGAAGCAATCCGCGACATGAAGCTGCGTGTCAAAATGTATCAGGAAAAGCATACATATCCTCCCTATGAGGACGCCGTTTCAAAAGGGCTGTTCACTTTAAATGAAAAAAAGCTCGGCATGAAAGACTCTCCTTCAGTCAAAAGTCCGGTTTCAGGCACGTCTCTGCCGCTTTTAATCGGCGCTGACGGAGAAATCTATGCCGACTATCGCGTCGATCTCGCCCGCTGCCTGAAGGAAAACAAAAAGAAAATCAAACCGGGCGCGGAAATTCAGGATATTTTATGGAAAGAGACTCCTTTCGTCCCGGCCTTTTCAGTCACATACACCGTAAATGAAAAACAGGAACCCGTTTTTTTAGAAAGTCAAACGAAACAGGAATGAACCTTTTTCCCGCGCATACAAATAGGGAGAAAGGTTTTTTTGATTTTGATAGAAAAGACTGCCTGAAAATTTTCTAAAGATGTCATATTGAAATAGGACAACGTCATACACATATAGTGTCCTGTATTTGATTGGAGAATGGTGAATGAAAAATGATAAGGATAGGAAGTCCGGGAGGGGATCACTTGGAAAAGGTCGATATTTTCAAGGATATCGCTGAACGAACAGGAGGCGATATATACTTAGGAGTCGTTGGCGCTGTCCGTACAGGGAAATCTACATTCATTAAAAAATTTATGGAGCTTGTGGTGCTCCCGAATATCAGCAATGAGGCCGACCGAGCGCGGGCGCAGGATGAGCTTCCGCAAAGCGCAGCAGGAAAAACGATAATGACCACAGAACCAAAATTTGTCCCGAATCAAGCCATGTCCGTTCATGTCGCGGAAGGGCTTGATGTCAACATCCGTCTTGTGGATTGTGTAGGATATACGGTTCCCGGGGCGAAGGGATATGAGGATGAAAACGGTCCGAGAATGATCAATACACCTTGGTACGAAGAACCGATTCCCTTTCATGAGGCTGCGGAAATCGGTACGAGAAAAGTCATCCAGGAACACTCCACAATCGGGGTCGTCATTACGACAGACGGCTCAATCGGCGATATTGCGCGGGGCGATTACGTGGAAGCGGAAGAAAGAGTCATCGACGAGCTGAAGGAAGTCGGCAAACCGTTTATTATGGTCATCAACTCGGTAAAACCGTACCACCCGGAAACAGAAGCGCTCAGAGCTGAATTAAGCGCGAAATATGATATTCCTGTCCTCGCCATGAGTGTTGAAAGCATGCGGGAAACAGATGTGTTAAGCGTCCTCAGAGAAGCGCTTTACGAGTTCCCTGTGCTGGAAGTCAATGTCAACCTTCCGAGCTGGGTCATGGTGCTGAAAGAAAATCATTGGCTCAGAGAGAGCTACCAGGAATCAGTGAAAGAAACCGTAAAAGATATTAAACGCCTGCGCGATGTCGACCGGGTTGTCGGCCACTTCAGTGAATTTGAATTTATTGAAAGCGCCGGATTGGCCGGAATCGAACTTGGCCAGGGTGTGGCAGAAATTGATTTGTATGCGCCGGATCATTTATATGACCAGATTTTAAAAGAAGTGGTCGGCGTTGAAATCCGCGGGAAAGACCACCTGCTTGAATTAATGCAGGACTTCGCCCACGCGAAAAAAGAATATGATCAGGTATCAGATGCGCTGAAAATGGTGAAACAGACCGGCTACGGCATTGCCGCCCCGGCCTTAACCGATATGAGCCTGGATGAACCGGAAATCATCAGGCAGGGATCAAGGTTCGGAGTAAGGCTGAAAGCGGTCGCTCCGTCCATTCATATGATCAAAGTGGATGTGGAAAGTGAATTCGCACCGATCATCGGGACAGAAAAACAAAGTGAAGAGCTTGTCCGCTACTTAATGCAGGACTTTGAAGATGATCCGCTTTCTATCTGGAATTCCGATATTTTCGGCAGATCATTGAGCTCTATCGTAAGAGAAGGAATCTCCGCAAAACTGTCACTCATGCCGGAAAATGCGAGATACAAACTGAAAGAAACGCTTGAGAGAATTATTAACGAAGGCTCAGGCGGCCTGATCGCCATTATTTTGTAAGCTGAAGGACCTCTTCCTGAAACGGGGGGTCTTTTTTTATTCTTTTTAGATACTGGAAATCAATCAAGGATTAGGAGGAAAAAAGCAAAAAAAGGAATATTTGTTCGGTAAAACACGTGAAAACCTTGACGAGCAAGGGATTGAGGCTTTAAAATGCTTGATATGGCTTTTTATATGTGTTACTCTACATACAGAAAATCTTCACTTTGTTGGACAAACATTCCTCAAAGTGTCTGTTTTCTTATGAAAAGCCGTTTACTTGTCTGTTCTTCCCTGCTTTGATTTTTTATCAGACAGGTTTAGAATCAGGCTGAACTGTGAAGAAATGATAATAAACTGCTGATTTGATACCCTTTTGGGAGGAGGTGAAAGGCATGAACAAGACAGAACTAATCAATGCGGTTGCTGAAGCAAGCGAATTGTCTAAAAAAGACGCTACAAAAGCAGTTGATTCTGTTTTTGATACGATTTTAGATGCACTTAAAAACGGTGATAAAATCCAACTGATCGGTTTCGGTAACTTTGAGGTGCGCGAGCGTTCTGCACGTAAAGGACGTAACCCGCAAACAGGTGAAGAAATCGAAATCCCTGCAAGCAAAGTACCTGCTTTCAAACCAGGTAAAGCTCTTAAAGACGCTGTTGCAGGAAAATAATTGTGAATATAGATCGTGTATGCATCTGATACATACACTTTGTTTCTTCACAGAAAAGCCCCTTGATAAAGGGGCTTTTCATATTTAAGCAGCCCCGGTCACCGGGCAGGACTTTCGTTTTGCTTTTGGCGCGGCAAATGTGCTAGAATCGAAATTAAATGTATTCAATGGTGGAGGACACAGACAATGAAAGAAGTTAATAAAGAACAGATTGAACAGGCGGTTCGCCAGATTTTAGAGGCGATTGGAGAAGATCCGGACCGGGAAGGGCTTTTAGATACGCCGAAACGCGTGGCAAAAATGTACGCGGAAGTATTCTCGGGATTAAATGAAGACCCGAAAGAACACTTTAAAACCGTTTTCGGAGAAGACCATGAGGAGCTTGTTCTTGTAAAAGATATCGCGTTTCATTCCATGTGTGAACATCACCTTGTTCCTTTTTACGGAAAAGCGCATATTGCCTACATTCCGCGCGGCGGCAAAGTGACGGGCCTGAGTAAATTGGCACGGGCGGTGGAAGCCGTCTCAAAACGCCCGCAGCTGCAGGAGCGCATTACTTCAACGATTGCAGAAAGCATCGTAGAGACCTTAGATCCCCACGGCGTCATGGTTGTCGTCGAAGCTGAGCATATGTGCATGACGATGAGGGGCGTAAGAAAGCCGGGCGCAAAAACAGTGACTTCCGCTGTAAGAGGTATTTTTAAAGATGACGCAGCGGCACGTTCCGAAGTGTTAGAACATATTAAACGTGCGGATTAATAATGATAGAGGGTGCAGATATGAATTCAAAGCATTCAAGTGATTTTGTCGTCATTAAAGCGGTCGAGGACGGCGTGAACGTCATCGGTTTAACGAGAGGAACGGATACGAAATTTCACCATTCCGAAAAACTGGACAAAGGCGAAGTGATTATCGCTCAGTTTACTGAGCATACCTCTGCCATCAAAGTGAGAGGCAACGCCCTCATCCAGACCGCTTACGGAGAAATGAACAGCGAAAAAAATAAGCCGGCTGTTTCCCGCTTTTGCCAAATGCCCGCAAACGGCGGGAGAATACAGCCAATTTCTTTTTTTATGCTATAATGATACCTGCGTATAATAATGACGAGTAAATCTCATACATATTAGAATAAATGTGAATTTGGGGACAAGGGTGATATTTTTGCAAGACATCTACGGAACTTTAGCGAATCTAAATACGAAATTAAAACAAAAGCTGTCTCATCCTTATTTAGCGAAACATATTTCCGCGCCTAAAATCGATGAGGATAAGCTTCTTCTTTTTCACGCTTTGTTTGAAGAGGCGGACATTAAGAACAACGACAGAGAAAATTACATAGTAACTGCGATGCTTGTCCAAAGCGCCCTTGATACCCACGATGAAGTGACAACAGCCAGAGCGTTAAAGCGAGACGAAAATAAAAACCGGCAGCTCACCGTGCTTGCCGGCGACTATTTCAGCGGACTGTATTATTCGCTTTTATCTGAAATGAAGGATATCTATATGATTCGGACGCTCGCTACGGCAATTAAAGAAATCAATGAGCATAAAATCCGTCTGTACGATCGGTCTGTCAATGACTTGAATCAATTGATCGAAAGCATGGCGATTGTGGAAGCGGCCCTGTTTCACAGAGTGTCAGACCACTTTAATCTTCCGCGCTGGAAAGAGCTGGCGAGTGATTTTTTTGTATATAAGCGGCTGATGAACGGCAATGCTATATTTCTCGATGTCATCGGCAATATTGTAAAGTCAGGGAAATCAAAGGCTGACATAATGGAAGATAGCTTCCGAAAGGCAAAGCAAAGCATTGAAACGCTGCTGCCGCTCAATTCACCAATCCAAAACCTGATGCTGAACCGGCTTAAGGCGATCAGCCAGGACAAAACATATCATCAGAAAGTGGAAGAAGGGTAATCAACATGCAGGAGTCAAAAGAACAGCGCGTACACGGCGTGTTTGAAAAAATCTATAAAAATTATGACCAAATGAACTCTGTTATCAGTTTTCAGCAGCATAAAAAATGGCGCGATAAAACGATGCAGATCATGAATGTAAAAGAAGGCGCAAAAGCGCTTGATGTCTGCTGCGGAACGGCTGACTGGACGATTGCCCTCGCAGAAGCAGCCGGAAAAAGCGGCGAAATCAAAGGACTGGATTTCAGCAAAAATATGCTGAGCATCGGCGAGAAAAAAGTGAAAGAGGGCGGTTACAGCCAAATTGAGCTTTTGCACGGAAATGCGATGGAGCTTCCTTTCGCTGATGATTCTTTTGATTTTGTCACCATCGGCTTCGGGCTGCGGAACGTTCCCGACTATCTGACCGTGCTGAAAGAAATGCGGCGGGTCGTCAAACCGGGCGGGCAGGTCGTATGTCTGGAAACATCCCAGCCGGAAATGTTCGGATTCAGACAGGCATATTTTCTTTATTTTAAATATATCATGCCTTTCTTCGGAAAAATGTTTGCGAAGAGCTATAAAGAATATTCTTGGCTTCAAGAATCGGCAAGAGAATTTCCCGGTATGAAAGAACTTGCGTGTCTGTTTGAAGAAGCGGGCCTGACGAATGTCAAATACCATTCGTTTACCGGCGGAGTGGCTGCTACGCATATCGGTTGGAAATGATGAATATACAGATGTTTGGGTGAATGATATGAAATTTAAAATGGCCTATTCTTTTTTAAATGACGATATTGATGTGATCGAAAGGGAGCTTGAGCAAACGGTGCGGTCAGACTATCCCTTGCTGAGTGAAGCCGGGCTCCATCTGCTCCAGGCGGGAGGCAAGCGGATCCGCCCTGTTTTCGTATTGCTTTCCGGCATGTTCGGCGACTATGACATTAATAAAATAAAATATGTTGCGGTGACGCTGGAAATGATTCATATGGCGTCCCTCGTGCATGACGACGTCATTGATGACGCCGAGCTGCGGAGGGGAAAGCCGACCATCAAAGCCAAGTGGGACAACCGTATCGCCATGTATACCGGTGATTATATGCTTGCGGGCTCACTTGAGATGATGACGAGATTGGATGAGCCGAAAGCCCACCGGATCCTGTCCAAAACCATCGTAGAAGTATGCCTCGGAGAAATTGAACAGATCAGAGATAAATACAATATGGAACAAAACCTCAGAACCTATTTGCGCCGCATCAAACGGAAAACGGCTCTTCTCATTGCCGTCAGCTGTCAGCTCGGCGCCATCGCTTCGGGAGCTGATGAGAAGATTCACAAAGCATTATATTGGTTCGGCTATTACGTGGGCATGTCCTATCAGATTATTGACGACATTCTTGATTTCACTTCAACGGAAGAGGAACTGGGAAAACCGGTCGGAGGGGATCTGCTGCAAGGAAATGTCACTCTGCCCGTTTTGTACGCGCTCCGTCAGCCTGAATTGAAAAATCAGCTGAAATTAATTAACAGTGAAACAACACAGGAGCAGCTCGCCCCCATTATTGAAAATATTAAACGCACAGACGCGATTGAAAAATCAATGGCTGTCAGTGACAGGTACTTAAAAAAAGCGTTTGAGAAACTGAATACACTGCCGAGAGGACGGGCGCGCTCATCATTGGCCGCCATCGCCAAATATATCGGCAAACGGAAATTTTAAATTCCTTTTACGAACAAGATGTGAACATTCTCCGCCCTGGATTGATTAATTGTCAGAAAGATGTTACGATTTCGGTGTGCAACTTGAAAGCCTATACATAATGATGGGGTGGAGAATCTTATGGAAAAAACTTTTATCATGGTAAAACCGGACGGCGTACAGCGCCAGCTGATCGGAGAGATTTTATCCAGATTTGAGCGTAAGGGCTTACAATTGGCAGGAGCCAAGCTAATGCAAGTTTCAGAACAGATGGCTGAAACCCATTATGCTGAACATAAAGGGAAGCCGTTTTTCGGCGAGCTTGTGGAATTCATTACATCAGGACCCGTATTTGCAATGGTATGGGAAGGAGAAAATGTAGTAGAGATCACAAGACAGCTGATCGGAAAAACGAACCCGAAAGATGCACTGCCGGGCACGATCCGCGGTGACTACGGCATGTTTGTCGGCAAAAATATCATTCACGGTTCAGACTCCTTAGAAAGCGCTGAACGGGAAATTGACATTTTCTTCAAACAGGAAGAGCTTGTACCGTATCAAAAATTAATGGCCGACTGGGTGTACTAAGCCGTCAGCCTTTCTTTTTCTCTTGTTATGAAAAGGTTTACATATTTTAAGAAAGACAGAGGCTGCGCTGCCCTGTCTTTTCATTTCTCACAAATCAGCCTGCGGGCTGATTTTTTTATTGAAATCGTACAAATTAGAAAGAAAACAGGCTATACTAGGACAAAAGACAGCGAGATTGGGAGAGAAGCAATGGAGCCTTACGAAATTTTTATCACCAAGTGGAAACAAATAACCGGTGTTGATTTATCTTTATACAAAGAAGCACAAATGAAAAGGCGGCTGACGTCCCTTTATGAAAAAAGGGATTCAAAGATTTTCAGGAATTTGCCGCCGCTTTGGAGAAAGACAAGCTTTTATTAAATGAAACATTGGACAGAATGACGATCAATGTTTCTGAATTTTACCGAAATTATAAACGGTGGGAAGTTCTTGAAACCTCAATTCTTCCGTTAATAAAGCATAACAAACCGTTAAAAATATGGAGTGCGGCCTGTTCAACGGGGGAGGAACCCTATACCTTGGCCATGATTCTCAATCAGCAGGCGGGTTTGGCCGGATTTGATATATTGGCGACAGATATTGATGAAAAGGCGCTTGGCAAAGCCAAGCGGGGCATCTATCAGGAACGCTCGCTGCAAGAGGTGCCGGCTTCCGTGAAAAGCCGTTATTTCACCAAGCGGGCTGACAACAGTTATCAAGTAAAACAAGAGATTCAAAAAACATCCGGTTTAAGCGGCACAACCTGCTCGCCGACAGCTATGAACAGGATTTTGATCTGATCGTCTGCCGCAACGTCTTTATTTATTTTACTGAAAAAGCAAAAGAAGAACTGTATGTGAAAATGGCGGGCAGCCTGAAAAAGAACGGAATTCTGTTTGTCGGAAGCACAGAGCAGATTTTCAGCCCGGAAAAATTCGGCCTTGAGAGCACTGATACATTTTTTTATCAAAAAAGATAGAAGACATTTAATGAAAACTTGTGGTATAGTTTTACTTAAAAGCGTTAATGCGATGAAGGGAGAAGAAAGAAATGAGATACTTAACAGCCGGAGAATCACACGGTCCGCAGCTGACGACAATTATAGAAGGTGTGCCTGCGGGGCTTTATATAACTGAAGAAGATATTAATTTTGAGCTTGTCAGACGTCAAAAAGGGCACGGCCGCGGACGCCGCATGCAGATTGAAACGGACAGAGCGAAGATCACAAGCGGCGTGCGGCATGCCCGGACACTCGGTTCACCCATCGCGCTCGTTGTAGAAAATAAAGATTGGACTCACTGGACAAAAATCATGGGCGCCGCACCGATTACAGAAGAAGAAGAAAGTGAAATGAAACGCCAGATTTCAAGACCGAGACCGGGACACGCAGATTTGAACGGTGCTATTAAGTATAATCACCGCGATATGAGAAATGTGTTAGAACGATCTTCCGCGCGTGAGACAACGGTTCGCGTGGCTGCCGGAGCCGTCGCTAAAAAGATTTTAGCGGAGCTTGGCATTAAAGTCGCCGGACATGTCCTGCAAATCGGCAGCGTAAAAGCAGAGAAAACCGATTACACATCCATTGAGGATCTCAAACGGGTAACGGAAGAATCACCGGTCAGATGCTACGATGAAGAAGCAGGCCGTCAAATGATGGCAGCCATTGATGAAGCGAAGGCAAACGGTGACTCGATCGGCGGAATCGTTGAAGTGATCGTCGAAGGTATGCCGGTCGGTGTCGGAAGCTATGTCCACTATGACCGTAAGCTGGACAGCAAGCTCGCTGCTGCCGTTCTGTCGATTAACGCGTTTAAAGGCGTAGAGTTCGGCATCGGTTTTGAAGCGGCCGGCAAAAACGGCAGTGAAGTTCATGATGAAATCGTATGGGATGAAGAGAAAGGCTATACACGCGCCACAAACAGGCTCGGAGGATTAGAAGGCGGTATGACGACGGGAATGCCGATTGTCGTCCGCGGCGTTATGAAACCGATCCCTACTTTGTATAAGCCGCTGAAAAGCGTCGACATTGAAACGAAAGAACCGTTTACAGCGAGCATTGAACGTTCAGACAGCTGCGCGGTTCCGGCAGCAAGCGTAGTGGCTGAAGCAGCAGTGGCCTGGGAAATCGCAAATGCCGTCGTAGAACAATTCGGGCTTGACCAGATCGACCGCATTAAAGAAAATGTTGAAAACATGAAAAAACTATCGAGGGAATTCTGATGAAAGAGCTTGAGGTTCGGACAGCTTCCTCCGCATATCCCGTGTATATCGGTGAAGGCATAAGGAAACAGGCCGCTTCCCTTTTGTCTTCACTGAACAGGCCGCTGACAAAGATCCTTCTCGTCATCGATGCTGAAGTTGACCGGCTTTACGGCGATGAGATGTTCCGGCTTTTAAGCGAAACATGGCCCGTGAAAAAAGTAATCGTTCCAAGCGGAGAAGAAGCGAAGTCTCTAAAAGAGTATGAACGGATTCAAACGGAAGCGATCGCTTTCCATATGGACCGCTCCTCATGTATGATCGCCTTCGGAGGCGGCGTGACGGGTGATTTGGCCGGCTTTTGCGCAGCAACATTTATGCGAGGAATTGATTTCATTCAAATGCCGACGACACTGCTTGCCCATGACAGTGCGGTCGGCGGCAAGGTGGCCGTCAACCATAAACTCGGAAAGAACTTAATCGGCGCGTTTTATCAGCCGAAAGCGGTGATTTACGATACGGAGCTTCTGAAAACCCTGCCGGAACAAGAGCTGAGATCGGGCATGGCTGAAGTGATCAAACACGCGTTTATCGCCGATCATGCTTTTTTAGAAAAACTTCTCACGTTTGATACGTTGCAAGGACTGACAAGCGCTGAGCTGAATGAAATGATTTATAAAGGAATTTCAATCAAATCGGCCGTCGTGCGTGAGGACGAAAAGGAAGAGGGGATAAGAGCTTTTCTGAATTTCGGCCATACGCTCGGCCATGCCGTTGAGGCGGAATACGGCTACGGCCGGATTACACATGGAGATGCGGTCGCCCTCGGCATGCAGTTTGCCCTTTACGTGAGTGAACAGGTTGCGGGTTGCAAGATGAACAGGAAAGAACTCACACAATGGCTGATTGGGCTCGGCTACCCGGGAAGCATAAGACAAGATATTGAAACGCCGGTTCTTTCCGCCCGGATGATGAATGATAAAAAAACGCGCGGAGGCATGACACAGTTCATCGTGTTAAAAGAATTAGGCGAAGCGCGGGACTGCATGCTTTCAAAAGATGAGCTCGAAAATTTGCTGAACAAATGGCGAATGGAGGAAACAGCATGATGATACGCGGCATTCGCGGAGCAACAACGGTGGAACAAGACACCGAACAAGAAATTTTAGAAAAACACAGCAGCTGCTTGAAAAAATCATTGAACAAAATGGATGCAAGCCGGAAGACGTTGTGCAGATCCTGTTATCCGCCACGCCTGATATCCATTCCGTATTTCCGGCAAAAGCGGTCCGCCGCCTTTCCGGGTGGCAGTACGTCCCGGTGACGTGCATGCAGGAAATGGATGTCACCGGCGCTCTGCAAAAGTGTATCCGTGTCCTGATGACGGTTCAGACGGATACGCCTCAGGATGAAATCAAGCATGTCTATTTAGAAAAAGCCGTTGTGTTAAGGCCGGATTTATCATTGACAAAAAATACTGACATGTAATACGATAAACAAAGCTTAGAAATACACAAGAGTGTGTATAGAGCTGGTAAGTAAGATATTGAACAGTTGAGTTTAGAATAGGGTAGCAGAGAATGAGTTTAGCTGAGCTGAGATAAACACGTTTTTATTCTGCCCAAAAGAAGCCTTTCTTTTGGGTTTATTTCTTATACGCAAGACTCCTCTCACTCTTCATCTCATTCTCCTTACCGTAAGGAGGAGAATCATGAATTTACAATCGGATGTTTCTTTATTTTTAAAGGACAGTCTGACACACCGCACCATTCCAATCGCAGAGACTTTTACGGTCGACACGATCACACCCATTCAGATGGTTGAAAAACTGGACAGAAACATTACGTATCTTTTAGAAAGCAAGGATGAGTCGTCAAGCTGGTCGAGATACTCTTTTATCGGCCTTGATCCTTTTATCACGATTAAGGAGAGTCATCACACATTCACTGCCGCTGATCCAAACGGGCATACGCTGTTTGAAGCCGGAGAACTAAAAGCCGTGCTTGATTGGATGAATGAAAGCTTCCGCATTAAAACACCCGAGCTTGATATCCCGTTTTCGGGAGGGGCCGTCGGTTATCTGAGCTATGACATGATTCCTTTGATTGAGCCTTCCGTGCCGAGCCACGCGAAAGAAACAGATTTCGAAAAATGCATGCTGTTTGTCTGCCGGAAAATCATCGCGTACGATCACGAAACGAAACAAGTGCATTTCATTCAATATGCGGCGCTTAACGGCCGGGAGACGGAGGAAGAAAAGCGGGCCGTTTTTAAAGAAAATTGCGCGGAGCTTCGTAAGCTTATCGGTATTTTGACAGAACCGAAAGATATGAAAGAGCCGTTTTTTTCTAAAGAAACATTTGAAACGCCAAGTTTTGCCGATGTGACATCCAATTATACGAAAGAAGAGTTTATGGCCGGCGTCGATAAACTGAAAGAATATATAAAAGCCGGAGACATTTTTCAAGGGGTGCTTTCGCAAAAGTTTGACATTCCGGTATCCAGACATTCATTTGAGCTGTACAGGGTGCTCCGCATCATCAATCCTTCACCTTATATGTACTATATCAAACTGCCTGACAGAGACATTGTCGGGAGTTCGCCTGAACGTCTGATCCGCGTGCATGACAGGCACTTGGAAATTCATCCGATTGCCGGAACGAGAAGAAGGGGCGCCGGAAAAGAAGAGGACGAACGCCTGAAAAAAGAGCTGATGAATGACGAAAAAGAGAAAGCTGAACATTATATGCTCGTCGATCTTGCGCGCAATGACATCGGCAGAGTTGCGGAGTACGGTTCCGTAGCCGTTCCGGAATTCACAAAGGTCGTTTCTTTTTCACATGTGATGCACATCATCTCTGTTGTAACCGGCCGTTTAAAACAGGGCGTCCATCCGGTTGATGCGCTGATGTCGGCATTCCCGGCAGGAACACTCTCGGGCGCTCCGAAAATCCGCGCGATGCAGCTTTTAAATGAATTAGAACCGACTTCCAGAGAAACCTACGGCGGATGTATTGCTTATATCGGATTTGACGGGTCAATTGATTCGTGTATCACCATCCGCACCATGAGTATCAAAAACGGTACGGCGTCGGTGCAGGCGGGCGCGGGAATAGTCGCTGATTCGGTCCCGGAAGCCGAATATGAAGAGAGCTGCAACAAAGCGGGGGCGCTTTTAAAAACGATTCAAATCGCAGAAGACATCTTTTCTGGCGGGGAGGAGAAGACGGATGAACAAATTTCTGCAATCGTGCGTTAATGGCCGCACGCTGAAAACCGGAGAAGCTGAAAAGCTGATGGAGATGATGATGAACGGGGACATGTCGCAGTCTGAGATCGGCGGGATTTTATCGGTATTAGCCCACCGGGGTGAAACGGCGGAGGAGCTTGCCGGATTTGTAAAAGTGATGCGGGCGCGGGCACAGACGGCGGGTGGCTTGGCGGATGTCGTTGATACGTGCGGAACAGGCGGCGACGGGATTTCTACGTTTAACATATCCACGGCAGCGGCGATTACAGCTTCTGCCGCCGGAGCTAAAGTTGCCAAGCACGGAAATCGCTCCGTTTCGTCTAAAAGCGGCAGCGCGGATGTGCTGGAAAAGCTGGGGGTTTCCATTCAAGCCACTCCAGAAAGCGTCAAACGCAGCATTGAAATGAAACAATTGGGGTTTTTGTTTGCGCCGCTGTTTCATTCGTCAATGAAGCACGTCGCCGCCGCAAGAAAAGAGCTTGGCTTCCGAACCGTATTTAATCTGCTGGGCCCGCTCAGCAACCCGCTGCAGGTGAAGCGGCAGGTGATCGGCGTCTATTCATTTGATAAAGCGCGCCTGATGGCAAGCGCTTTGGAACAATTTGATGTCAGACACGTCATGCTTGTGTCGGCGCGTGACGGATTAGATGAACTGTCCATCACAGCACCGACCGATATCATTGAACTGAAAAACGGTGAACGTCTGGAATATTCCGTTTCACCTGAACAATTCGGTTTTGCAGAAGGTTCATTGAAGGATATTCAAGTGAATTCATCGGAAGAAAGCGCGCTCCTCATTCAGAATATTTTTGCAAATAAAGCTCCGTTATCCGCTCTGCATATTACCGCCTTAAATGCGGGCGCGGCCATTTATACGGCAGGTCTTGCAAACGATCTGAAAGAAGGAACGAAAACAGCCTTAGAAGCGATTCAAAACGGAGATGCCAAAAAGCAGCTCGAACGTCTGAAACAGAAAGAGGAAGAAATGTATGCTTGATCAAATCATTCAGCAGAAAAAAGAAGAAATCAAATCCATCGTGCTGCCGGAAACCTGTCAAATTAAACGGAGATCCTTTAAAGAAGCGCTCCTGAACCCGAACCGTTTTATCGGGCTGATTGCCGAAGTGAAAAAAGCTTCGCCGTCTAAAGGATTGATTAAAGAGCATTTTGTTCCGGAAACGATTGCGGCGGATTATGAAGCGGCTAAAGCCGACGCCCTTTCGGTTCTCACAGATACCCGTTTTTTTCAGGGGAGAAATCAATTTCTGACAGATGTGAAACAAACCGTGTCTCTTCCCGTGCTGAGAAAAGATTTTATTATTGATTCCCTTCAGGTGGAGGAATCGTTCAGGATCGGTGCCGATGCCATTTTGCTCATCGGGGAAGCGCTGGAACCTTCAGAGCTTCATGAGCTTTATCTGGAAGCCCGCGATAAGGGCATGGACGTTCTCGTTGAAGTCCATGGTGAAACTGTGCTTGAACGGATTTTACAAGTGTTTCAGCCGGACATTCTCGGCATAAACAACCGGGACTTAAAAACGTTCCGTACTTCTGTTTCGCAAACGGAAAAAATAGCGCAGCTTGTGCCGGACGGCTGCCTGCTGGTCAGCGAAAGCGGCATCGGTTCTTTGGCTGACCTGCAATTCGTCAACAAGCACGGGGCGCAGGCTGTATTGGTCGGAGAATCCTTAATGAGAGAGGATTCGCAGCAAAAGGCGATCCGCGGACTGTTCGGGGAGTGACGATATGAAAAAGCCTGAGTTAAAGTACTGCGGAATACGATCGAAGCGTGATTACGAACTTGCGGCAGCTTCAGAAGCGGATTATCTGGGATTTATTTTTGCCGCAAGCAAACGGAGAGTAACGCCGGATGAGGTCCGGAAATGGAAAGAGCAGGTCCGGACAGACAAGAAACATGTCGGAGTATTTGTAAATGAAACGATAGAAAACATCGGGCAAATCGCCTCTGATCTGGCACTTGACGTCATCCAGCTTCACGGTGATGAATCGCCTGAGGATGCCCTCCGTCTCCGTCCGCTTGTGCGCTCGGAAATATGGAAAGCGCTCCATCACGGGGAAGGGACGCTCCGTCAGATGGCTCAATTTGCACCTGCTGTCGACGGCTATGTCATTGATTCTTCAGTGACAGGAATGAGAGGCGGGACGGGAATCGCGTTTTCATGGGCCCGTGTCCCCTTGTACCGAAAGCAGGCTCAAAATGCAAGCAAGCGCTGTTTTATTGCGGGCGGTGTTAATCCTGAGACGATTACCGGCTTACTGAGATCGCGTCCGTGCGGTATAGATCTTGCCAGCGGAATTGAAAAAACGGACACAAGGATCAAACACTGATCCGGCTTTTAGAAGAAAGGATGAACCACTATGTATCCATATCCAAATGAAATCGGAAGATACGGCGAATTCGGCGGCAAATTTGTCCCTGAAACATTGATGCGGCCCCTTGAGGAAATCGAAACGGCTTTCACAGAATTAAAGAATGATCCCGTTTTTCATGCCGAATATAAAAAACTATTGTTTGATTACTCCGGAAGACCGACTGCATTAACGTTCGCAGACAGGGTGTCAGAGTATTTGGGAGGGGCGAAAATCTATCTGAAAAGAGAAGATTTAAACCATACCGGCTCTCATAAAATTAACAACGCGTTAGGCCAGATTCTGCTTGCTAAAAAGATGGGCAAAACGAAAATCATCGCCGAAACCGGCGCGGGACAGCACGGTGTGGCTGCGGCGACAGCCGCCGCAAAATTCGGTTTTAAATGTACGGTTTTTATGGGTGAAGAAGACGTTGCGCGCCAGTCGCTGAACGTATTCCGGATGAAACTGCTCGGCGCGGAAGTGGTGCCGGTCACAAGCGGCAACGGCACGCTGAAAGATGCGACGAATGAGGCAATCAGGTATTGGGTCCAGCATTGTGAAGATCATTTCTATCTTATCGGTTCTGTAGTGGGTCCGCACCCGTATCCGTATATCGTTCGCGAATTTCAGAAAATCATCGGCGAGGAAGCGAAAGAACAGCTCCGCCGGGTTGAAGGAACGCTCCCGGATAAGGTTGTTGCATGTGTCGGCGGCGGAAGCAATGCGATGGGCATATTTCAGGCCTTTTTAGACGAAGATATTGAGCTGATCGGCGCCGAGGCGGCCGGAAAAGGGATTGATACGCCGCTGCATGCGGCAACGATCGCAAAAGGGACGCTCGGGGTGATTCACGGATCAATGACCTATTTAATACAAGATAAATACGGGCAGATTATCGAACCGTATTCCATTTCAGCAGGCCTTGATTACCCGGGGATCGGCCCTGAGCACGCCTATCTGCACAAAAGCGGCCGTGTAACGTACGAAAGCGTGACAGACGATGAAGCGATTGCCGCGTTACGTCTGCTTTCTGAAACAGAAGGTATTCTTCCGGCTATTGAATCTGCCCACGCCCTGGCAAAAGCGTTCGAAATGGCAAAGGACATGGATAAAGACAAAATCATTCTCGTCAGTTTGTCGGGAAGAGGAGATAAAGACGTTCATACGCTGATGAATGTTTTGGAAAACGGGGTGGAGACACATGTTTAATCTGCGAGATTCTGAAAAATTGTTTATCCCTTTTATCACAGCGGGCGATCCGCTTCCTGACATTTCTGTTGAACTGGCAATATCATTACAGAATGCAGGCGCTTCTGCCCTTGAAATCGGCGTTCCTTACACAGATCCGCTTGCGGACGGACCCGTCATACAACGGGCTTCAAAACGGGCTCTGGAAAACGGAATGAATATCGTAAAAGCCATTGAACTTGGCGGCAAAATGAAAAAAAACGGCGTTCATATTCCAATTATCCTCTTTACGTATTATAATCCTGTGTTACAATTAGAAAAAGAATACTTTTTCGCTTTACTGCGGGAAAACGACATAGACGGCCTGCTTGTACCCGACCTTCCATTAGAGGAAAGCGCGCTTTTGCAAATGACATGCAAAAAGGAGAACATCGCTTATATCTCACTGGTTGCGCCGACAAGTGAAGACCGTTTGAAAATAATTACTGAACAGGCCTGCGGCTTTGTGTATTGTGTATCCTCTTTAGGAGTGACGGGCGTACGCAGCGAATTCGATCCGTCTGTATACTCTTTCATCCGTAAGGTGAAAGAATTCAGCTCTGTTCCGGTGGCGGTCGGTTTTGGCATTTCAAACCGCAAACAGGTTGACGGGATGAATGAAATATCTGACGGTGTCGTTGTCGGCAGCGCGCTTGTCAAAAAAGTTGAAGAGCTTAAAACAAAGCTTGTGAATCCCGGCACAAGAGCTGATGCGCTTCTTGAATTTGAAGAATACGCAAAGACGTTCGGACGACTGTACAGTATAAAATGAGGTGACTGGATTTGCAGATTAAAGAACAGCTGCGGCAGCTGAAACCGTATCAGCCGGGCAAACCAATAGAAGAAGTGAAAATGGAATACGGGCTTGAAAAAGTAGTAAAACTCGCTTCTAACGAAAATCCGTTCGGCTGTTCACAGGCCGCTAAAGATGCGCTGCATCGGGAGATTGAGCAGCTCGCGCTGTATCCCGACGGTTACAGTGCCGCTTTGAGAACGCGGCTCAGTGAGCATCTGCAGGTCAGTGAATCTTCGATCATTTTCGGCAACGGCTCTGATGAGCTAGTGCAGATTATCTGCCGTTCTTTATTAAATGATCAGGCAAACACGATTACCGCCGCCCCGACTTTCCCGCAATACAGACACAATGCGGTGATTGAAGGCGCTGAGGTGCGCGAGGTGCCGCTCCGCAGTGACGGCGCTCATGATTTGGACCGGATGCTGGAAGCAATTGACGGCGAGACGAAAGTCATATGGGTATGCAACCCCAATAATCCGACAGGGACATATACTTCTGAGCAAGAACTAATTGCCTTTTTAAACAGAGTTCCCGAGCATATACTCGTTGTCCTTGATGAAGCGTACTACGAGTATGTTACGGCGGAAGATTACCCAGAAAGCATTCCGCTTTTAAAGCAATATCCGAATGTCATGATCCTCCGCACCTTCTCTAAAGCGTACGGACTTGCCGCGCTGCGCGTCGGATACGGCATTGCGGACGAAGCGCTGATCCGCCAGATTGAACCGGCGAGAGAGCCGTTCAATACGAGCAGAATCGGTCAGGCTTCGGCACTGGCAGCGCTTGACGACCAGACATTTATTCAGGAATGCGTCGAGAAAAATAAAGCCGGCCTTAAGCAGTATTATGATTTTGCGGAAACTCACGGATTAACTTGTTATCCTTCACAAACCAACTTTGTGCTCATTGATTTTAACCGCCCGGCGGATGAACTGTTCCAAGCCCTGTTGGAAAAAGGATATATCGTCCGCTCAGGACAGGCGCTCGGATTTCCGACAGCGTTAAGGATTACGGTCGGTACGAAAGAGCAGAATGAGGAAATTCTCACAATTTTAGCTGAAATATTATAAGAGGTGATCAAGCATCACCTCTTTGCTCTATTAAAATAGATGAAAAAGGAAATGAGTGAAATGAAGGATACTATATTGCTTGCGGGGATCGGACTGATCGGCGGATCGATCGCACTGGCCATCAAAAAGGAGCATCCGCATAAACGGATTATCGGTGTGGATATTTCGGAAGAACAGCTCACTGCCGCGCTGAAGCTCGGAATTATTGACGAGCGGGCCGGCTCATTGACGGAAGGGGCGCAGCAAGCGTCTGTTGTCATTATCGCCACGCCTGTCGCCCAAACGCTGAAAATGCTCGATATGCTGGCCGCATCAGACATCACCCATGAACTCCTGATTACGGATGTGGGCAGCACGAAACAGAAAGTCGTCAGCTACGCCGACAAAGTGCTTCCAGCTCACTATCAATTTGTCGGCGGCCATCCGATGGCGGGATCTCATAAATCCGGGGCCGCTGCCGCGAAAGAATTTTTATTCGAAAATGCGTTTTACATTTTAACACCCGGAAAATCAACTTCTAAAGAGTCAGTAACGCATCTGAAGGAACTCTTGAAAGCGGCAAACGCCCACTTTGTGGAGATGACTCCCGAGGAGCATGACGGCGTAACGAGCGTTATCAGCCATTTCCCTCATATCGTTGCTGCAAGCCTCGTCCATCAGGCTCATCATTCTGAAGAAGATTATCCGTTTTTGAAGCGTTTCGCAGCCGGCGGTTTTCGGGACATCACCAGAATCGCCTCAAGCAGTCCGGCGATGTGGAGGGACATACTTCTTCATAACAAAGATAAACTGCTTGACCGCTTCAAAGAATGGAAACGGGAGATTGACACGATCGAATCTTATGTAGAAAATGAAGATGCGGACAGCCTGTTCGGATATTTTAAAAAAGCGAAAGATTATCGCGACGGTCTGCCGCTCCGTCAAAAAGGAGCGATCCCGTCCTTTTATGACCTTTATGTCGATGTTCCCGATCATCCGGGGGTCATTTCGGAAATTACGGCGATACTGGCAGAAGAAAAAATCAGTATCACCAACATCCGCATTATCGAAACAAGAGAAGATATTAACGGAATTCTCAGAATCAGTTTCCAGACTGATGATGACCGGAAGCGCGCGGAAACCTGCATTCAATCCCGCGCCAAATATGACACATTTTACGCTGACTGAGGTGGAAAACATTGAAAAGAGAAAAAGTGACGTCTTTAAACGGTGAAATTCATATTCCGGGGGATAAATCCATCTCCCACCGTTCTGTTATGTTCGGAGCGCTTGCGGAAGGAACGACAACGGTAAAAAACTTTTTGCCCGGAGCCGATTGTCTGAGCACCATTGCCTGCTTCAGAAAAATGGGTGTCTCCATTGAACAAAACGGAAGTGATGTAACGATATACGGAAAGGGCATTGACGCACTTTGTGAGCCTGACAGCCTTCTTGATGTCGGAAATTCCGGCACGACCATCCGCCTGATGCTCGGCATTTTAGCCGGACGCCCATTTCACAGTACGGTAGCGGGTGACGAAAGCATTGCAAAGCGCCCGATGAAGAGGGTGACGGAGCCTTTAAAACAGATGGGAGCCGCGATTGACGGAAGAGCGGACGGAGGGTTTACGCCTTTATCCGTAAGAGGCGGACAATTGAAAGGCATAGATTACGTCTCCCCTGTTGCAAGCGCGCAGATCAAATCTGCCGTGCTGCTTGCCGGATTGCAGGCTGAAGGGATGACGACCGTCACTGAGCCTCATAAATCAAGAGACCATACGGAACGGATGCTGAACGCTTTTGGCGCCGAGCTTGCGGAAACGGAGACGAGCGCTTCCGTAACGGGCGGTCAGAAGCTTCGGGGAGCCGATATTTTCGTGCCTGGCGATATTTCTTCAGCGGCCTTTTTCCTCGCGGCAGGCGCTGTCGTTCCCGGAAGCCGGATTGTGCTGAAAAACGTCGGCCTGAACCCGACACGCACGGGGATGATTGATGTCTTAAAGCAAATGGGGGCTTCACTTGAAGTGATTCCTTCAGAAGCGGACAGCGCAGAGCCTTACGGAGACCTGGTTATTGAAACCTCAGCTCTGAAAGCGGCAGAAATCGGCGGAGAAATCATTCCCCGTTTAATTGACGAGATCCCGATTATCGCCCTTTTGGCAACGCAGGCTGAAGGCACAACTGTCATTAAAGACGCTGCGGAGCTGAAGGTGAAGGAAACGAACCGGATCGACACCGTCGTATCAGAGCTCCGGAAAATCGGCGCAGACATTGAACCGACTGAAGACGGCATGAAAATACACGGCAAAAAAACGCTTGCGGGCGGAGCCGATGTGTCAAGCCACGGCGACCACCGCATCGGCATGATGCTCGGTATCGCTTCATGCCTGACAGAAGAGCCGATTGACATCCGTGATACAGAGGCGATCCATGTCTCATATCCGACATTTTTTGAGCATTTAGATCAATTAGCCAAAAAAGCCTGAAGACTGTTCTTCGGGCTTTTTTCTTCATGTGTCATAAAATCTTGGGCTTTGACATAGCTTGTCTTAAACAGAAAAATAACAGAAAGGGGGAATGCGTTTTCGTTACAGAAACAGCCGGAACAAATTGCGCTGTTTGCGTATAAAGATGCCGTCCCCTTTTTTGCCGTTTTCCTCTTAACCATTTTCTGATAAACTATAATGCCGGGTGAAGCATCTTATTTGCGGGCAGGCCCTGTCTGAATTATGATAAGAATAACCCGAATAAAAACCCTTTTCATTTGGTTGATGAGGTATAGGAAAAGAAAGGACCGGTCTGATTTGAATACATTGATTCAAGAAGCCATAAAATTAGTTGAAGCAGGTGAAACCGAAAAGGGACTCAAAGCGCTTTCAAAAGCTGAAACAGAGCTTCATGACGAAGACAAAGCCATTGCAGCCCAGCTCTACTATGAATGGGGAAACGCCGAAAAAGCGTTAGCGCTGATCAGTGATCTGCATGACCTTTATCCGGATGAGTCTGAGCTGACGAATTTTTACGCCGAATTGTTAATAGATATTGATGAAGAAGAAAAAGCTCTTGAGGTGCTGGAGACGATTTCTCCGGAAGATCCGTCTTACGCGGAAAGCCTTCTTTTAATGGCTGATCTGTATCAGATGCAGGGCTTATTTGAAGTAAGTGAGCAAAAGCTGTTACAGGCGAAAGCGATGTTACAAGATGAACCAGTTATTGATTTCGCTCTGGGGGAATTATACTTCACTCAGGGATCATACGCAAAAGCCGTTCCTTACTATGAAGAGACGGCAAAAGAACGGCACGAAATCGGCGGCGTAAATGTTCATCAGAGGCTGGCTGAGTCATTGAGCGCGGCGGGTGAATTTGAGGAAGCGATTTCATGGTATGAAAAAGCGGCGGCAGAACATACAGAACCGAATACGATTTTCGGGTACGGGTTCACAGCCTATCAAGCGGGAATGGTCAAAACAGCCATCAAGCAGCTGTCTGATTTAAAAGGGCTCGATCCTTCCTATTCATCACTTTATATGCCGCTTGCAAAAAGCTACGAGGCAGAAGGCATGTATGAAGATGCATTAAAACCGCTAAAGAAGGTATTACTTACGATGAATACAATAAAGAGCTTTTTCTCTATGCGGCGAAAATGGCGTTAAAGCTCGGCAGCGAAGAGGAAGGCAAAAAGCTTCTTCAGGAAGCGCTGGCGCTCGATCCGGGTTACGTGGAAGCGCTCCATACGCTTTTAGCCGTCTATCATAAAGAAGAAAGCTTTGAAGAGATTATTGATCTGATTCAGGAGGTCCGCGGCTACGGGGAAGAAGATCCGAAATACAATTGGTATTTGGCGGGGGCCTATACAGGCCTTGAGCAATACGCTGAAGCGAAAAAAAGCTTCGAAGCTGCGTATCTCCATTATCAGGATGATCGGGATTTCTTATATGAATACGCTCACTTCTTATTGGAAGAGGGTCTCCAGAAAGAAGCGCTGCCGCTTTTAAAACAAGTGCTTTCAATGGATGGAACAAACGAAGAGCTTGAAGAAACAATCTTACGGATAGAGGATGAATTTTTAAGATAAGCAGGATTTTGGACCATGCTTGCTGAATGTATAAGTGATGTCAGATTATACGATCGATAGAGGAGGGAATTACATGCAGACCCCTGTTTCTGTCAATGAAAAAAAGGATTTTATCCGTTGGTTTTTAAATCATTATCAGCTTAAACGCCGGGAGTGCGTCTGGATTTTAAATTATTTAATGAGTCATGATTCATTAATGGAAAAAGTCCATTTTGTAGAACAAGCCGAATTTTGCCCGAGAGGCATTATCATGTCTACTCATTGCGTTGATGAGGTGCCGTTTAGGTTTTACAAAGAAAATGTCATGACTACGGACGCGGAAAAATCTTTTCACGACATCCGGTTAAATAAACAGCAGGATTTATTTATCCAGCTGAATTTCCGTTCGGCCTACAGCTCACCGGAATATGCCGCTGTTCTTGAATCAAATCCGCATCTGCCGAAAGACCTGTTTGAAAATAAACAGGATCAGGGGATGGCTGAAAAAATATTAGAACATGCCATTTCCACTTTCCAGCGGGAAAAGCTGCTTAAAGATATCGACGAGGCGCTGGACCGCCACGACAAAGAAACATTTGAAAAGCTTTCCCGCCAATTGAATCAGCTCACATAAATGACAGCCTTGCAGAATATGCAAGGCTTGTTGCGTAAAGAGGAGGAACGAGACATGAGATGGAGGGCCGCTGATGCCGATGCCTATTTACAATCTGTGGATTACATTGATACCGCTGTCATTCCGTTAATTTCCATAACGTCTTCAGGAGGCTTAAAAGAGGCCGTTGAACAGGGGGAAAGCACCCAATTGCTTTCTGAAGAGCTTGAGCGCCAATTGAAGGGACGGGTATATTTATTCCCCTCTTATACATATGTTGATATAGACCAATCACAAATCGCCCTGCTTCAAAAACTCAAAGAAGAGGTGATGACCAACTTCCGGCACGCCTTGTTCCTGACGGCAGACGAAAAATGGAAGGATTCTGAAATAGGGTCTGATGTCATATACATACCTGCCGTCCCGTTTGAACATATGAAAGACTCTTTAAAGAGAAAAATAGCGGATGACAAGTGCGGAGAAATTTTGAACGTTTTGTTACAGAAGTGGAACAATTCTTAAAAACTCCAGGCATCCTACAAAACACCCGTTTTGCCTCTGTTGACCTTGCTGAAAGATTCATATATTATGAGGGTGTCAAATCTCAGAATTATTTTCTATTTTAGTTAATTTTTGGTCAATCTTTAGGGGGGGAAGAGATGGGAGGAAAACAAGATATATCAAGAAGACAATTTTTAAACTATGCGCTCACCGGCGTGGGGGGATTTATGGCCGCCAGTGCGCTTATGCCTATGGTCCGTTTTGCGCTGGATCCGGTATTAAAACCGACGGGAGATCAAAAAATGGTGCAGGTTGTCAGTGTGGATGAGCTGACGAAGGAGCCGAAGCGGTTTGACTTTAAAATTCATCAAGTCGACGCCTGGTACGAATCGGAAGAATCCAGATCAGCCTGGGTTTACAAGCATGGGGATGAAATTATAGCGCTTTCTCCGATCTGCAAGCATTTGGGTTGCACCGTAAACTGGAACAATGATCCTAAAAATCCGAACAAATTCTTTTGTCCCTGCCATTACGGTCTGTATGAAAAAGACGGCACGAACGTTCCGGGCACGCCGCCGCTCGCGCCTCTTGACCGTTATGAGCAAAAAGTAAAGGACGGCTTTTTGTATCTTGGAAAAGCAAAGCCTAGGGGGGAAGGGTGACATGCTGAATAAAATTTATGACTGGGTGGATGAACGTCTCGATATTACGCCGATGTGGCGGGATATCGCCGACCATGAAGTGCCGGAACATGTAAATCCCGCTCACCATTTCTCGGCTTTTGTCTATTGTTTCGGCGGTTTGACGTTTTTTGTAACCGTTATCCAAGTGCTCTCCGGGATGTTTTTAACGATGTATTATGTGCCGGATATAAAAACGCGTGGGAATCTGTGTATTATTTGCAGAATGAAGTCGCTTTCGGGCAGATTGTAAGGGGTATGCACCATTGGGGCGCAAGTTTAGTCATCGTGATGATGTTTTTACATACGCTGCGGGTTTTCTTTCAGGGAGCTTATAAAAAGCCTCGGGAATTGAACTGGATCGTCGGTGTTCTGATCTTTTTTGTGATGCTCGGTCTCGGTTTTACAGGGTATCTGCTTCCGTGGGATATGAAGGCGCTGTTTGCGACAAAGGTAGGTCTTCAGATTGCGGAGGCGACGCCATTGATCGGAGCGCAGGTGAAAACTCTTCTTGCCGGCCACCACGATATTGTCGGCGCCCAAACGCTGACGAGATTTTTTGCGATTCACGTATTTTTTCTCCCTGCCGCTTTGTTTGCGCTCATGGGCGCCCACTTTGTCATGATCCGCAAGCAGGGAATTTCAGGACCGCTTTAATACAAATCTGATATAAAAGGGAGGGGATGACATGCACCGGGGGAAAGGAATGAAGTTTGTAGGAGATTCAAGGATACCGGCTGAAAAAAAACCGAATATACCGAAAGACTATTCAGAGTATCCTGGAAAGACAGAGGCGTTTTGGCCGAACTTCCTGCTGAAAGAATGGATGGTCGGAGCCGTTTTCCTCGTCGGATTTCTCGTTTTAACGATTGTGCACGAGCCGCCTTTGGAACGGGTGGCGGACCCGACGGATACAGGGTATATTCCGCTGCCGGATTGGTATTTTCTATTTTTATACCAGCTTTTAAAATATGAATATGCCGCAGGGAGCTACACCGTTATCGGAGCGATGATTATACCGGGGCTTGCCTTCGGGTCGCTGCTTTTGGCTCCGTTTCTCGACAGGGGGTCTGAAAGAAGGCCGTGGAAGCGTCCGGTTGCCGTCGGGATGATGCTTTTGGCGCTTTGCGCTACGGTCTTTTTAACGTGGCAGTCAGTCGCGACACATGACTGGGCGAAGGCGGAGGAGCAAGGGAAAATTAAAAAGAAGCCGCCATTGATACTGAATCAGACGGTTATAAGGTATTTAAAGAACAAGGCTGTATTTCCTGTCACGGGGATAATCTTCAAGGGGGAGGCGCCGGTCCGTCCCTGGTCGATAACGGGCTGAGCCCGGAAGAAATTAAAAAAATCGCCGTCAAAGGGAAAGGGCAGATGCCAGCCGGTATTTTTAAAGGGAATGACAAACAGCTTGATCAGCTGGCGAAGTTCATTTCTGAAACGACAGCGAAATAACGTATTGTGAAGTAGACAACAGCAGGATATACTTTTATGAAAAGAGCTGACCGGATGTCAGCTTTTTTTTGCATGATACATACTTTTTACGGACTGAGAGTTGATGGTATGAGGTGGATTTCTTATCTTTTAGGGTTGCGCGGCATGCTTCTGCTTGTTCTTGCCGTTAATTTTATCGGTACGGTGTACGGCTATTATTGGTATGTGCCGCAGCTTGCGGACACGCCGTTCCGATTTCTGATATTTGTGCCTGACAGCCCGACGGCGACGTTTTTCTTCCTGTTCGTGCTTCTGGCATTTCTCATGGGAAGAAACGCGCCGCTGTTTGAAGCGCTGGCTCTTGTAACCCTTGTAAAATACGGGCTGTGGGCGGTCGGAATGAATGTCTTTGTGCTGGTCAAAATGGGGCAGATGCCTTGGGAAGGGTACATGCTGATTGCTTCACATTTTGCCATGGCCGTTCAAGGCGTTTTATACAGCCCGTATTTTCGGTTCCGGTTATGGCATCTTGCCGTTGCCGCTGTTTGGACGCTTCATAATGACGTCATTGATTATCTTTTCGGCATGATGCCCCGCTACTCAATGCTCAATGACTATATGCAAGAGGTCGGGTATGCTACATTCTGGCTGAGCATATTTTCACTCGGCCTTGCATACTATTTGGTGATTTCCAAAAGACGGATAAAGCTTGACTTACACTGATAGAATCTTGGTCTAACCTTGTCCCGCTCCTCATATTCTGTAAAGAGAAGGAGTGGGAGGGACCTCTATGAAACGAAAGCTGACGATCTGTCTTTTACTTGCTCTTATGTGTTTCATCACAACTGCCAAAGCTGAAGATGAGGGCGGTCTCAAGGAACTGAACGACCTTTCGGATACCGTTTTCCAAATGACGCGGCATTCGCAGTATGATGAGGCTCTGCAAGTGCTTGGCTACTTTAAGAAAAAATGACACACGTAAACTCACTGAGCGGCGCCGAAGTCAGGCAGGTGACTCTGGGCTTTAATGATTTAGTGCGCGTCCTGAAACAGGCAGACGCCTCAGATACCGAAAAAATCCGTGCAGCCGCCCAGTTCAGGTTGGTAATGGATGCGATGGAAGACCACTCCGATCCGCTGTGGGGTTCGCTTGAAAGACCGATTATGGCGACATTCAGCGCCTTAAAAGAAGATGTCAGCGGAAACGGAAGTGAAAATTTCAATGAAAAGTGGAATGAATTTATATCATTATATGATTTAATTTATCCCAGCCTGACAATGGATGTGTCGGCCGGCCAGCTTGATACGGTGGCGAAACATATCGAGGTGATTGAGCAGGAAGGGTTTCAGCAGATGACAAAAGGAACAAAGCTTGAGCGTCTGACGCTCCTGCAGCAGGATTTAAAGCGGGTTTTTGACAAGGTGGAGCGGGATGACGCTGACCCTTCGCTGCTCTGGGTCATTCTGACAACAGGCGGTATCATTATTACTGCGCTGACATATGTCGGCTACCGAAAATACAGAGCGGAAAAAAAGAAAGAGAAAAAGCGTGAGTATCCTAAGTCTAAATAAACACAAATTGCTGTAAAGGAGCTAAGCCAGTGAAAAAACTCATCCAGCAATTGGCTTCAAAACACCTCCCGCAGCCGATCAGAGGCAGAAAAGGGGCGACTGACGAAGGACCGCGAAACCTCGCGCGTGACTTCCAGAATCCTGACATGCTCGTTCCGCCTTCAACGGATTCAGGAACGGTTCAAAACTTGAAATTCTCATTTTCTGATACGCATATGAGGCTTGAAGACGGCGGATGGTCCAGAGAGGTGACGGTCAGGGAACTGCCGGTATCCAAAAACATCGCGGCGGTGAACATGAGGCTGAAACCGGGAGCTGTGCGGGAGCTTCATTGGCATAAAGAAGCCGAATGGGGATATGTGATTAACGGAGGAGTACGTTTAACTGCGGTCGATCAAAATGGGCGGAATTTTATTGATAACGTAAGTGAAGGGGACCTGTGGTATTTTCCTTCCGGCATTCCTCATTCCATTCAAGGATTAGAGCAGGGAAGTGAGTTTTTGCTCGTCTTTGATGACGGCTCTTTTTCAGAAAACAGCACCTTTTCAGTAACGGACTGGTTTGCCCATACCCCGCGCAGCGTGCTGGAGGCGAACTTCGGTGTTCCGGGTTATGAGCTGGCTTACATTCACAAGAAAGAGCGTTACATGTTCCAGCTGGAACCGCCTCCCCCTATTGAGCGGGCAGCAGTTTCTTCCCCGGAAGGCCCCGTTTTGGAGCCGTTCAGCTACAAGCTTTCCCGGCAGGAGCCTCTTGTTACCGGCGGGGGAAGAGTAAAGATTGTCGATTCAAAAACGTTTAAGGTGTCAAAAACGATTGCCGCAGCTCTTGTGGAGGTCGAACCCGGAGGCATGAGAGAATTGCATTGGCATCCCAATACGGACGAGTGGCAGTATTATCTTTCAGGAGAAGCGAAAATGACGGTGTTTGCGGCGGAGGGAAGAGCGCGGACATTTAACTATCAAGCGGGTGACGTAGGATATGTTCCTTTTGCAATGGGACATTATGTTCAGAATACCGGTGACACCGTGCTTCGCTTTCTGGAAATCTTCAAAAGCGACCGTTTCGAAGACGTCTCCTTAAATCAATGGCTGGCACTGACGCCGCAGCGCTTCGTCGAGCAGACGCTCAATGTCAGTCCGGCATTCGCCCGCCGATTGAAAAAGAAAAAATCACCGGTTGTCAAATGGAAACACGAACAGTAAAGGCGGCAAAAGCCGCCTTTTTATTATCGTCTGATCGGATTTTTATTTTCATCAAGCGTAAATCCTTCGCCGAGCACATCATGGACGTCGCTTACTGCAACAAAGGCGTGCGGGTCAACGGAAGTGATGACGCTTTTCAAAAGCACAATTTCGTTTTTCGGAACGACGCAGTAAAGAACGTCCCTGTCTTCTTTTGTATATGATCCCTGTCCTTTTAAAACGGTGACGCCGCGCTCCATCTCTTCAATGATTTTTTGCTGGATCAAATCGTTTTTCGAAGAAATAATCGTTGCCCCTTTTGCGGCATAGCCGCCTTCCTGTATAAAATCAATCAATCTCGCAGCGACAAAAACGGCTACAAGCGTGTACATCGCTTCCTTGTAAGAAAGATACGTAAACAAAGAAAGCAGAATGACACAGGCGTCAAAGGCAAACATCGTCCGGCCCATCGGGATTCCGAAAAATTTGTTGATCAGCCTGGCGATGATATCGACCCCGCCCGTCGTGCCGCCGTATTTAAAAATAATGCCGAGACCCGCGCCGATAAAAACACCGGCGAACAAGGCGGCCAGCGCTAAATCATGCGACAGCGGCATATGAATTTCGTAGCGCTGAAAAACACTCAGAAAAACGGAAAGAGAGACGGTGCCGATCAGGGTATAGACAAACATCGTCCGGCCGAGCATACGCCAGCCGATGAAAAAGATAGGAATGTTTAATACCAGGTTGGAAATAGAAGGGCTGATGTGGAATAACGCATATAAAAGCAGCGTAATGCCGGTAAATCCGCCTTCCGCCAAATTGTTCTGCATATTAAAGTGAACCAGTCCGAATGAAAAAACAGCGGCGCCGATTAAAATAAAGCAAATGTTTTTGATTCTGATTTCTCCAAGCATTGCATCAAACCCCTTTTCCTTCCATAAGATTGCGTAAATATTATAGTGGATACAAAAGAAAACAGCAAACTGCCGTTTTTAACATTTGTCAAATGTACTTGAATTAGCTAACATGGAAGAGATGACAGGAGGTATTCGCACAGTGAGTGACAAAACGATGAAAGACTTACAAGCTGAGGTCGATGAATATATCGGCCAATTCAAAGAAGGCTATTTCAGCCCGCTTGCCATGATGGCCCGTCTCACGGAAGAACTGGGCGAACTTGCAAGAGAAGTCAACCATTATTATGGGGAAAAGCCGAAGAAAACGACGGAAAATGAGAAAAGCATGGAAGAGGAAATGGGCGATGTGCTGTTCGTCCTGATCTGCCTCGCCAACTCCCTTGATATTTCATTGGAGGAAGCTCATAACCGCGTCATGCATAAATTTAATACACGTGATAAAGACCGCTGGACTAGAAAAGAAGAAGGAAAGTAGGAGAAACCATGTCAAATGAAACCATTAAAGTCGTCATTGCCGGACCGAGAGGCAGAATGGGCCAGGAGGCCGTAAAACTTGCCGTCCGCACGCCTCATTTTGAGCTTGTCGGCGCCATTGACCATACATACGATCAGCAAACATTGCGGGAAGTGATGTCAGCTGATTCAGACGCACTTATTTATACGGATATCCGCGCATGTTTCCAAGAAACAAAACCGGATGTGCTGATCGATTTGACAACGCCTGAAATCGGCAAAAAACATACGAAAGCCGCTCTTGAACACGGCGTACGCCCCGTTGTGGGAACGACCGGATTTTCTGAAGCGGATTTAGAGGAGCTTCAAGGCTTGACTGAAGAAAAAGGAATCGGCGCTATCATCGCTCCGAATTTTGCATTGGGCGCGGTGCTGATGATGAAGTTCTCACAAATGGCCGCCAACTATTTTGAAGATGTAGAAATCATTGAGCTTCATCATGATCAAAAGCTGGATGCCCCGAGCGGAACGGCGCTGAAAACAGCGGAAATGATTTCAAGCGTCCGTACAGAAAAGCAGCAGGGCCATCCTGATGAAAAAGAAATTCTGCCGGGCGCCCGCGGTGCTGAATTAAACGGCATCCGCCTTCACAGCGTGCGTCTGCCGGGCCTTATCGCCCACCAGGAAGTCATGTTCGGCATGGACGGCCAGACGCTGAAACTGCGCCATGACTCCTATAACCGGGCTTCCTTTATGTCAGGAGTGAAGCTGTCAGTGGAGCAAGTGATGAAAATCGACCAGCTTGTATACGGACTCGAAAATATTATCGACTGAATCGGCAAGGGGGAGAACATCAATGAAAATTGCTTTGATTGCTCACGATAAAAAAAAGCAGGATATGGTTCAGTTTACGACCGCATATAAAGATATATTGAGCCATCATGAGTTATACGCGACGGGTACGACAGGCTTAAAAATCCAGGAAGCGACCGGATTGTCCGTTGAACGTTTTCAATCCGGCCCGCTCGGCGGAGATCAGCAAATCGGCGCATTGATTGCGGCAAACGCCCTGGATCTCGTCATTTTTCTGCGCGATCCGTTAACTGCGCAGCCTCACGAACCGGATGTCTCGGCGCTGATCCGGCTGTGTGACGTATACGCGATCCCGCTCGCCACAAATATGGGAACAGCGGAAATCCTCGTCCGGACGCTGGACGGCGGGGCATTTGATTTCCGCAATCTTGTGCGCGGAGGAGAGCCGAATGTCTGAACACGTTGATATCCTGGCGTTCGGCGCCCATAGTGATGATGTCGAGATCGGTATGGGCGGCACGATCGCAAAATTTACGGCTCAAGGGAAAACCGCGGTGATATGCGATTTGACCGAGGCCGAACTATCATCTAACGGAACGGTAGGGATAAGAAAAGAAGAAGCGGCAGAGGCGGCACGAATTCTCGGCGTAAAAGAGAGAATCCAGCTTACGCTTCCCGACCGCGGGCTTTTGAAAAGTGAGGACGGCATCCGCCGGATTGTCAGTGTCATCAGAGCCTGCCGGCCGAAAACCGTTTTCATGCCTTATCCGAAAGACCGCCATCCTGACCACGGCAATGCGGCGGCTTTGGTCGAAGAGGCGGTGTTCTCGGCGGGAATTCATAAATACAGAGATCATCAGGAACTGCCGGCTCATAAGGCTCAGCGCGTATACTATTATATGATCAACGGGTTTCACCGTCCGGACTTTGTAATCGACATAACGGAAACCATCGATCTGAAAAAAGAAAGCCTGCACGCCTATCAAAGCCAGTTTATTCCTACGGCGCAGTCAGTGAACACACCGCTGACCAACGGTTATATCGAAATGGTGGAAGCGCGGGAAAGACTGTATGGCAAAGAAGCCGGGACGGGGTATGCTGAAGGCTTCTTTTCAAAACAGCTTCCCGTTTTGAATGATGATGTTTTTGGGGGCGGACAATGAGACCATTAAAAATAGGGATTACATGCTACCCGAGTGTCGGAGGCTCGGGTATTATTGCGACGGAACTCGGCAAGCTGCTTGCGGAAAAAGGGCACCAGGTTCATTTCATCACATCAAGCATCCCGTTCAGATTAAATACATATCATCCGAATATTCATTTTCATGAGGTGGAAGTCAACCAATACGCGGTATTTAAATATCCGCCTTATGACCTTACGCTGGCGAGCAAAATCGCCGAGGTGGCCGCGAGGGAAAATCTTGATATCATTCACGCGCATTATGCGCTGCCGCATGCGGTATGCGCTTATCTCGCCAAGCAGATGCTCAAGCGTGACATCGGCATCGTGACGACGCTTCACGGTACGGACATCACCGTTTTAGGATATGATCCGTCATTAAAAGATTTAATCCGTTTTGCCATCGAAGCGTCCGACAGAGTGACGGCGGTATCAACCGCGCTTGCCGGAGAAACATATGACTTAATTAAGCCGGATAAAAAAATTGAGACCATCTACAACTTTATTGATGAACGTGTTTATCTTAAGAAAAATACAGAGAGTATAAAAGAGAAACATGGTATTTTGCCGGATGAAAAGGTCGTCATCCATGTTTCGAACTTCAGAAAAGTAAAACGTGTTAAAGATGTCATCCGCGTTTTCCGTAATATCGCAGCCAACACAAAGGCGAAGCTCCTGCTTGTCGGTGACGGGCCGGAAAAGTGCGTCGCTTGGCAGCTTGTCGAAAAATACGGACTGCAGGATCAAGTGCTGCTCCTCGGAAATCAGGACAGGGTGGAAGAGCTGTATTCCATCAGCGATCTTAAGCTTCTTCTGTCTGAAAAAGAAAGTTTCGGACTCGTCCTCCTTGAGGCGATGGCCTGCGGCGTGCCGTGCATCGGAACAAATATCGGCGGCATCCCCGAAGTGATTAAAGATCAAGTAAGCGGTTTTCTGGTGGAAGTCGGCGATATTCAGGCGGCATCTGAAAAAGCGCTTGCTGTTTTAGAAGATAAACAGCTCAGCAAACGATTGACTGATCATGCTCTGAAAATGGTGGAGACCGCCTTTTCTTCGCAAAGAATCGTCAGTCAGTATGAACGGATTTATGACGAATTGGCAGGACCGGAGTGATCTTATGGAACAGGAATTTGTCAAAGCCCTCCCCATCCTTCATCATCTGATGAAGGCGGGCCATCAGGCGTACTTTGTCGGGGGAGCCGTCAGAGACAGCTATATGAAACGAAAAATAGGTGATGTGGACATCGCAACCAGCGCTTTGCCGAATGAGGTGGAGCGCCTCTTTAAGCGGACTGTCGATGTAGGAAAAGAGCACGGCACCGTCATCGTCCTGTGGGAAGATGAAACCTATGAAGTCACCACTTTTCGTGCCGAATCAGAATATAAGGACTACCGGCGCCCTGAAGCTGTGCGGTTCATTACTTCTTTATCAGAAGACTTAAAGCGGAGAGACTTAACGATTAATGCGATGGCGATGTCTGCCGAAGGAGAGCTGCTTGATTATTTCGGAGGCGCACATGATATCGGACAAAAGCTGATCCGTACGGTGGGTAACCCTGAAGACCGTTTTCGGGAAGACGCTCTGCGGATGATGAGAGCCGTCCGCTTTATGAGTCAGCTCGGCTTTCTTTTAGAAAAAGATACAAGAGAGGCCGTCATAAAAGACAGGGAGCTTATGGCACATGTATCAGTAGAACGAAAGACCGTCGAGTTTGAAAAGCTGATGCAGGGCGCTTTCTCACAAGAAGCGATTCGAACGATGGTGCAGACAGGTCTGATACAAGAGCTGCCCGGCCTTTCCGGTTATGAGCAGCAAATGCTTGAAGCAAGCGGCTTTCCGTTTTCTTCTTTAGATGCACGCGAAGAACACTGGGCAGCGCTGTTATTGTTTCTTGGTCTTTGTCCGAAAAGTGCCGAGGCGTTTTTAAAACAATGGAAACTGCCGGGAAAAGTCATAAAAAAAGCGGTGCAGATCATAAGCGTTTATCCGGCGCAGCTGGAAGCAGAAGCGATGTACCGGGCGGGAGAGGCGCTGTTTTCAGCCGTTAAAATCGAGATGCTGAAAAAGCATAGGACGATTGATGAACAAAAGCTGAAAGAAGTTCAGAGCCTGTATGAGCAGCTGCCGATCAAAAGCCTTCGAGACCTCGACATTTCAGGCGCTGATCTGATGGAGCTCAGAAACCGCCGCGCGGGTAAATGGGTGGCCGAAGAACTTCGCCGGATTGAAGAAGCGGTATTGGCAGGGAAGCTCCCTAACCGAAAACATGACATAAAGGAGTGGCTCGCATCATGGGATCAACATTAAGAACCCGATTAATTGATTTATTTTCTGAGGCGGGTGACGGCTTTATCTCCGGGCAGAAAATAAGTGACGCGCTCGGCTGCTCGAGAACCGCCGTTTGGAAACATATAGAGGAGCTCCGCAAAGAGGGCTATGAGGTTGAGGCGGTCAGACGAAAAGGGTACAGGCTCATTAAAAAACCGGGGAAACTCAGTGAATCCGAAATCCGTTTCGGGCTGAAAACAGAGGTTTTGGGCAAACAGCTTCATTACCGGGACGTCCTGCCGTCCACCCAAAAAACCGCTCATGAACTTGCCAATGACGGCGCGCCGGAAGGGACGCTCGTAGTCGCCGATAAACAAACGGCAGGCAGAGGAAGAATGGCCAGAGTATGGCATTCACAGGAGGAAAATGGGATTTGGATGAGCCTCATTCTGAGACCCGACGTTCCTTTGCAAAAAACGCCGCAGCTCACCCTGTTATCCGCCGTTGCGGTCGTACAGGCCATCGAGGCTTTTACAGGTGTACAGGCCGCCATTAAATGGCCGAATGATTTAATGATTCACGGCAAAAAAGCCGTCGGGATTTTAACTGAGCTGCAGGCGGAAGAAGACCGTGTCCGTTCGGTTATTCTCGGGATCGGCATCAACGTGAACCAGCAGGAAACCGATTTTCCCGGCGAGCTTCAGGACATTGCGACGAGCCTGAGCATGGAAGCCGGCGAAAAAATTGACAGAGCGGGTCTGATACAAGAGATTCTGCTGACTTTTGAAAAACGCTATCAGGATTACTTGAACCACGGCTTTACACCGATCAAGCTGCTATGGGAAAGCTATGCGGTCGGACTGGGGAACGAGCTCAGAGCGAGAACGCTGCAAGGAACGTTTTACGGGAAATCGCTCGGCATTGATGATGAGGGAGTTCTTCTTTTGGAAACGAGAGACGGTATAAAGAAGATCTATTCTGCCGATATTGAGCTCAATTAATCTTAGTTGGTACAAGCCTCGTGAATTTGGTATACTTCCTATGGGCAGTATCATAATGAACTGCACCTGATCAGCAGAACAGAGATTACGAAAAGTCTGCCTTGATCCAAAAAAGGACTGGGACAGAGGGATGACATTCGCCGAACGTTAAACAAGTGGGAATCCTTCTTATTTTACAGAAGGCTTTTTTGCTTGCGAAGAATTGGCGGCTCATCTCCTCACCGTTTAGAGGAGGAGAAACAGAATGAAAACAAAACTGGATTTCATGAAAATGAAGGAAAACGGAGAGCCGATCGTGATGCTGACCGCTTACGATTATCCGCAGGCAAAGCTTGCGGAACAGGCGGGAGTCGACATGATTTTAGTCGGGGATTCGCTCGGAATGGTCGTGCTCGGACTCGATTCAACCGTCGGCGTAACGGTCAGTGACATGATTCACCATACAAAAGCGGTAAAACGCGGTGCGAAAAATACGTTTATCGTAACTGACATGCCGTTTATGTCTTACCACCTTTCAAAAGAGGATACATTGAAAAACGCCGCGGCCATTATTCAGGAAAGCGGCGCGGACGCGTTAAAGCTGGAAGGCGGAGACGGCGTTTTCGAATCCATCCGCGCGCTGACTCTCGGCGGAATTCCCGTCGTCAGCCATTTAGGCCTCACACCGCAGTCTGTCGGCGTATTAGGCGGATATAAAGTGCAGGGAAAAGATGAGCAAAGCGCGAAAAAGCTCATTGAAGACAGCATCAAATGCGAGCAGGCGGGAGCGATGATGCTCGTGCTTGAATGTGTGCCTGCTGAACTGACTGCTAAAATAATAGAAGAAGTATCCATTCCCGTCATCGGAATCGGAGCCGGTTCAAAAGCGGACGGCCAAGTCCTTGTCTATCATGACATCGTCGGCCACGGCGTGGACAGAACACCGAAGTTCGTGAAGCAATACGCCAAAATCGACGGCACGATTGAGTCGGCCCTCAGCGATTATGTCCGTGATGTGAAAGAACGGGTTTTCCCGGAAGAAAAGCATTCCTTTCAGATAAACCAAACTGTGCTGCAAGGCTTGTACGGAGGAAAGTAAGCGATGAAACAACTGACAGAAACTCAACAGCTGAAAGAATTAATTGCACAATACCGCTCAGAAGGCCGGACGATCGGATTCGTCCCGACAATGGGTTTTCTTCATGAAGGACACCTGACGCTGGTTGAAAAAGCAAACAAAGAAAACGATATTGTCGTGATGAGCATCTTTGTCAATCCGACTCAATTCGGACCGGGCGAGGATTACGAAGCATATCCGCGAGATTTAAAGCGCGATGCCCGGCTTGCAGAACAGGCGGGAGCAGATGTTTTGTTTACGCCGTCTCCAAGTGACATGTATAAAGGCGAGCAAAATGTTGCCGTGCAAGTGAAAAGGAGAACTGACGTGTTGTGCGGCGCCTCCCGCGTCGGCCATTTTGACGGAGTGGCCACTGTGCTGACGAAGTTTTTCAATCTCGTTAAACCGACCCGCGCCTACTTCGGCCTGAAAGATGCCCAGCAGGCAGCGGTTGTGGACGGATTGATTGAGGATTTCTTTATGGATATCGAATTGGTTGCAGTGGACACGGTCAGAGAAGAAGACGGACTTGCCAAAAGCTCTCGCAACGTCTATCTGACTGAGCAGGAACGCAAAGAAGCGCCGATGATCTATAAAGCATTGCAGCAAGGTGCCGAACTGATCAGAGACGGTGAAAGAAATCCGGAAACCGTTATAAAAACCGTCACCGGTATCATCGAAAACACAAGCGGCGTCATTGATTATGCCGAACTGTACGCTTATCCGGAGCTGACTCCGCTTAAAACATTAAACGGCAAGGTCATTCTGGCCTGCGCCGTCCAATTTTCTAAAGCCAGACTGATTGATAATATCATTATTGATATTGATGAATGGGAGAGATCATAATATGTACCGCACTATGATGGCCGGAAAACTGCACCGCGCTACCGTGACGGAAGCCAATTTAAACTATGTCGGCAGCATAACGATTGATGAAGATCTTTTAGATGCCGTCGGAATGCTCGCTAATGAAAAAGTTCAGATTGTGAATAATAACAACGGAGCGAGACTTGAAACGTATATTATTCCCGGTAAGCGGGGGAGCGGCGTCATCTGTTTAAACGGAGCTGCCGCCCGTCTCGTCCAAGAAGGAGATAAAGTCATTATTATTTCTTATCAAATGATGTCTGATCAGGAAGCAAAAAGCCATCAGCCGAAGGTGGCCGTTCTGGATGATCAGAATAAAATCGAGCAGATGCTGGGCCAGGAGCCGGCACACACGATTTTGTAAAAGAGCCCCCTTCATGGGGGTTTTCTTTTAAGATTTAGGGGCAAAAGCTGTTTTTCCGCTCCATTTCTCAACAAAACGTGTTACACTTTTCTCGTATGCAAGAATTGAGGTGTCCATTTTAATGAACAAACAACGGTTCGTTGTCATAGATGTCGAAACAACAGGAAATTCGCCGAAAAAGGGCGATAAAATCATTCAAATCGCAGCGGTTGTCATTGAAAATGGACAAATAACTGAGCGGTTTTCAAAATATATCAATCCGAATCAGGCCATCCCGCCGTTTATTGAACAGCTGACCGGAATTTCGTCCGGAATGGTTGAAAATGAACTGCCGTTTGAAGCGGTCGCAGAGGAGATTTTTCATCTGCTTGACGGCGCGTATTTTGTTGCCCACAATATTCATTTCGACCTCGGATTTGTCCGGCATGAACTGAGCGAAGCGGGCTATGAGCTGCCGGATTGTGAAGTGCTTGATACGGTTGAGCTTTCGCGTATTGTTTTCCCGGGGTTTGAAGGATATAAGCTCGGTGAGTTGTGCGCAGAGCTGAATATTGTTCATGACCGCCCTCACCGCGCAGACAGCGATGCGGAGGTTACGGGCCTGGTCTTTTTAGACATTTTACATAAACTGAAACATTTGCCTTTACCGACGTTAAAGCAGCTTAGAAGGCTTTCACAGCATTTTATCAGCGATTTGACGCTGCTTTTGGATTCCTTTATACATGAAAACAGGCCGGCGGAAGAAAAGAGCTGCATTCCCTACGCCTCTTTTTCAATTAAAGAGCCCGATCACATTCCGGTTTCCCGTCCGGTGAATGCGGCCATTGACCTTGAAAAGTGGAACGAAGAAAAAGAACAGATCTTGTCCGGCATCATCCCCCGCTATGAAAAGCGGAAAGGACAGCTTTCGATGATGGATGAAGTGCTTGGCGCCTTCCGCAATCGGGAGCATGCGCTGATTGAAGCGGCACCCGGCATCGGAAAAACGATCGGTTATCTCGTTCCGGCTGTTTTATTTGCCAAAGCGGAACAAACTCCCGTCATTATCAGCACGTACTCTACTCTTTTGCAGCAGCAGATCATGTCTAAAGATCTTCCGCTTTTGGAGCGTATGTTTCCTTGGCCGGTCAAAGCCGCTATTTTAAAAGGGAAATCACATTATCTGTGCCTGCCGAAGTTTGAACATATTCTGCATGAGGAAGATGACAACTATGATGCCGTTTTGACGAAAGCGCAGCTTCTCGTCTGGCTGACGGAGACTGAAACGGGCGACGCCGCTGAGCTGAATCTTCCATCAGGCGGCAGATTGCTGTGGGAGCGCATGGCTTACGATGAGAATTCTTTTATGAAAAAAGGGAAGGACTCGGCTGCCGGGTTTTATGAACGGGCTAAAGAAAAAGCGCAGGCCGCAGATCTGATTATCACAAACCATGCTTTGCTGTTTTCAGATCAAAGCAGTGAAACGAAAAACTGCCTGCAAGCGGAACGGTCATCATTGATGAAGCGCATCATTTCGAACGCGCCGCCAGCGAGCACCTGGGGAAGAGAGCTTCATACATCGGACTGCACACAAAGCTCAGCCGAATCGGGACCTTAAAGGAACACGGACTGTTAAAGCGGATGAGAAAACTGTTTTATACGTATGAACTGCCGGCGGAAAGTTTTTTTGACGCCGATGAGTGGATGAAGCATATTCAATCGGAAAGCGACGCATTTTTCAGTTCAGTGCATTCTTTTGTCAAACGAAGAAAACCTAAAGACGATCTGAACCGTCTCGTCTATAGTCTCAATCATAAAAGCCAGGATAAAGGGTTTCACATGATAACGGACGGAGCGGAGCGGCTTTGTGCGATGCTGGATCAGCTGCTTGACATGTTTTCCGTACAGGAGAAACTGTTACATCAAAAGCTTGATCAGATGAAAAGCGGAGCGGCTTTTTTAGCGGGCGAATATGTAAAGTGTATCTGGGGGCTGAAAGAATATCGCGATACGTTCAGCAGGCTGCTGTTTGAAAATGATGAGAAAGAAGCCGTTTGGGTTGAAATTGATGCGAAGGGCGCAAAAAATGCCGTCAGCATCTATGCGCAGCCTTTGGAGCCCGGTGAAATGCTGGCAGACCAGTTTTTTGCCCGCAAAAAAAGCGTTGTGCTCACATCAGCGACCTTAATGGTGGAGCAGTCTTTTCAATATATGATTGAAAGGCTCGGACTTGCGGATTTTTATCCGCGCACCAAAAGCATCCCGTCTCCTTTTTCTTACGATGATCAGATGAACGTCATCATTCCGAAAGAGATGAAATCCGTTAAATATGACGGGGAGCGGGAAGTCATTGAGCATATTGCCAAGTATGCAGAAATCATGTCAAAGGGAAAACAGCCGAAGATCCTTGTCCTGTTTACCTCTCATGATATGCTGAAAAAAGTGTATCAGGAACTGAAACTCAGTATGGAGATCTCAGGCATTCAGCTTCTCGCCCAAGGTATTTCAGGCGGGAGTCCCGGTAAATTAATGAAAACCTTTAAAACGGCAAGCCGGGCGATTTTGCTCGGGACAAATCATTTCTGGGAAGGTGTTGATTTTCCGGGGGATGAATTGTCAACCGTCATGATCGCAAGACTTCCTTTCAGGGCGCCTGATAATCCGCTTCACGCCGCAAAATGCGAATTTGCCAAGAAGCAGGGGAAAAATCCGTTTCAGACGATTTCCCTGCCTGAGGCCGTGTTAACGTTCAGACAGGGGATCGGGCGCCTGCTCCGTACGGCGGGAGACAAGGGAACGATCGTTCTTTTAGATCAGCGTGTAAAGACGGCGGGATACGGACGGCTGTTTCTTGAAGCGCTCCCGACTTCATCCCTTTTGGAGCTGACGGATGCCGAACTCGGGGCTTATGTCAGCCAAACGGAATAAAAGCCGCATAAACGCGGCTTTCGTGGTGTGGGATGAGGAATTGTTTTTATAGTAAAAGCGGGTTCATGCCGCCTTGTGATTTTATTATGCCGCGGGCGCATCCCGTTATGACTAACAAAATTTGTTCGACCGATGGAGGGTATAAAAATGGAAAGCAAAATTGAAATTCTGTCAACGATTAATGTGGAGCATTCAGATGATTTATATAAAATCGTCGATACATTAAACCGGACTTTGAAACGGGACAACCTGATGTTCGGCCTTGCGCTCGACGAAGAAAATCAAAATGAAGCGGTCTTCACCATTTATCGCACATAGGTGAAAAAGATGAGAAAAAAAGCGTTAATATTTACAGCCGTATTTGGTATTATTTTTTTAGCAGTTCTTTTATTTTCGGCCAGCATTTTTAAATCTGCAATGGCTCAAAAAGAAGAAGGCCACGAAACAGCTGCCGCAGCCGCTAAAGAAAAACGAATCTGACAGATGCTGAGAAAGTGGAGACCTTTGTCGGCAAACAGAAATATTATGTTGTTACCGGAACGGATAAACATGGAAAAGATATGTATGTATGGGTTCCGGCCGACAAAAAAGCAAAAATTCTCTCAAAAAAAGCCAGTGACGGCATTTCAAGCGGCAAGGCTGCCAAGATCGTTCGGGACGAAGGGCTTGTTTCCAAGCTGAATGGCGTTCACCCGGCGAGAGAAAACAATGTTCCGTTATGGGAAGTGACCTATATCAACAAAAGCGGGCAGTATAGCTTTAGCTATGTGGACTTTACAAGCGGCAAGATTCTCAAAAACATCACACCGTGAGACGTATTAGGGGGAGTTCAAGTTGAAATTGGCAAAAAGAGTATCCGCATTAACACCGTCTGCAACACTTGCAATTACTGCAAAAGCGAAAGAGCTGAAAGCAGAAGGCCATGATGTCATCGGCCTCGGAGCAGGAGAACCGGATTTTAATACGCCTCAGCACATTATAGATGCCGCGGTGCGTTCCATGAATGAAGGCCACACAAAATATACGCCTTCAGGCGGTCTGCCGGCCTTGAAAGACAGTATCGCAAAAAAATTCAAAAACGATCAGGGGATTGAATATAAGCCGTCAGAAATCATTGTCTGCACCGGAGCGAAACACGCTCTGTATACATTATTTCAGGTCATTCTCGATGAAGGGGATGAAGTGATTATACCGACTCCTTACTGGGTCAGCTATCCTGAGCAGGTGAAACTGGCAGGGGGGCGTCCCGTCTATGCAGAAGGGCTGGAATCCAATCAGTTTAAAATTTCACCGGAGCAGCTGAAGCAGGCTATCACCGAGAAAACAAAAGCGCTCATTATCAATTCACCGAGCAACCCGACAGGTGTTATGTATACGAAAGAAGAGCTTGCGGAACTCGGAAAAGTGTGTCTGGAGCATGGCATTCTGATCGTTTCTGACGAGATTTATGAGAAGCTTACATACGGAGGAAAAAAACACGTCTCAATCGCACAGCTTTCAAGTGAATTGAAAGAGCAGACGATCATCATTAACGGCGTTTCGAAATCTCACAGCATGACGGGCTGGAGGATCGGCTATACAGCGGGTTCGGAGACGATTATTAAAGCGATGACGAGCCTTGCAAGCCACAGCACATCAAATCCGACGTCCATCGCTCAATACGGCGCCATTGCGGCCTATAACGGGCCGGCTGAGCCGCTGGAAGAGATGAGACAGGCATTTGAGCACAGACTGAATACCATTTACGCTCAGATCAGTGAGATTCCCGGATTCACCTGTGTCAAACCTGAAGGAGCGTTTTACTTGTTCCCTAACGCCAAAGCGGCCGCAGAAAACTGCGGATTCAAAGATGTCGATGAATACGTCAAGGCGCTTCTGGAAGAAGAAAAAGTCGCCATCGTGCCGGGCTCGGGTTTCGGTTCACCGGACAACGTCCGCTTATCTTACGCAACGTCACTCGATCTTTTAGAAGAAGCGGTCAAGAGAATCCGCCGCTTTACGGAAAAACACAGCTGATTCTGAAAAAGCGGCTTTTAAAGCCGCTTTTCACTTGCATTGACCCCGTTAGAGTAGAACGGGTATAATAAAGTGATGAAAAAAGAGATTCAGGCAGATTCCTGAATGTCTTTCTTGTTCTGGAGGGAAAGAGTTTGAAAACAACAATCAACCAAGTGTATAAACACACAGGCGAGGAAGTAACGATTGGAGCTTGGGTCGCTAATAAACGCTCAAGCGGTAAAATCGCATTTTTACAGCTGAGAGACGGTACCGGCTTCATTCAGGGAGTTGTCGTCAAAGCTGAAGTAGAAGAAGACATCTTCCAAATTGCGAAATCAGTGACGCAGGAAACGTCACTTTATGTAAAAGGAATTGTGAAAGAGGACGAGCGTTCACCGCTTGGCTATGAGCTTGCTGTTACATCCATTGAAGTCATTCACGAAGCGACTGATTATCCGATTACGCCTAAAGAACACGGTACGGAATTCTTAATGGATCACAGACATTTATGGCTCCGTTCGAAACGCCAGCATGCAATTATGAAAATCCGCAACGAAATCATCCGTGCGACTTATGAATTTTTCAACAAAGAAGGCTTCGTGAAAGTTGATCCGCCGATTTTGACGGGAAGCGCTCCCGAAGGCACGACTGAGCTGTTCGCGACGAAATATTTTGATGAAGACGCCTTCTTGTCTCAAAGCGGCCAGCTGTATATGGAAGCAGCTGCAATGGCGCTCGGAAAAGTATTCTCTTTCGGACCGACGTTCAGAGCGGAAAAATCGAAAACGAAACGCCATCTCATCGAATTCTGGATGATTGAGCCTGAAATGGCATTTGTTGAATTTGAAGAAAACCTTGAAGTTCAGGAGAATTATGTTGCATACATCGTACAAAGTGTGCTGGAACATTGTAAGATCGAGCTGAACACATTGGGAAGAGACACATCGAAGCTTGAACAAATCAAAGCGCCATTCCCGCGCATTACGTACGATAAAGCGATCGAATTCCTGAAAGAAAAAGGCTTTGACGATATTGAGTGGGGAGATGACTTCGGTGCGCCGCATGAAACAGCGATCGCAGAAAGCTATGACAAACCGGTGTTTATCACTCATTACCCGACGTCATTAAAACCGTTCTATATGCAGCCTGCCAAAGATCGTGACGATGTCGTGTTATGTGCCGACTTAATCGCTCCGGAAGGCTACGGGGAAATCATCGGCGGTTCAGAACGCGTTCATGATATGGATTTATTGGAAGAAAGATTAAAAGAACACGGTCTGGATTCAGATGCTTACAAATGGTATGCTGAACTCAGACAATACGGTTCTGTTCCGCACTCCGGCTTCGGCCTCGGACTTGAGCGGACAGTGGCTTGGATCAGCGGAGCGCCTCACGTGCGTGAAACGATTCCGTTCCCGAGACTTCTGAACCGTCTGTATCCGTAATAGTTATGAAAAACGAAGTCTCCTGCAAGGGAGACTTTTTCTAAGTAAAGGGGAAAGCTCCCGGAGATAACCTTTTACAGTAAGAGGTGTAAGGATGAAAAAACAGCAATTTATAGATATGCAGGAACTCGGCATTTCAAGCATTCCCAACCTGCTGCTGACACATTACCGGCAGCTCGGGCTGAATGAAACCGAATTGATCCTGCTTTTGAAGATTAAAATGCATTTGGAAAAGGGCTCTTATTTTCCGACGCCGTTTGAACTTCAATCAGGTATGTCCATCTCTGCTGAAGAATGTACAAGCTGCCTGAGAATGTTTATTCAAAAAGGTTTTCTGTTTATTGAAGAATGTGAAGACCATAACGGCATAAAGTTTGAAAAATATTCTCTGCAACCGTTATGGGCGAAGCTGTATGATTACATGCAGCATTCTCAAAATGAAACGCAGGAAAGAACGTCAGAAAGAGAACAAAAAAGCCTGTATACCATCTTTGAAGAAGAGTTCGGAAGACCGCTGTCGCCGCTTGAATGCGAGACGCTGGCCATATGGCAGGATCAGGATCAGCATGATGCGATTCTGATTAAACACGCCTTAAAAGAAGCCGTTTTATCGGGGAAACTCAGTTTTCGCTATATTGACCGGATTTTATTTGAATGGAAAAAGAACGGCTTCAAAACGGTTGAGCAGGCGAAGGCGCACAGCCAAAAATTCCGGCGTGTTCAAACGAAACAAAATGATCCGCAAAAAGAGTATACGAGGCAGGTGCCTTTTTACAATTGGCTGGAACAATAACATGAGAAGGGGAGAAACGTGTTAAATTTAAAGCAGATTGAATATTGTCTTGAAAAAATCGGCGATATGTTTCCGCACGCAGAATGTGAACTTGTCCATTCAAATCCTTTCGAATTGGTTGTGGCAGTCGCATTATCCGCGCAATGTACGGACGCTCTCGTCAACAGAGTGACAAAAACGCTATTTCAAAAATATAAACGGCCCGAAGATTATCTTGCCGTATCGCTGGAAGAACTCCAGCAGGATATTAAATCAATCGGTCTGTACCGTAATAAAGCCAAAAATATTCAAAAGCTGAGCAAAATGATCATCGAAGAGTACGGCGGAGAAGTGCCGAAAGACCGGGATGAGCTTGTGAAGCTGCCGGGTGTCGGACGGAAAACGGCAAATGTGGTCGTGTCTGTTGCTTTCGGCGTACCTGCGATCGCAGTAGACACTCATGTGGAGCGGGTCTCTAAACGGCTCGGTATCTGCCGGTGGAAGGACTCTGTTTTGGAAGTAGAGAAAACATTAATGAAAAAAGTGCCGAAAGAGGATTGGTCTGTTACGCATCACAGGTTAATATTTTTCGGCCGGTATCATTGTAAAGCGCAATCTCCCCGCTGTGCGGAATGTCCTTTGCTTCCGCTATGCAGAGAAGGGCAGAAGCGTGACAAAAAAGGGCTGGTGAAACGGTGACGGCGATTGACATTCTGGCAGACTATGAAACATACCTGCGCAGCCTTACGGACTTGGAAAGCCTCGAGATCAAAGCGGCGCTGCGCCGACATCCGCTGTATATGGATTTCAGCGGTCAGCCAACAGTGCAGCCATGGAGGGAAAGGGGCGAATATGTCCCGTTTCTGTTTCAGATTTGGAATGAAACGAAAGAAACGCTGCTTCCCGTTTTTCAAACAAGAAAATCGAGATGTGATCAAAATGACATGCTGAAGGGAATAGCCTGTCTGATTGCCGCTTTTCATTGGACGGCAGGGGAGCGGGTCACATCACTCGACTGGACTGTGCTTGAAACAAAGCATTTTCCCGCCGAACCGATCAATTGGGCGGAGCGAATGGCGTTTATTTTAACAAAACCGACTCAATTTCACTCGTTTATTCAGCTGGATGAATTGATGACGGAGATGAAGAAGCAATATCATAAATATGAAGCCATGAACAAATGTTAAAAACCTCCTTTTCTTATAAGGAGGTTTTTTTGTATGAAAAAAATCCTTCACCTGTTTGGGGTGAAGGATTTCGTCCGCTAATGAGCGGGATTTGACTGGATGGTTGACGAATTGGACTGCCCGTTGATATTTGAAGATGAGTCTTGGTTTTTATCCGTTTGACCGCTGTCAGGTTTATTTGAGCCGTCTGAACCGGAATCGGAATCATTATCAGAGCCGTTATCTTGCTGTCCGTTGTTATCGGTCCCGTTGCCGGGCTGATTCTGATTGTTGTTATCTGTTTGATCCTTATCGGATTGATCCTGATTTTTATCCGGGTCATCAGTTGGTGTTTGATCCGATCCGTCAGACGTATCTGTCTGATTGTCATCTTTGTTTGAATCATCGGTTTGCGTCTTGTCCTTATCTTTATCTTCATCAGTCTTCTGTTCATCGTCAGTCGCTTTATCTTTATCCGCATCGTCTTCTTCATCTTTCGGGACTTTGAAAGATGCTGATGCCGTATCGCTTTTTCCGTCATCGTTTTCCGCTGTCACCTGGAAGCTGTATGTGGAGCCTGGCGTGACATCCGAGACGACGGCTTCTTTTGCCGAACTGTTTTGAATGTCACTGTAGCTTCCGCCGTCAACGGATTGTTTGACATTGAATGTTGCATCACCGTCATAATTCCAGCTTAAGGTTAATGATTTTTTATCTTTGTCGTATTTCACTTGCAATCCTGTCGGTTTATCGGCTTTTTCTTTCTTGTACGTTTTAGAAACGGCAGTTGGCTGCGTTCCTTTCACGAAGTACTCCGTCACTTTTTTATCATCCGGCGTATTCGGTCCGGCTAAAGCGGCAGGATTCGAGCCTTTCTCAACTGTTTCTTTTACGACGCTGTCAGGCTGCTTGAAGCTTCCTTTACCGTCATCAACGTATGAGATCAGCTTTTGGAAAATCCGTTTTGCGACTTGCTGGTCTGCAGAAGACAGTGATTTCTTGCCTGCTTTGTTGCCAGACTCAACTCCGGTCCAAACCGCCGCAGTATATTGAGGGGTGTATCCGACAAACCAGGAGTCCGGAACTCCGCCTGGAGCAATATTATATTTTTGAATGTCCTCTTTAGTAAAGTTAGTCGTACCCGTTTTACCGGCGACTTCCACGTTCGGTACTTGAGCCAGTCTGCCTGTTCCTGACTGCACGACTGTTTTGAGCATATCGGTAATCATGAATGCCGTGTAATCGCTCATAGCACTTTTCGGTTTCGGTGTTAAATCAAGCTTAGTGCCGTCATTAAATTCAATCGATGTGACCGCATGCGGTTCATTGTACGTTCCGTTATTTCCGAAAGCGCTGTAGGCGCCTGCCATGGTCATAGTAGATACACCGCGATTTTCATCCCCAAAACCGCCGATAGAATAGGGCTCATATACTTGATCTTTGTTTAAACCTAATCCCAGGTCGTTTGCAAAGTCCACGGCATTATCCTTTCCAACTGCTTGGAATGCTTTTAAAGCAGGGATATTACGTGAGTCTGCGAGGGCCTCTCGCATTGATATCTGGCCTCTGTATCTATTGTCATAATCATGGATCGGTGTGCCGTTAGAGTACGTATATGCAGAATCGTCAATCTGCTCATACGTCGACCATTTTTATTTTCAATGACCGGGCCGTAATCAAGAATCGGTTTTATCGTTGAACCGGGCTGGGTTTTACCTTGTGTTGCATAATTGAATCCCCCGGTAGTTCTGTTCCGTCCTGCTCCGATGGCGCGGATTTCTCCGTTTGTCGTATCAAGGAGCGTGACGCCGCCCTGCATGCCTTCGGTAAAGCCGGCTGTGTCGCCGTTCATCAATTGATCAAGATAATCTTGTGCTTTCGTATCAAGAGTCGTATAAATTTTCAGTCCGTCAGTTGAAATATCGACGTCTTTCTTTTCTTTTGTCTCAATTTCTTTCATAACTTCTTCGACAAAAGCGCTGTATTTATTTGTATCCTTTTTATCGTATTCCTTTTGGCTGACGACGCCTTCATCTTTCATGGACACTTTCTTCGCTTTTTGGTATTCAGCATTTGAAATGAATCCTTGTTTTTCCATTAAGCTGAGAACGATGTTTCGGCGTTTTTCGGAAGCCTTCGGGTTTTTAACCGGGTTATATCCGGTCGGGCTTTGCGGCATTCCGGCAAGCGTTGCCGCCTGTTCAACCGTAAGCTTGCTTAAGTCTTTTACGCCGAAGAATTCTTCAGCCGCTTTTCCGACGCCGTAGGCGCGCGGTGAGAAATAAATTCTGTTTAAATACATTTCTAAGATTTCATTTTTAGAATAATGGCGCTCCAGCTGCAGGGAAAGCCACACTTCCTGTGCTTTCCGTTTAATCGTTTTCTGATGGGTTAAAAGCGAGTTTTTCACAACCTGCTGGGTGATTGTGCTTCCTCCCTCTGAACCGAACCCATCCGTAAAGTTGGCGACCAAAGCGCCTCCGATCCGAATCGGGTCTATACCGTGGTGCTTATAAAAACGGGCGTCTTCAGTTGCGATAAATGCTTCTTTCACAACATCGGGTATATCCTTAATCGGGACGTAGGTTCGTTTTTCACCGCCTACTTCCGCGATTTCTTTTCCGTTTTTATCGTAAATCGTTGAAGAGTAAGGCGTTTTCAGCTTGGCTTCATCCAAAGACGGCGCGCCGGAAACCAAAACGGCAAATGCCGCGGCTCCGCCGACTATGCCAAGGACAAACAGAATAACCAAGGACAGCACAATCTTTTTGAATAAACCGCCTTTACGCTGTTTCTTGCCTTTTTTCGGTGAAGAGGGCTTAGTGCTTTTCGTCTGCCTTGCCTTACGGCGTTCTTCACGGCTCGTAAATTGATCTGACATAACATCTCAACCTTTCGTTTATCAACCTTTCGCTCAGTCTACTGTTCCTGCGAAAAATAAAGCTGTTCAATAATACTAATATAATCAATTCTCGGTGAGTATCCAAGGGAAATCGGAAAGGAAGCATCTTCTAATTCGTCTTTGCGAATTGATTTTCTGCCGTTCTTCTCCTTTCTCTCCCAAAAGACAAACAGCTTGTCGGCTTCGAGGAAATAAACCTTTCCGAAAGCGGATATAATAACAAAACAAATGCCGTCTTGCCTGACCACCTGCTTCATATGCTCAATCTGATGATCATGAAAATTCTGCAGGGGAAATGCCGTTTTGTTTTTTGTTTCTTTTGCCTCGAAATCAATGTAGCGTCCTTTATAAATGCCGTTGTAGTCAGTTGTTGAAGACTGTTTAAAATAAGCTTCCTTAATGACTGCGGCGCTTCTTTTCGGATAGTGGACGTTTACAATCTGGACGGGTGTCGGCTTTTTGTGAATGACAGCAATTTGGTTAGCCAGATAATACTTATTCGTTTCATTCAGGTCGTCTTCGAGGGTCATGCCGCGATTACTGTATGAATGAGACCGTTTCTGGCTGTTTTGGGATGAAACCGTTTTGTTCGGCTGAAAAGTTTTTCCATTCGGGTACCGAATCACTTTTTCCATCCTCCTTATCAAACTAATAGTGACGGAAGTGAATGAACGTGCATAAACGACAGACCGTAACCGCCATTCTTCGCCTGATCGAAAAAGAGACGAAAATAAAAATGCCGATAATATTTCCCGGACGAATGCCTATAAAGCATATTATGACCGCCATCCAGAGATCAAGTGGCCGCTTTTGGCATCCTTTGTGTCCCGCAATGCGGGCTGGTCGATGACTGATTTAAGAGGCGTCCTTTATCAGGAGGGCCTTGACAGCAGTCAGAAAAACTGGTTTTTCCTTTCGTATGAAAGGGCGAATTGGCTGATTTTTTCTGATGCCTATCCTCAGCTTCTGGTCTACCAGTGGTCAAAACAAATCGGCGAACCTCTTTTCCGTCATCTTCCTCATTTCCGCGTCTCGGCTTTTATGCAGGAAGAATGGTTCCGCTTTTGGCGTGACGGAGATACGGAACGGCTCATGTATGCTCTTATTATAAATGAACAAAACACTATCCAAGCACCTATTATACAAAATCCTTCGTTTAAAAAGAATGTTTTTGGCACGATTCCTTTTTATTTAAGTGATTGGTTTCACTTTAATACGGTGATATTCCCTTCATTTGACGGACATTTATACGGAATTTCCGTCAAACGGTTTTCAAAAACCGAAGAGAGAATTACGCTCGGAAAACAGCTGGCCCGCCTTCTGTTCAGCCCTGATCTTCACGCTTCTTTTTACCGTTTTCTTAATACCGTTCCTCATACCGGTTCACGCTTTGATATGGAGAAAATGATCGGCATCAAAAAAAGAACATCACCCATGCTTAGGACAACCTATCCCATTGTTGCCCACTCATTAGACGGCGAAAGGGCGGATTGGTTTCAAAAAAGGTTAAGAAAAGGGGCTTTCTTACAGGAGAAAATGCCGAAACAGCTTGAACTGACGGACTGGTACTTCCAGAAAAGACGGGAGCTCCATGCGCTCTTCGCGGTTAAAGAGTGGCTGAAGAAATGAAAAAGCCCGAAACCGTTCGATGGGGTTTCGGGCTGCTGGTGTGTTACGTGGAAGGGCGGTTTGGGCCGCCTAATTTTTTATCAAGCGTATCAGTTGTTTTTGCTTCGGTTTTTTGCTGTTTACCTGCATTTTTCGGTCTCGTTTTCATACGGCACCTCCTCAACTGTATCGTTTGCATTAACGTGCCGGTTCATACAAAGTTTGCGGCACTTTTTTTGTCGAAAGGCACGCCTTTTAGGATAATCTCTGTTTGTTTGCCGAACTGCTTCTAGTTTTGTCATGTGCAGAGGAGAGCGGTATGAAAACGAGAATTATATTTGAAAGAGACGCAAGTGATAAAAGGGAGGAACATGAATGTCTGTTTACACGAGCAAGGCTGATATTCTCCGTCTGCTTTCTGATATTGAAACCCGGATTTTTGCTGCTGAAAAGACGCTTACTCAAGCAGTCAGATCCTGTCAGGCGGAAGCAGAAGAAATCAGGCAGGAGAAACTTTCCCGTCTTGAGGAAGAGGCGCGGGAGCTTCATGTTTGTATTGATGACCTGTTTTTGACTGACCGGCGTAAAAAGGATTTGCCGAGAGCCTGCCGGATAAGCTGATTTTGTGCAAAAACTTTGGTACCATATGTACTGAGGTGAGTCCGTTTGCAGACACAGTCGTTATTGGAGCTGACAGAACAAATGATAGAGGCGGTTCTGGAAGCCGAAAAAAGGTATCAGGATGGAAAAGAGTCAGGCCGTTCATATGATTTTTTTGAGACGATTAAACCCGATGTTGAAAAAAGAGACCGGCTTTGCGCGCTTTGGACAGAAGCAGCGCTTGCGTTTATTCAGGAAAACCGTCCGAAATACGTTCATCATGCACAAATTCAGGCCGTTACAGAAAATTTCGGGGAGCTGATGCTCCAATCATATGTTCATCATATTCATAAAAAAAGATACAGGGATTTAACTGAATCTGTTTTATATACGCTTCGTATATTAAGGGATGAAATTGAAAAAGAAGGCAGCTGAAAACGGCTGCCTTCTTTTATATAAAGGGGTCGGGTATGTTATTCATACGCCGGGTTTTCTGCTCCACTTGCTTCGAGAACCTTCATACTGTTTCGAAATTCGGTTGCGGTGAGATGGCCTTGAATATAGAGAAATTTTGCAAAGTCCATCAGTTTATCTGCACAATCTGTTTCATATTTTTTCACTTCAGCAAAACGCTTTCTTAAGTATGATACGTTCATAATGGTGCATCCCCTCTCATGTATGTTGAGATTATGTTAACATAACGATTCGACTTTTTTCTGTTTTTAAAAAATTAAGACTTTCGACAGCATTTGACAAAAATCAGAATCACCCAAAGCACATAACCAAGGCGGAATTCATACATATATAGCAGAAACTTAGTGAGAGACAAGGGGGAATGTCATATGCAATGGAGAGCGCAGCCATATCAAAATATGTACCAGCAGCCGGCGGGATATTTCTACCCGCAGCAGATACAACCATTACAGCCGCCGTATCCGCAGCAGATACAGCCATTGCAGCAGCCGCCATATCATCAGCAAGGGCAGTACCCGCAGCAATTTTATCCGAATCAGGAATACGGTCATATACAGCCGCCGTATGCTCCCGCTCCTCCTCAGGCAGGCATGCCCGGGGGCCAGCCGGAGTTTGTGAATCCTTACCCCGTTCCCAGACCGAATCAGCAGCAGTCTTCCCAATTCTCAGGCATACTCTCCCAGTTTAAAAAACGAACGGACAGTTTGACTTTAATAAAATGATGGATACAACGGGGCAGATGGTAAGCGCCGTAAATCAGGTCGGATCGCTGGTGAAAGGCTTCACCAGTATCTTCAAATAAAAAGCATGAATGATATTCATCATTCATGCTTATTTTTTGGGGAAAAAGAGGGTAAGCGTCTGTTCATTCCAGGATGTTTCCATATCTTCTTCATTTACCTTATACGGGAGGACAACGGTTCTTGTCATGCTTGAAGATACATGGGATGAATGAGCCTGTTTATGATCGTAGCGGATTGTAACGTGAAGGTAGCACCCTTTCGTTTCCACCAGCATATCCCCGTCACGGAACGTCTCGGGAACGCCGATATCAACCGCGAGGCCCGTCGGCTCTTCTCTGACGTCAATCGTCACTTGCGCTTCAGTAAAAGCCGAATTGACAAGGTGCTGAAAACCCTGCATCAATTCTGCGAAGGGACCTGAGTGAAAAAATTGGTCCATCGCATGGCTGATGATGTCCTCATTTCTTTGCGGATCAAGTTTATCGTTTTGTGATTGATCCATATGACCACCGCCTTTTTACAAACAGACTATGCGATGTTATGCCGTATGGTTAAGAATTGAAGGAAAAAGAAAGTATGGTTAAATAGTGGAGAATAAACTGGTAACGGATTCACATTTAGGAAGGGGAGCACAACACATTGCTGAAAAAATTATTCGGATTGGGAGACAGCCGGAAAAAGCCGGCCGAGGAAGTGATTTTTTCTCCGGCTGACGGAGCGGTGATGGATTTGGCTTCAGTGCCGGATCCCGTATTTTCACAAAAAATGATGGGGGACGGGATCGCCGTCGAGCCTGCAAACGGAGACGTTGTTTCACCGGTTGAGGGAGAAGTGATTCAGCTGTTCCATACAAAACATGCTGTCGGCATCCGCACCCTTTCCGGAGCGGAACTTTTGATACATGTCGGTTTGGATACCGTCAATATGAACGGCGAAGGCTTTGAAGCGCATGTAAAAGAAGGAGACAAAGTGAAAACAGGCGATCTGCTTTTAACGTGCCGGCTGGATTTAATAAAAGAAAAAGCAAGCAGCACCGTCATCCCTATGGTGATTATGAATGGCGATGCCGCAGAACCTTTGCAATTTGCAGGCGCAAATGAAGCGAAAAAAGGACAAACAGAGCTTTTTACGATAAAAATGAAGTAGGCAGGGGCTGATTCCCTGCTTTTTTTCTTGTGCAGGATTTTCATCTAGCCAGGCAAACAAATATTCGGTAAACTGTACCTCATAAAGAGGTGTGAACGATGAAGAAAAAATCACTGAGCGAACTGATTCAGGAATTAAAAAATCATGAAAATATTGTGCATTGGCATGAAGAGGAACCGCGGGAGGCGAAAACCATGCCGATGCCGGAGCAAGTAGATCCGAACATTCGGGCTGCTCTCGAAAAGAGGGGGATCGAGCGGCTTTTTACACATCAATACTCCGCTTTTCAGACGGTTCAAAACGGAGAAAGCATTGTCGCCGTCACACCGACGGCCTCCGGAAAAACACTTTGCTATAATCTTCCGGTTCTTCAGTCTATCGCGGAAGATGCCTCAAGCCGCGCGCTTTATTTATTTCCGACAAAGGCGCTCGCGCAGGATCAAAAAAGCGAGCTGAATGAAATCATAGACGAGACGGGTATGGACATTAAAAGCTTCACCTATGACGGCGATACGTCTCCGGCCATCAGGCAGAAAGTCAGAAAGGCAGGGCATATTGTGATCACAAATCCCGATATGCTTCATTCAGCCATTCTTCCCCACCATACAAAATGGGTGAGTCTGTTTGAAAACCTGAAATATATCGTCATTGATGAATTACATACGTACCGCGGCGTATTCGGCAGCCATGTGGCGAACGTCATCCGCCGTTTAATGAGAATCTGCGCTTTTTACGGAAGCACGCCGTCATTTATCTGCACATCCGCCACAATCGCCAATCCGAGGGAGTTGGCGGAGCAGCTGACGGGGAAATCTGTGCGCCTGATTGACGACAACGGTGCCCCGGCAGGAAGAAAGCACTTTGCTTTTTACAATCCGCCGATTGTAAATAAACCGCTGCATATTCGAAAAAGCGCCACCGTGGAAGTGAACGAACTTGCCAAAACTTTTTTAAAAAATAAGATCCAGACGATTGTTTTTGCCAGAAGCCGTGTCCGGGTTGAAATTATTTTAAGCCACATTCAGGAGATCGTAAAAAAAGAAATCGGCGCGAAGTCTGTCAGAGGCTATCGCGGCGGATATCTTCCGAAAGAAAGAAGAGAAATAGAGCGGGGGTTAAGAGACGGCAGCATTCTCGGCGTTGTCAGCACAAACGCGCTGGAGCTCGGCGTTGATATCGGCCAGCTTCAGGTCTGCGTGATGACGGGGTACCCGGGCAGTGTCGCGAGCGCATGGCAGCAGGCGGGCCGGGCCGGACGGCGGCAGGGTGAGGCGCTTATCGTGATGGTGGCGAACTCTGATCCGATTGACCAATATATTGTGCGCCATCCTGATTATTTCTTTAAACGCTCGCCTGAATCTGCACGGATTAATCCCGATAATCTCATTATATTGGTCGATCACCTGAAATGCGCCGCGTATGAGCTGCCTTTCAGAGCCGATGAAACATTCGGAGAAAATGATGCGAGAGACATTCTCGAGTATTTAGAGGAAGAAGGGGTGCTTCACGAAAACCGCGAACGCTATCACTGGGCGAGCGAATCTTTTCCCGCCTCCAACATCAGTCTCCGTTCGGCGTCACAGGAAAACGTGGTCATCGTTGACCGGTCAGAGACGGCTGATGTAAAAATCATCGGAGAAATGGACCGCTTCAGCGCGATGACGCTTCTTCATGACGAAGCGATTTATCTTCATGAAGGGGTGCAGTATCAGGTTGAAAAGCTTGATTGGGATCATAAAAAAGCGTACGTGCGAAAGGTCGATGTCGAATATTATACAGATGCCAATTTAGCGGTGCAGCTGAAAGTGCTGGACATTGACAGAACGGACAGCAGAAAGAAAACGGCCTTACATTTCGGCGACGTCACCGTGAACGCACTTCCGACAATATTTAAAAAATTAAAATGACGACATTTGAAAATATAGGATCAGGACCGATTCATCTTCCTGAAGAAGAACTGCATACCAGTGCAGCCTGGCTTGAATTAAAAGAAACGGATTCGGAGATCGGCGAAAAAACGCTTGAACAGCTGCTTATAGGCATTGCCCACGTCCTGCAGCATATCGTGCCTGTATACGTCATGTGCGACCGAAATGACGTGCATGTCGTGCCGCAAATCAAAGCCGCACATACGGGACTTCCGACAATCTTTCTGTATGATCATTATCCGGGCGGAATCGGACTTGCCGATGAAGTATATAAGCGATTTGATGAAATCAATGAAGGGGCTGAGCGCCTGATCAGACAATGTCCATGTCAAGACGGATGTCCTTCCTGCATCGGCTCCGAAATAGAAGGAATAGATGCAAAGAAAGCGATACTCAAGCTCTTGAATTACGTGTAAAAGAAAAGGGGGACGAAAGATGTCCTTGAAAAATAAATTAAAGCGGATGAAAAACCACCTGAATGTGCCGGAAGCTGAAAAAAAGCCGGCAGCTTCACAACTTTCGGTCCCGGATATTCAAGTCCCGTTTAGAGAAGAATGGGAGGCATTCGGAGTGAAGCCTTTCTTTTTTGAGGATGAATACTGTCTTATCCGCGAAACCGTCTATCCGCTTTCGCACCGCCACGGACGGTACAGCTTCAGTGAACTTGATGACGTCATGGCATTATGGAATAAAGGCGGTTTGACACATACTTTATCAGCAGAAGGATACGAAAAAAGCCAGCTGTTCTTCTTTGATACTGAAACGACCGGCCTCGGCGGCGGGGCAGGCAATATGATCTTTTTGCTCGGCCATGCAAGAGTGTATGAAGACCGTGTCGCGGTTAAACAGCATCTGCTCCCTAAACCGGGAAACGAGACGGCTCTTTACAAAAGCTTTTTAAGTGAGGTTGACATTACGTCCCTTGTTACGTATAACGGAAAAGCCTTTGACTGGCCGCAGGTAAAAACCAGGCATACATTGCTGCGGGACAGGCTTCCGAAACTTCCTGACTTCGGGCACTTTGATCTTCTGCACGGGGCGAGACGGCTTTGGAAACATAAGTTAGAGCGTGTATCGCTTTCGACGGTTGAAAATGAAGAGCTTGCTTTTAAAAGGGACGAAGACACCCCTGGTTATTTGGCGCCGATGCTGTATTTTCAATTTTTAAAGGCGGAGGACCCGGCTCTTTTAAAGGGAGTGCTCTCGCATAATGAACAAGATGTGCTTTCCCTCATCGCTCTTTACATCCATATGTCAAAAAAGATTTTTGCATCTTCTGATCAGACGTCAGAACGTCAGGAAGCATACGCCATGGCGAAATGGTTTATCGCTCATAAAGAAACCGATCGCGCCGTTTCGCAGCTGGAAGCGCTGCAAGGCAAAGACTTTGAAGATTCGGATCGGGCCCTTTTTGACTTAGCGATGCTTTATAAAAAACAAAACCGCAGGCAAGACGCCGTGCCCCTTTGGGAGAAACTGACGGGCTCTGATCTTCACACATGCAGACACCAATCAGCGGTTGAGCTGGCGATCTATTTTGAGCATCATGCAAAAGATTACAAAAAAGCTCTGCAGGCCGCACAGCAGGCGGCAGAAGACGGGGAAATATCGGAAAAAGAAGCCGAGAAGCTCCATGTAAGAATTGCCCGGCTCAAGAGGAAATATTCCTCTTAAAATATTGCCCGGGAAAGCGCAAAAGCCGAGCTGTTTCGCCAAAAATATTTTTTTCTGAATCCGCATCGATTTTGTTGTAGAATGGTGCCGCATCTTGTAAAATAGCGTTAGTTATTTATAGGGGAGAGTTGGTATGTATAAAGGTGTTTTTTACTTGTTCTTTGTCGTGGTTTTTTTGATTGCGTTTGTATTTTCGAATTTTAAAGACAGCTTGCTGACGCACTTTTAAATTGGGTGATTGAATTAGAACATGCACCCTCTTTTCTTCATAACCTAACAGTGTAATAAAAGTTAATGGAGAGGGGATTTAGCATGTTTCATCATCATTGTTGCAGACCAAACGTGATGCCGCCGATTGTCCATCCGACTCATTGCTGTGAACACCATTGCTTTTCTAACACGGTTGTGCCGCATATTCATCCGCAACATACAACTAACGTAAATCACCACAACTTTGAGCACGTTCATTACTATCCGCACACTTTTTCAAATGTTGACCCGACAACTCACCAGCATTTTCAGTGCGGAAGCCCTTGCTGCGATCATTAGTATTGAATGCTTAAGCAAGATCGGTTAGGATATCAGCAAATCAAAATGGGGCCCGATGGGGAGCCCCATTTTTTAAGCAGGTGATCAATTGAAAGTATTAGCCGTAACGGGGTACAAGCCGTTTGAACTCGGGATTTTTAAACAGGATGACCGGGCGCTTGTTTATATAAAAAAGGCGATAGAAACCAGACTCAGAAGCTTTATTGACGAAGGCTTGGAATGGATTCTCATATCCGGACAGCTGGGGACTGAGCTTTGGGCGGCAGAAACGGCGTATGATCTCAGAGAAGAGTATCCGGAATTAAAGGTTGCCGTTATCACGCCTTTCTACGGCCAGGAGGAAAAGTGGAAGGAGCCGAATAAAGAAATGTATGAAGCGGTGCTTGCTCAGGCAGATTATGAGGAGAGCCTGACGCATCGGCCGTACGAAAGTCCTCTCCAATTCCGGCAGAAAAACGCGTTCTTTATTGAAAAGTCAGATGCGCTTTTGCTTTTATATGATCCGGAGGTGGAAGGGTCGCCGAAATATATGCTGCAGCAGGCAGAAAAACGCCGTGAAACCGACGGATATCCGATTTATTCGATTACGATGGATGATCTCCGTGCCGCCGTTGAAGAAGAAGATTTCTTTACATAACACGTCAGAGAATATTTGACAACGGGACGTGTTTCTGAATAAAATATAACATGATGATTCACGATATGAGGTGAAAAAGATGCTTGCTGATAAAGTAAAGCTTTCTGCGAAAGACATTTTGGAAAAAGAATTTAAAACAGGCGTTAGAGGTTACAGACAAGAAGACGTTGACAAATTTTTAGATATGATTATTAAGGATTATGAAACCTTTCATCAAGAAATTGAAGAACTGCAGCAGGAAAATCTGCAGCTGAAAAAACAGCTTGAAGAAGCAAGCAAAAAACAGCCGGTGCAGTCCAATACGACCAACTTTGACATTCTGAAAAGGCTGTCCAACCTTGAGAAACATGTATTCGGCAGCAAACTTTATGACGAATAAGGCAGATGCACTTGTCAAATGAGACAAGTTGCTTTATAATGAACAAGTGTTCTTAACGTTCGGGTAATCGCTGCAGATCTTTGAATCTGTAGAGGAAAGTCCATGCTCGCACGGTGCTGAGATGCCCGTAGTGTTCGTGCCTAGCGAAGAAATAAGCTAGGGCAGCCTTGATAGGCTGACGGCAGGAAAAAAGCCTACGTCTCCGGATATGGCTGAGTATCCTTGAAAGTGCCACAGTGACGAAGTCTCATCAGAAATGGTGAGAGTGGAACGCGGTAAACCCCTCGAGCGAGAAACCCAAATTTTGGTAGGGGAACCTTCTTGAAGGAACTGAACAGATAGAAGGACAGAATACTTTCTGTAGATAGATGATTGCCGCCTGAGTACGAGGTGATGAGCCGATTGCAGTACGACGGAACAAAACATGGCTTACAGAACGTTAAACATTATTGATATGACAAATTAGAGCTCTCCTTTAAAGGGGAGCTTTTATCTTGAATGAAACGAAAGCTTAAAAGAGACAGGGTGATACGATGAAGAAGTACACACTAATAGCGACGGCGCCGATGGGAATTGAAGCGATCGTCGCCAAAGAAGTGCGTGATTTAGGTTATGAATGCAAAGTAGACAACGGAAAAGTCATTTTTGAAGGAGATGCGCTTGCGATCTGCCGCGCTAACTTATGGCTGCGGACGGCTGACCGCATTAAAGTACAGGTCGCCGAGTTTCAGGCAAAAACGTTTGATGAGCTGTTTGAAAAACAAAAGCGATTGACTGGCGCGCGTACATTCCCGAAAACGCAAAGTTCCCCGTTATCGGAAAGTCCGTGAAATCAGTGCTTGCCAGTGTGCCCGACTGCCAGCGGATCGTCAAAAAGGCGATAGCGGAAAAGCTGAAACTTCAATCAGGAAAACAAAATGAATGGATTGAAGAAACGGGACCCGAGTATAAGGTAGAGATTTCCCTTTTAAAAGATAAAGCGGTGCTTACGCTGGATTCATCAGGAACAGGCCTTCACAAACGGGGATACAGGGTTGATCAGGGCGGAGCTCCGATTAAAGAAACGCTCGCTGCCGCGTTAATTCTGTTAACCAACTGGACGCCTGACCGTCCGTTCGTCGATCCGTTCTGCGGTTCCGGCACGATCGCCATCGAAGCCGCTTTAATCGGGCAAAACATTGCTCCGGGTTTTAACCGTGATTTTGCTTCAGAAGACTGGGAATGGATCGGAAAAGAACTATGGGACAAGGCGCGCCTTGAAGTGGAAGAAAAGGCGAACTATGATCAGCCGCTGCAGATCTTTGCCAGTGACGTAGATCACCGGATGGTAAACATCGCCAAAGAAAATGCAGAAGAAGCGGGACTTGGGGACCTGATCGAATGCAAGCAGATGCGAGTGCAGGATTTTACGACGAAACTCGAATTCGGCGTTATCGTCGGAAACCCTCCGTACGGCGAACGGCTCGGCGAAAAAAAGGAAGTCGAGCAGATGTATAAAGAAATGGGCCGGGCATTTGAATCTCTTGATACATGGTCTGTCTACATGTTAACGTCAAATGAACAATTTGAAGAGGTCTACGGAAGAAAAGCAACAAAAAAACGGAAGCTCTTTAACGGTTTTATCAAAACGGATTATTATCAGTACTGGGCTAAAGTGCGGCCGCAGCGGAAAAAGCCGTAACAAAGAGAAGACGCCTGAAACAGCGTCTTCTCCGGCATCTTTACGTTTTATTCTGCCATTACCAGCGGTGCGCTTTTGCGTTGCTCCGTAAAATAATGTTGGTCTGGGACATTTCGGTGTGGCCGTTCACCTGCGATTTAGAGCGTTTCGGCCGCGTCCAATTGTGATGAAACAATTCAGAATGCTGATCTAATCGATCTTTATAACTCATGTAACCATCACTCCCGGATAGAATAATTTTGTGAAGATGGATATTCGATCGAATATCTGTTGTAGTTTGTGCAGGTCAGGTGCGGATCATTCAGGATGGCATGTATAGAAAGTGAAGCATCGGCATAGAATGATGATTATTTCTATTTGAGAGGTGATCTTATTTTATGCTGAACAGCGAGCACTTCAGTAAAATACAAAAGGCGTTAGACGCAACTGCTTTCCGGCTGGAGGAAGCCGGAGCGGAGTTCGGTCCTTCCGCCATGACACACGCACAGGAAGAACTTGAAAATGCGGTAAAACATACACATTCAACAGACCATCCGTTCCTATGTACACATATCATTAACCGGAAATGAGTAATGACAAAAACTTGGCGTGGCCAAGTTTTTTTGTTGTAGTGAAAAGGGTTAAATGATATTATAGATGGTCTGAATGCCGAATAGTTAGGGGTTGGAGTTGGGTGACAACATCACGTTTGCCTTTTGCTTTAACAAAAGAAAAGAATTTTTACGAAGAATTGAACAATTGGATTGGTGACGTGTTTTACGATATCCTTCCCGAGAAAGGCTTTGACCTTCGGGATGAGCAGGTATTTATGGCGTTTCAGCTTGAACGGGCTTTTAAAGAGAAAAAGGTCATGTTCGCTGAGGCAGGAGTCGGTACGGGGAAAACGCTGGTGTATCTGCTGTTTGCCATCAGCTATGCAAGATATACGGGTAAACCGGCCATTATCGCATGCGCCGATGAAACGTTAATAGAACAGCTTGTCAAAAAAGAAGGCGACATTTCCAAGCTGACAGAACATTTGGATCTGCAGATTGATACACGGCTGTCCAAATCCCATGAGCAGTATCTGTGTCTGAAAAAGCTTGAGAAAACGATGCAGCGTTCTGATGATGAAAAGTGGCTGGATCTTTATGAGTCGCTGCCTTCATTCGTACACGAATCACAAGCGATGCAGCGCTTTTATCCGTACGGCGACCGCAAACAGTACGCTGATTTGACAAATGAAGAGTGGGCAGGCGTCAGCTATGATTCCTTCCAAGATTGTTTAACATGTGATATGAGACATAGATGCGGTTTAACACTTTCAAGAGATCATTACAGAAAATCAACGGATCTGATTGTTTGCTCCCATGATTTCTACATGGAGCATGTATGGACGGAAGAATCACGCAAAAGGGAAGGGCAGCTGCCGCTTTTGCCGGATCACAGCGCCGTCGTGTTTGATGAAGGACATCTGCTGGAATTCGCCGCGCAAAAAGCGTTAACGTATCGTGTGAAGCAGTCGACGCTTGAGCTGTTTTTAGAGCGTCTGCTTCAAAATGACATCAGAGAGGAATTTGCCGAACTGATTGAAGATGCCCTTGCCGCAAACGATGAGTTTTTCTATGTGCTGTCAGAGGAATCGAAGGAAATCGCCGGCTCTCACCGATTGGACATCCAAAACGACCAGCGTGTTAAGCGTGCGGCTGACGAACTGTGCCGTCTGCTCGATAAAATCGGCGAGGCGCTCGTATTTGAATCGGAAATGTATACGATCGATAAGTACGAGCTGTCAGTCGTAGAAGAATACGTCGAACAAATGGCATATTCGCTGTCGCTGTATCAAAAGGATGCCATCAGCTGGCTTGAAACGCGGGATACAGACTCAACGTTTGTCGTTATGCCGAGAACTGTAGCCGAAGTTTTGGGGGAAAAGGTCTTTTCTAAAAAGATTCCTTATATCTTCTCATCGGCCACTCTTTCTGAGGGCGGTTCATTTGATTATATCGCTGACAGTCTCGGAATCCGTGAACCTTTATCATTTACCGTTGAATCTCCGTACGATTACGAGGAGCAAATGTCTGTTGCGCTTCACGGTGACATGACGTCTGAGCAGAAAACAGCCGAAACGATTGAAACCATTAAGGAGAATGAAGGACGCACTCTCGTTCTTTTCCCTTCCTTTGAAGACATGAAGGAATTTAAAGAACAGGCTGCCGCGTGGGAGCTGCCGTATCCGATTTACTACGAAGGCGACGAGGAGATCAGCAGTCTGGTCGAAAAATTCCAGCGGGATGAAGAATCCGTGCTTTGTTCCGTCCACTTATGGGAAGGTCTTGACATTCCCGGTGACTCGCTCCGGAATGTGACCATTTGGGCATTGCCGTATCCGCCTCATGATCCTGTGTTTACCGCAAAGCGAAACGGAGCGAAAAAAGATCCGTTTGAGGAAGTTGATCTGCCGTACATGCTTTTGAGAGTCCGGCAGGGAATCGGCCGCCTCATCCGTTCTAATCAGGACAGCGGAACCATATCCATTTATGCGGGCGGAGAAAGTGAACGGGTCCTGGCCGAAGTCAAAAAGGTCTTGCCTGTTACACCGAAAATCATATAAAAACAAAAGCTGCAGGAATCTTATCCTGCGGCTTTTTTAAATCCGGGAAGTTGACTTTATTACGGCGTTCCATTAGCCTGTAATTGATAGTGAAAAGGGAGGGGAACGGATATGGATTTACATACATATGAAAAAGAGTTTTTTGATCTGTTAAAAAGAGTATCCCACTATGAAGAAGCCATTGCGCTCATGCATTGGGACTCAAGAACGGGAGCCCCGAAAAAAGGTTCTGATGACCGGGCGGAAAGCATCGGGCAGCTGTCGGCTGACGTTTTTCAAATCCAGACATCCGACCGGATGAAAGAGCTGATTGACATCCTTCTCGCGCATGCAGAAGAGCTCTCTGAAGATACAGTGAAAGCTGCGGAACTTGCAAAAAAAGATTATGATCATAATAAAAAATACCTGAAGATGAGTATAGAGAATATGTCATTTTGACATCGAAAGCGGAAACGGCTTGGGAGGAGGCAAGGGCAGCCTCTGATTTCTCTATGTTTGCTCCGTACCTTGAGAAGCTGATTGATTTTAATAAGCGGTTTATTTCGTATTGGGGCTATGAAGATCATCCATACAACGCATTGCTCGATATTTTCGAACCGGGCGTTACGGTAAAGGTGCTGGATCAGCTGTTTTCTGAATTGAAGGAAGCGATCATTCCGCTTGTCAAAAAAGTGACGGCATCCGGAAATAAACCGGACACTTCCTTTATAACGAAAACGTTTCCGAAAGAAAAACAAAGAGATCTCTCCTTGTATTTCTTAAAAGAACTTGGGTATGAGTTTGACGGCGGCCGCCTGGACGAAACGGTTCATCCGTTTATGACGACGATCAACCGCGGCGATGTGCGGGTGACGACCAGATATGACGAAAACGATTTCCGCACGGCGATTTTCGGAACGATTCATGAATGCGGGCATGCGATCTACGAGCAGAATATTGACGAAGCCCTGAGCGGAACGAACTTATCTGACGGTGCATCCATGGGAATTCATGAATCCCAATCGTTATTTTATGAAAACTTTATCGGCAGAAATCAACAATTCTGGACCGCCTATTATGAAAAAATGGTTGAGGCTTCACCTGATCAATTTCAAAATGTAAAAAGAGAGGATTTTGTACGCGCCGTAAACGAGGCGAAACCGTCCTTTATCCGAATTGAAGCCGATGAGCTGACATATCCGCTTCATATTATTATCCGTTATGAAATTGAAAAAGCAATTTTCAGCAATGAAGTGACAGTGGAAGAACTGCCGGCATTGTGGAATCAAAAATATCATGATTATTTAGGCATTACGCCGCCATCTGACGCAAAAGGCATTTTGCAGGACGTACATTGGGCGGGCGGCGATTTCGGCTATTTCCCTTCCTATGCGCTCGGATATATGTATGCGGCACAGCTGAAGCATACCATGCTTGAGGATCTGCCTGAATTTGATCAATTAATAGAACGGGGCGACTTTGAGCCGATCAAACAATGGCTGACAGATAAGGTTCATCAGCACGGAAGACGCAAAATGCCGCTTGATATCATAAAAGATGCAACGGGAGAAGAATTGAACGTTCAATATCTCATTGAGTATCTCGTCGGCAAATATTCAAATTTATATTTATAAACGAAACGCCCGGCATACACCGGGCGTTTTTCTAAAAATTCTAAAAAGACGAATAATCGAAAACTAATTCTTTGTAAAAGTTCGGAAATATTCAAATTTCACTATGCAAAAGAAGTGTATCTTGTTATAATTTGATTAATATCATACGAACACTCATATAATCGCGTGGATATGGCACGCAAGTTTCTACCGGTCACCGTAAATGTCCGACTATGAGTGAGCAATGGGACGGCTTTATTCGGCCGTTACGTGTAGATCATTCGGCATTGCTTGCTCTTTTTTTGGAGAGCGGGCAATGCTTTTTTTATTTTTTATAAGCGGGGGTAATCATTGTGGAAGCATTAAAACGAAAAATAGCAGAAGACGGAATCGTTCTTTCTGATCAAGTGCTGAAAGTGGATTCTTTTTTAAACCATCAAATTGATCCGGTTCTCATGCAGCAGATCGGCCGGGAATTTGCGAGCCGTTTTGAAAAAGACGAGATAACCAAAATCGTCACAATTGAATCTTCGGGCATTGCCCCTGCGGTAATGGCCGGTCTTGAACTCGGCGTTCCCGTCATCTTTGCGAGAAAAAGGAAGTCTCTCACGTTAACGGATGATCTGCTGACGGCGTCCGTCTATTCTTTCACGAAAAAACAGAAAGTCAGATTGCAATCTCCGGAAATCATCTCTCGCAAGAAGACCGCGTGTTAATCATTGACGACTTTTTAGCGAACGGACAGGCGGCAGAAGGACTTTTGTCCATCGTAAAACAAGCAGGCGCAGCGGTTTGCGGGATCGGAATCGTCATTGAAAAGTCATTTCAGCCGGGAAGAGACGAGCTGGTGAAAAAAGGATGCCGGGTCGAATCACTGGCGAGAATTCAATCGCTTGAAGACGGAAAAGTGACATTTGTACAGGAGGTCCGTTCATGAAAAACGGCTATGCCAAAACACTTTCCCTCGGTATCCAGCATGTGCTTGCCATGTATGCAGGCGCCGTCGTCGTCCCTTTAATTGTAGGAGCGGCATTGGGACTGAACGCAGAACAGCTGACATATCTCGTATCAATTGACATTTTTATGTGCGGGGCGGCTACGCTGCTTCAAGTATGGAGGAATAAATGTTTCGGCATCGGCTTGCCTGTTGTGCTCGGCTGTACGTTCACCGCGGTAGCGCCGATTATTTCCATCGGTAAGGAGTACGGAATTTCAGCCATTTACGGAAGCATTTTGGCATCGGGGCTGCTTGTCATTCTGCTGTCGTTTTTCTTCGGCAAGCTCGTATCCTTTTTTCCGCCTGTCGTAACCGGATCTGTCGTGACGATTATCGGGATGACCTTAATGCCGGTCGCGATGAATCATATTGCCGGCGGGGAAGGCAGCAAGGATTTCGGTGATCCGGCTAACCTTGCCCTCGGATTTACGGTGCTCGTCATTATCGTGCTGCTTTATCGGTTTACAAAAGGATTTTTGAAATCCATTTCAATTTTAATCGGCATTGTCATCGGGACGGCCATCGCATATTTTATGGGAAAAGTGCAATTTGACAATGTGGCGAATGCTGACGCCATTCAAATGATTAAACCGTTTTATTTCGGGACGCCGACATTTCATGCGGCACCGATTATTACGATGTCCATCGTTGCCATTGTCAGCCTTGTTGAATCAACCGGCGTCTATTTCGCTCTCGGTGACCTGACAAACAGGCGCCTGTCTGAACGTGATTTAGCAAAAGGCTACCGCGCGGAAGGTCTGGCGGTGTTCATCAGCGGCATTTTCAATGCTTTTCCGTATACGGCCTATTCCCAAAACGTCGGCCTCGTGCAGCTGACGGGGATTAAGAAAAACGCAGTCATCGGTGTCACGGGCGCACTTTTAATGCTCTTCGGCCTTTTTCCGAAAATCGCAGCCTTCACGACCATCATCCCGTCTTCAGTACTGGGAGGCGCGATGGTGGCCATGTTCGGCATGGTCATTTCCTACGGCATTAAAATGCTCAGTCAAATTGACTTTAAAAAGCAGGAAAACCTTCTGATCGTTGCGTGTTCGGTCGGATTGGGACTCGGTGTAACCGTCGTTCCCGATATGTTTAAGCACCTGCCTTCTTACTTAAATCTGCTGACCACAAACGGAATCGTCGCCGGAAGCTTTACCGCCGTCCTTTTGAATATTG
>NZ_ANAT01000039.1:0-553 GCF_000411595.1 Paenibacillus lentimorbus NRRL B-30488 | reverse complement strand
CTTCATTTCAGTGACGTTCCGCGGGGCGGTGTACGCTTGTCTGTCTGCCGCTCCGCCGGGAGCCGGCAGCGCGCGGCGGTCAAGCTTTCCGCTCGGCGTGACCGGCCATTCGCTCATCTCTATAAACTGAGCCGGCATCATGTAGGCCGGAAGGCGTGCCGCAAGCTCCGCCCGCACATCATCGCTTTTTCGTCCTTCAATATAGGCGTAAAGCGCGGTTTCGCCGTGTTCGGTCCGGGCGGTGACTGCCGCCTCACGAATGCCGTCGATGCGCCGGATCGCCGCTTCGATCTCCCCCGGTTCAATCCGGTAGCCGCGGACTTTCACTTGTCCGTCTGAACGGCCGAGCCATTCGACAAGGCCGTCTTCTGTCCAGCGTGCGATATCACCCGTCTGATACATGCGTTCTCCCGGATAAAACGGATCATCGAGAAAACGCTCCTCCGTCAGCTCAGGCCGGTTCAGATAGCCGCGGGCCACTCCTGTCCCTGCGATGTACAGCTCTCCTGCCACGCCCGCAGGCTGGATGGTTCCCCCGCTATCTAATACATAC
>NZ_ANAT01000038.1:0-610 GCF_000411595.1 Paenibacillus lentimorbus NRRL B-30488 | reverse complement strand
AGACGGGCACCAGGAACGGGTTTTCCGATCGGAAGCCGCGTCCGTCCGCTGTCCCGTTTTCGGTCACAGACGTAAAAGGCCGCATCGACCGTCGCTTCTGTCGGCCCGTAGCCGTGAATAAGCATGGTCTCAGGCAGAAGATCGGCAAACCGGGAAGCCGTAAGCGGGGAAAGAGCTTCCCCTCCGGCAAACACGCATGTCAGTGTTCTGCCGAGGCGTGTTCTTGTTTCTGCAGGCTCTGTTTCCAGCGCGTCTAAAAAGCTGTTGACCATCGCCGGAATAAAATGCGCGGTCGTCACCTTTTCAGAAGAAAAAGCTTCAATCATCCGCACAGGATCTTTCTCCCAGCCGGCCGGAAGCAGATACACGGAGGCGCCTGACATCGTCCACCAAAACAATTGCCAGATGGAGGCGTCGAATGAAAAGGATGATTTCAGCACGATAATATCCTCTTCCGTTAACGGAAACTGCCCTTGCATCCCTGATAAAAAGGCGGCGGCTTGACGGTGTTCAACAGCCACTCCCTTCGGTGTTCCCGTCGAACCGGACGTATAAATGATATAAGCGAGCGAATCAGCATCCGCTTCGTCAGAGACAGCCCCTGTCTCCG
>NZ_ANAT01000037.1:0-9629 GCF_000411595.1 Paenibacillus lentimorbus NRRL B-30488 | reverse complement strand
TTTTTTGTATTTTATTTTATTTTACCAAACAAAAGTTCCGTATTTGATGAAAATTGTAAAGTAATTTTAATATAAATGAAACTTAATGTAATATTTACCGTAATAAATATATGTATAAAGATACTTAAGGCGCCCTTGAGTGATAAATTATCTGATTTCTATCATATGTTTTGTCGATGATTGATAGAAAGACAGCAGGAGGAATTAGCTTTTGAAGTACGCATTTGCATATAAAAATCACAATATAGAAACGATCTTTTGCGGAAAAGACGAGCTGTTTGAGGAACTGAAACAATTTTTAATCACTCAATGCGGTTTAATCATTGTTGAGGTTTCAAGGGCTGATTACTATACGGAGCAGGAAATGAATCAATGGAATGACCGTTATACTCTGTGAATATGAAAAGAAACCGGCCGTGTGAGACCGGTTTTTGTATCATCTGAATCCGCTCGGAGCGCTGAAGCCCCCGGTATGGCCGCTGAAACCGCCTCCGAGCGCGCCGAGATGTGCCCCGGCGCCGAGGCTTCCGCCGACGTCACTGAAGGTTTGGCCGTAGTACCCGGATGTATAAGGGTACGGAACGAATTGCTGTCCGGCGAATGACAGTGTGCTTTGCGGGGTCTGCTGTCCGTATCCGGATGACGGGAATCCCTGCTGAAAAGAAGGCCCGCCTTGATATGGTGCTGTATGCATCGGGGCCGGAGGATAATAAGACTGCGGCGGTAAGACCGGTAAAGGCGGAAATCCAGGAGGCAGGCCCTGCATGCCTGATAACATCTTATTCATGACATCACTCATTTCTTACGAGATAAGAACAGTGTATGCGTATGTCTGTATAAAGAGCCTGTTCAATCGAACGGAATATCTGACAAGCATGCCGGAAGGACAGAGAAAAATCGCGTAATAAAATGTGACATATTCGTATATGAACGGAAAAATTTCATGTAATCTTGAGAGATTAATAAAAAATGATAAAAACTTTTAATATTTACAGATCCCTTTGTACCAGTAATGAAAGCGTATACAAAGTAGATTGATTAATCTAAATTGTCTAATAATTATAAAAATGCTGTTGACACTGTCTGCAAACGGGCGTAATATGAGTTCAAACAAAAATAAATAAATGATTCACGCTAAAAAGAAAAATCATAAAACAATGAAAAACAAACAAATGAAGGTTCTTTTTAATAAAAGAGCTGCCATAATAAAAAGCGCAGAAGAGGATAAGTAGCTTTGCTGAAGTTTTTCACAGAGAGCCGGTAACGCTGAGAGCCGGTAAAACAAATCAAAGTGAACTCCCCTCAGAGTGCCGGTCTGAAATGTAAAGAGTAGGACTCGGCCGAGTGAACGCAATGTTTACTCGTTATCAAAACGGATAATCATTATCCATGAGACGGTCTGCATATGACCGTAAACAAGGGTGGTACCGCGGAGAGCAAAGCCTTTTCGCCCCTTTTGGCTATCGCATGAAATGCTTGGCTGAATGTGGGTGGGAAGGCTTTTTTATTTGCGTCAGCCGGCGCTGCGTTTTATGAATTGGATTTTAGAAGGGAACATTGAAAAGGAGGAACTGAAAATGGGCACAAATGTACAGGCGGATTCTTTGTCTGCCGATTGTACAAAAACAATGAACGGGGCTCTGATGCTGATTGAATCATTAAAGAAAGAAAATGTCGAGATGATCTTCGGCTATCCGGGGGGAGCCGTCCTTCCGATTTACGATAAACTGTATCAATCAGGATTGGTTCACATCCTGCCCCGCCACGAGCAAGGCGCGATTCATGCGGCAGAAGGGTATGCGAGAGTCTCCGGAAAGCCGGGGGTTGTGATTGCTACCTCCGGACCCGGAGCGACAAATTTAGTTACCGGTCTTGCGGATGCGATGATTGATTCACTGCCGCTCGTAGTGTTTACCGGTCAGGTGGCCACTTCGGTCATCGGCAGCGACGCTTTCCAGGAAGCCGACATTTTAGGAATTACGATGCCGATTACGAAACACAGCTACCAAGTCCGCCGTCCGGAAGATCTCCCTCGTGTGATTAAAGAGGCGTTCCATATTGCCACGACGGGAAGACCGGGCCCGGTATTAATTGATATACCGAAGGATGTCGCGGCATTTGAAGGAGAATTCAGATATGATCACGAGATCAATCTTCCGGGTTATCAGCCGGTAAAAGAGCCTAACTATCTGCAGATCCGAAAGCTCGTGGAAGCTGTCAGCAGTGCGAAAAAGCCGGTTATTTTAGCCGGAGCGGGTGTTTTGCACGGTAAAGCTTCAGAAGATTTAAAAAATTATGCCGAACAGCAGCAAATTCCGGTAGCGCACACGCTTCTCGGTCTGGGCGGTTTCCCGGCAGACCATCCTCTTTTTCTGGGAATGGCGGGGATGCACGGCACATACACAGCGAATATGGCGCTTTATCACTGTGACTTGCTGATCAGCATAGGAGCGCGGTTCGATGACCGCGTGACCGGAAATCTGAAGCATTTTGCAAAATCGGCCAAAGTAGCGCATATCGATATTGATCCTGCTGAAATCGGAAAAATTATTGAAACGCAGATTCCGGTAGTCGGCGACAGTAAAATCGTCCTTCAGGAATTATTGAAACAAAACGGAAAACAGGGACAGACAGAGGAATGGAAACAGCAGCTTTCAGAATGGAAAGAAGAATATCCGCTTTGGTATACAGACAACAGAGAAGAGGGCTTGAAACCCCAAAAGCTGATTGAGTATATTCACCAATTCACAAACGGTGAGGCGATTGTGGCGACGGATGTCGGCCAGCACCAGATGTGGGCGGCTCAGTTTTATCCTTTCCGAAAGGCTGATAAGTGGGTGACCTCGGGGGGACTCGGCACAATGGGCTTCGGCCTTCCGGCGGCTATCGGTGCGCAGCTGGCCGATCGTAACGCCACGGTCGTTGCCATCCTCGGAGACGGCGGTTTTCAGATGACCCTTCAGGAATTAGATGTCATCCGGCAGCTGAATCTTCCTGTCAAAGTGGTTATCTTGAACAACGAATGTCTGGGCATGGTCAGACAGTGGCAGGAAATCTTCTATGAAGAACGCTATTCTGAATCCAAATTCCCGGCGCAGCCTGACTTTGTCAAATTGTCAGAAGCCTACGGCATTAAAGGCGTCCGGATTTCATCGGAAGAAGAGGCGGAAGAAGAGCTTAAAAAGGCGCTTTCATCAAAAGAACCGGCCGTTATTGACGTCCGGGTCGCCAAAAGCGAGAAAGTATTCCCGATGATTGCGCCGGGTAAAGGACTTCATGAAATGGTGGGGGTGAAACCTTGAAACGCATTATCACATTAACGGTGGTCAACCGCTCGGGAGTATTAAACCGGATCACCGGCCTGTTTACAAAAAGACACTATAATATCGAAAGCATCACTGTAGGCCACACGGAAACAAGCGGTGTTTCAAGGATTACATTTGTCGTCCATGTGGAAGGCGAAAATGACGTAGAGCAGCTGACAAAGCAGCTTAACAAACAAATTGACGTCCTGAAAGTGACGGATATTACAAACCAATCGATTGTACAGCGTGAGCTGGCATTAATCAAAGTTGTTTCCGCACCGTCGGCCAGAACGGAAATCAATGGAATCATTGAGCCGTTCAGAGCTTCCGTCGTTGATGTCTCAAGAGACAGCATCGTCGTTCAGGTTACCGGCGAATCTAATAAAATCGAAGCGCTCATAGAGCTTCTCAAACCTTACGGAATTAAAGAAATCGCGAGAACGGGCACAACGGCTTTTGCGAGGGGAACCCAGCAGAAGGCGTCATCCAATAAAACAATTTCAATTGTATAACACAAAAAAGGGAGAGATTAAAATGGTAAAAGTATATTATAACGGTGATATCAAAGAGAACGTATTGGCAGGTAAAAAAGTAGCGATTATCGGTTACGGTTCACAAGGTCATGCACACGCGCTGAACTTAAAAGAAAGCGGAATTGATGTCATTGTCGGCGTCAGACAAGGTAAATCATTTACACAGGCCCAAGAAGACGGTCATCAAGTCTTTTCGGTAAGAGAAGCGGCTGCCCAGGCTGATATCATTATGGTTCTTCTTCCGGATGAGCAGCAGCAAAAAGTATATGAAGCTGAAATCAAAGATGAATTGACGGCGGGCAAGTCATTGGTATTCGCACACGGATTTAACGTCCATTTCCATCAGATCGTGCCTCCTGCTGATGTGGATGTATTCCTTGTCGCCCCTAAAGGACCTGGACACCTTGTCAGAAGAACATATGAACAAGGCGCGGGCGTACCGGCATTGTTTGCCATCTACCAGGATGTATCAGGCGAAGCGAAAGATACGGCTCTTGCTTATGCAAAAGGAATCGGCGGAGCGCGTGCGGGGGTTCTTGAAACAACATTTAAGGAAGAAACGGAAACAGATTTGTTCGGTGAGCAGGCTGTTCTGTGCGGAGGTTTAACGGCGCTTGTCAAAGCGGGTTTTGAAACGCTGACAGAAGCCGGCTACCAGCCTGAACTCGCATACTTCGAGTGTCTGCACGAACTGAAGCTGATCGTAGACTTGATGTATGAAGAAGGGTTGGCCGGCATGAGATACTCTATCTCCGATACGGCTCAATGGGGAGACTTTGTATCAGGACCGCGCGTAGTTGATGCAAAGGTAAAAGAATCGATGAAACAAGTATTAACGGATATTCAAAACGGTACATTCGCAAAAGAATGGATCGTGGAAAACCAAGTGAACCGTCCTCGTTTCAATGCGATCAATGCAAGCGAAAACGAGCATCAGATTGAAAAGGTCGGCAGACAGCTTCGTGAAATGATGCCGTTTGTCAAACAAGGCAAAAAGAAGGAAGCGGTGGTCTCCGTTGCGCAAAATTAATGTTTTCGACACGACCCTTCGTGACGGTGAACAATCTCCCGGGGTCAACCTCAATTCCCGGGAGAAACTGGCGATAGCCAAGCAGCTTGAAAGACTCGGGGTGGACATTATTGAAGCGGGATTTCCCGCTTCATCCCGAGGTGATTTTTTAGCCGTGCAGGAAATCGCAAGAACGATTAAAAATTGTTCGGTAACAGGGCTTGCCCGATCTGTCAAAGGTGATATCGACGCAGCCTGGGAAGCGCTGAAAGACGGGACCAGCCCGCGCATTCACATCTTTATCGCCACCTCTGACATTCATCTGAAGCATAAGCTGAAAATGACGCGGGAAGAGGTTAAGAAAAAAGCGGTTGAAATGGTGAAGTATGCAAAAGAACGCTTTCCGATCGTTCAATGGTCGGCAGAAGACGCATGCCGCACCGAACTTCCGTTTCTGGCTGAAATCGTAGAAGAAGTGATTGATGCCGGCGCGAGCGTCATCAACCTGCCGGACACTGTAGGTTACCTGACGCCGGCTGAATACGGAAACATCTTTAAATATATGAAGGAACACGTTCCGAATATCAGCCGGGTAAAGCTCTCAGCCCATTGCCACGATGATCTCGGAATGGCGGTTGCCAACTCACTTTCGGCAATTGAGAACGGCGCTGATCAAATTGAATGCGCCATTAACGGCATAGGAGAAAGAGCCGGGAACGCCGCGCTAGAGGAAATCGCCGTTGCGCTTCATGTCAGAAATGACGCGCATCAAGCCGATTCATCTCTCAATCTTCATGAATTGAAGCGGACGAGTGATCTTGTCAGCAAACTGACGGGCATGGCCGTTCCCCGCAATAAAGCAATCGTCGGAGATAACGCTTTCGCACATGAATCCGGCATTCACCAAGACGGTTTCCTGAAAGAAAAATCAACATATGAAATCATTTCACCGGAACTTGTCGGCGTGACTGCTGATGCGCTCGTACTCGGAAAGCATTCCGGACGCCATGCGTTCAAAGACCGCCTGAATGCGCTTGGATTCCAGTTTGATAGTGAGGAAATCAATAAATTTTTTACGATGTTTAAAGAACTGACCGAAAAGAAAAAGAAATCACCGATGATGACTTGATTTCTCTTATTTTAGAAGAAAAAGTGACGGACAAAAAAATCGGCTATGAATTTCTGTCTCTGCAAGTGCATTACGGGACGTCTCAGGTGCCGACTGCAACAGTCTCTTTGAAGAATCAGGAAAACGAACAGCTGATGCAAGAGGCGGCAACGGGGGCGGGCAGCGTAGAAGCCGTTTATAATACGCTCGGGCGCTGCATCGATAAAAATATTGAACTGACAGACTACCGCATCCAATCCAACCGGAAAGGCGAAGACGCGCTGGCTCAAGTTTATGTCAGAGTGACCGTGAACGGAAAAGAAACATCAGGGCGGGGAATCGCGCAGGATGTTCTGGAAGCTTCTGCTAAAGCTTATTTGAACGCCGTGAACCGGCAGTTGGTGCTGGATTGCAATTTAGACGGATTAAAGAGACGGACTGCGGTCGGCTCGTAATAGAAAGGAGAACGTTTGATTTGAAAAAACGCATTGCTTTGCTTCCCGGTGACGGAATCGGACCGGAAGTGGCGGAATCAGCGGCAGATGTATTGAAAAGCGTTGCCGAACAATTCGGACATGAATTTGAATTTGAAAACGGACTGATCGGGGGAGCGGCCATTGACGCCCATCAAAACCCCCTTCCTGAGGAGACGGTGGCTCTTTGTGAAAGATCCGACGCCATCCTGCTCGGGGCAGTCGGCGGACCGAAATGGGACCAAAATCCTCCGGAGCTCAGACCGGAAAAAGGCCTGCTCGGCATCAGAAAAAAACTCGGCCTGTTTGCGAATCTGCGTCCCGTGACCGTATTTGAAAGCTTGTCTGAGGCGTCTCCGCTGAAAAAAGAATATATCAGCGGCGTCGACTTTGTAATCGTCAGGGAACTGACGGGCGGCCTCTACTTCGGAGAACCGAGCAGACAGTATGTCAATGAAGCGGGAGAAAAGGAAGCGGTCGATACCCTTTTTTATAAGAAAGAAGAAATCGCACGCGTTGTCAGAGAAGCTTTTAAGATGGCTGCCGGCAGAAAAGGAAAAGTGACGTCCGTTGATAAGGCAAATGTGCTTTCTTCAAGCAGGCTGTGGCGGGAAACGGCAGATGAAATCGCAAAAGAATTTCCTGATGTGACGCTTGAACATATGCTTGTCGATAATGCCGCGATGCAGCTCATCTACGCTCCGAGCCAGTTTGACGTCATCGTAACTGAGAATATGTTCGGCGATATTTTAAGCGATGAAGCCTCAATGCTGACAGGCTCGCTCGGCATGCTGCCGTCAGCCAGTTTATCAAGTTCAGGTCTTCACTTGTTTGAACCCGTGCATGGATCTGCGCCTGACATCGCCGGTAAAGGGATGGCCAATCCGTTTGCGGCGATTTTATCAGCGGCGATGCTTTTGAGAACATCTTTCGGACTTGAAAACGAAGCGCAGGCGGTGGAAAAAGCGGTCGCAAAGGTGCTTGCAGACGGCAGCCGTACACGTGATATCGCCCGGGACGGCCAATATGCCGGAACGCATGACATTACTGAAAAAGTAAAAGCCGCATTAGCCGGCTCGAATACAAAATCTATAGTATGACGCTTTAAAGAAAGCGGTCTTAGTTCATAGGTAGAGGGAGGAAACAAAGATGATGCCTCGAACAATCATCGAAAAGATTTGGGATCGGCATGTTGTAAAAAGCGGTGAAGGAAAACCCGACCTTCTCTATATTGATCTGCACCTCATTCATGAGGTGACGTCTCCTCAGGCGTTTGAAGGGTTAAGGCAGAAGGGAAGAAAGGTCAGACGGCCGCAGAACACATTCGCGACGATGGACCACAATATTCCGACCGTCAACCGTTTTGACATTAAAGATGAAGTCGCAAAGCGCCAAGTAACCGCGCTTGAACGAAATTGCGAGGAGTTCGGCGTCCGTCTTGCGGATCTTCACAGCGCAGACCAGGGGATCGTTCATGTAGTCGGGCCTGAGCTTGGTCTGACACTTCCGGGAAAAACGATCGTTTGCGGAGACAGCCATACATCGACTCACGGCGCGTTCGGAGCGCTTGCCTTCGGTATCGGCACAAGTGAGGTGGAACATGTTCTTTCCACACAGACATTATGGCAGCAACGGCCGAAAACCCTTGAAATCCGCGTTGACGGAACGCTCCAAAAAGGAGTGACAGCGAAGGATGTCATCTTGTCGGTCATCGGAAAATACGGGGTGAAATTCGGTACCGGATATGTCATTGAATACACCGGGGAAGTATTCAGAAACATGTCTATGGACGAACGCATGACCGTCTGCAATATGTCAATAGAAGCGGGAGCACGGGCGGGACTGATCGCTCCAGATGACACGACGATTGAATACTGTAAAAACCGTAAATACGCGCCAAAAGGCGAGGAATTTGAAAAAGCCGCCGCAGAATGGAAAGCGTTAAAAACCGATCCGGGCGCCGTATACGATCATTCCATCGTGTTAGACGGCAGCGAGATTTCTCCAATGGTAACATGGGGCGTCAATCCCGGTATGGTTCTTCCGGTCGATGCCCAAATACCGGCGCCGGAAACGATTGATTCTGAAGACGGTAAAAAAGAAGCCATCCGCGCGTACGAATACATGGGAATCGCGCCGAATCAAAAAATTGAAGATATTAAAGTCGAACATGTATTTATCGGCTCCTGTACAAATTCGCGGATGACCGATCTTCGCCAGGCTGCGGATATGATCAAAGGCCGAAAAGTCGCCGACAGCGTCAGAGCCATTGTGGTGCCGGGTTCTCAAAGCGTGAAACAGCAGGCCGAGGAAGAAGGGCTGCACCGCGTGTTTCTCGAGGCCGGCTTTGAATGGAGAGAATCAGGCTGCAGCATGTGCCTCAGTATGAATAATGATGTCGTGCCTGAAGGGGAACGATGCGCTTCCACTTCCAACCGCAACTTCGAAGGCAGACAGGGAAAAGGCGCGAGAACACACCTTGTCAGTCCGGCGATGGCGGCAATGGCGGCCATTCACGGGCATTTCGTCGATGTAAGAAAGTTTTATCAAGAAAAACAGTTGTGTAAGGAGTGCGCGAAAAGATGGAACCTTTAAAAACGCATACGGGAAAAGCGGCCGTCTTAAACCGGATCAACGTCGATACGGACCAGATTATTCCGAAACAGTTTTTGAAAAGAATTGAAAGAACCGGATACGGCAGATTCGCGTTTTTTGATTGGAGATACCTTGAGAACGGTGAGCCTGATCCTGAATTTGAATTAAACCGCAAAGTCTATGAAGGCGCGTCCATATTAATTGCCGGAGAGAATTTCGGCTGCGGATCATCCCGTGAGCACGCTCCTTGGGCGCTGGATGATTACGGCTTCAAAATCATCATTGCTCCGTCATTTGCCGATATTTTTCATCAAAACTGTTTTAAAAACGGTATGCTTCCCATCCGTATGCCGTATGATCAGTGGAAAAAACTCGCCGGCCAATATGAAAATCAGTCTCTTAACATGACGGTTGATTTGGAAAACCAGCTCATTCATGACAGTGAAGGAAAAGAGATTTCATTTGAAGTCGATCCTCACTGGAAGGAAATGCTGATTAACGGTTATGATGAAATTTCATTAACGCTTCTGCTGGAGGACGACATTCAGCAGTTTGAATCGAAAAGAAGTTCATGGCTTCAAGCCTAAAAAAAGCCGCCCGGCATCT
>NZ_ANAT01000036.1:0-42516 GCF_000411595.1 Paenibacillus lentimorbus NRRL B-30488 | reverse complement strand
CCCTTGATGTGACAAGGGTTCAAGAGGGTTAGTCACCCGTTTTTCTTAAAAAATAACATTTTAATAACATTTCTTTATGAAATCCCGAGATCGAGGATGCTTCCGAAAGTTTGCTGAACTTTTTGTGAGGCATCCTCTTTCATTTTATTTGTAACGTGGGTATAGATTTTCATTGTTGTTTTCACATCATCGTGGCCGACTCTTTTCATCACGGTCGCAATATCGACACCTGCTTCAGCTAACATACTGATATGTGAGTGTCTGAATATATGAGGAGTCGCATGTTTTTTTATGGATGTTTTTTTTAGAATTCTTTCCATCCGATATATGATGCTTTTTGGCAGGTAAGGGTATCCGTTTGCTCTTGCGAAAATAAAGTTTTCATTATGGTACTCAGATAATTTTGTTTGTGATTGCAAATGCATCTTTTTCACTTTCGTTTTATATGCTTTCAGCATGGCTATAATTTGATCGTCTATAGCAATTGTTCGAATTGACCCAGGTGTTTTGGGTGGAGTTAATTCATACTCTCTCATGTTATTACTTTCTGAATAAATGGTTTTAGTTATCCGGAGTTCTTTTGTTTCGAAATTGATGTCAGACCATTTGAGGGCACATAACTCCCCGGATCGCATACCTGAAAAAGCAAGTAAATAAAATCGTTCCAGATCCATGTGTAGACCGTGATTTTTAACTGCTAAAAGAAATTCCTCGATCTCCGATTTTTCGAGGTATTTTTCAGCTATGTTGTTATTTTCAATTTCTTCAACGGTTATTCTTTTTTAGGCACTATAGCATCTGCAATAGGATTGCTTTTAAGAAACTTTACTTTAACAGCATACTTAAATATCATGCCTGCTGTCGTATGTACTCCATTCATAGTGCTTCGTGAATACCCTTGTTCTGCTAGTTTGTTAAGTATTTTTTGATACTGTCTCAAGGTTATTTTATTGATGATGGATTTGGCAATGTAGGCATTTAATATTTTTATCTCTTCTCGTCTGATTCGGACAGTGTTCTTTTTCTTCCCTGTTAACATATACTCTTCCAGCCATTCGGCTGCGACTTGATCAAAAGTTATCTTTTTCACTCTTGATTCATCGATGCCATCTTCATTTAAAGCTGCAATTGCATCACGGACTCTTTGCTCGGCTTCTTTTTTTGTTTTGCCTCGCCGCGGAATTTGCTTTCGTTTGCCGGTGACTGGGTCACGAGGGCCTTCTCCAACTGCTAACCATTTTTTACCCTTGATTAATTCTTTGGTATACATTCTTTCACCTCTTAGATTAAGTATAGGAGTTGTTTTAAATACAAATGAAATTAATGAGTAGGGGGAGGAGATTTAATGTATTCTGGAAAAGAACTTATGTTCTGGTGTTTTGTTTAAAGAAAAGCCCTAAAAGGGCTAATCAAAATTTAAAAACAGGACTTTTCTCAACGACTCGATTTTTACTGATGAGATTCCGTTCAAGTCCGGATCAGTTTCAGATGAGAATAAGATTGAAAACCCTTGAACCATAAGGGATTAGGAACATGGTGAAATTATCCTTTCGGATCGGGTTCATTTGTATTCCGGTTCAAGTTCCGATCTTATTAGTAAACAGAAATAACTTAATAAACAATAAAGAATAATTACTTTTCCTCTTTTTGTTTTTGAAATTCTCTGCAATCATTTTTTCAATTCCATCAAGTCGTCTTAGAGCATCTGCAAGATATTTATCTTTTTCATCCTCCGTCATCCGTTCCTGTCCTTCGACATTATCAAAACGAACATCATTCTGCTTACGGAGTTCTTTAGCTTTATCTTGGTAGTACTCTTGACCTCTTAACAAGTAATCTATAGAGACTTCAAAGAAATCAGCTATTTTAACTAAAGTTTCATAGTCTGGCTGTCTATGGCCTCTTTCATAATTAGCATATGTGCCCCTGTGAACGCCAACCTTTTCAGCCATTTGTTCTTGTGTTAACTTCTTGCCTTTACGGAGTTGAATTAACCGGTCTTTAAACATAATTTCACCTCATTCATTAAACATTATAACGTGTCGAAATGAAACAAATAAAGTTTTGTGTCAAAACGACGAAAAAGTTATTGACATTGTTTCTAATGGACGATATCATAAAAACAAATGATTCGTTTCGACGCAAATAGGGGGTGAATCTATTGAGGAAATGGTTGATAGACATCCGTGGAGACAAAAGCCAACAGGAAACAGCTGAGGAAATTGGTATCTCTAGAGGTGCTTACGCAAACATTGAATTAGGAAAGAGAAATCCTTCAGTAAAACTAGCAAAGAGAATTGCTAACAACTTTGATGTCGATTGGACGCTTTTTTTTTGAAGAAAATGTCGTCGTTTCGAAACAAAAATCAAACACAGCATAGGAGGTACCAAATATGTTTACCATGCAATACGACGATAACTTCATTGATCAAATTGCAGCAAAAATTGCTGATAGGGCAACAGATATGTTAGTCGAGCGGCTGGGAGCGTTGAATGAGCTTCCTCACATCTTAACCAGAGAAGAAGCGATGAAAGTACTCAGATGCGGTCAAACAAAAATGTCTGAACTCATGTCGCGACCTGATTTCCCGGTAAATGATGAGTTCGGCAAGAAAATTCCAACACAGCTGCTTTTTAAATGGATTGAAAGAAATACCCGTTGGGTGGAGGAAAATACCCAGTATTTCCGTAAGGGGGCAACCGCATGAATCAAATTGTTTTTATTGAAGGCGATCAAGTTGTAACCGATAGCCTGACTGTTGCTGAGGTATTCGGAAAGCGTCATGATCATGTTTTACGTGATATTAAAAACCTTGATTCTAGTAAAGAATTTAATCTCCACAATTTTGGGGAGGTTGAATATAAGGACAATAGAAATCGCACTTATAAAAAATATCTCATCAAGCGTGATGGTCTTACGTTCTTAGTTTTTGGTTACACAGGTGCAAAGGCAGCGCTGTTCAAGGAAAAGTATATTTCGGAGTTTAACCGAATGGAAAATGAGCTTCAGAAACTAAAGCAGCCATCTTATATGATTGATGATCCAGTCAGCCGAGCAAAGCGATGGATCACCGAACAGGAAGAACGGCAACAACTTGAACAAACATTGAGAATTCAGGAGCCTTTAGTCAGTTTTGCTGAATCGTGTATGGCGTCTGAAAAGTCCCTGCTTGTCAGAGAGGTTGCAAAACTTGCATCAAAACAAGGCATTGTTATTGGTGAGAGGCAGTTGTTTCAGAAATTACGAGATTGGAAGATGATCTTCTCCAACAAAAATGAGCCTTATCAAGAATATGTGAACCGCGGTTACTTTGAAGTAGCACAGGGAGTTCGAGAAGTAAGCGGAAAGTCAAAAACGTGGCTCACAATGAAGATTACACCAAAGGGACAAGCCTACATCATTAACAAGTTGAAAAAGCAACAGGCAAGTTAGTATTTTCATTACTTAAATTTTCAGTAAAAAACTGAATATATCAGGAGGCAAACATATGGAGAACAACCCATACAATTTGCGAAATTTACCGCAGATTATGCGTGGTGTCCGAAAATCGGCGGGCCTTGCACAGTATCAAATCGGTAATTTAATTGGGGGAAAGGATCAACGATATGTTTCTGATGTGGAAAATGGCTTTAGCAAACTCACTCCTGAACTATGCATTAAGTGGTTTGAAGTATGTGAAGCCTATGAACATATTGATCTCGTGCATTATCTTTTCCGTCTGCACCCAACAGCGGCTGCGCCCATTGCCCGTTGGCTGGCAAGTGACAGGCCGGGTAGGAGGGCAGGGGAACTGCCAATGGGTGATATTAAACAGATTTTCGATCTTATCCCGGCAAATAAGACACTCATCTATTCACTAGCCCGCGGACACGGTTTAAAGATACAAGAACTAGCGGATAGGTGGACAAGAAAAGCGCTAGTTGATCAAGTAGCAATGGCAAAACATGAGGAGAGGCAGGCAATTACGATATGAACAACAATCAATTTCTTAAATCAGATTTAGAAGCTGCTAAACGGAAAGTGGATTCAGCAGAAGAATTGGCGATTATGCTAAGTGAGGCCCTGCGTGATGGTGATTACGAGGAAGCCATTAGCTTAGCCGGAAGCATAAAAGTTTTGACGGAGGATATTAACCGGTTAGCAAACAAAGGCCGTTTGTACGATGTAGCTATGAAAATGCAGCAGCGAGGTATTAATTTAACTGTAATAAGCAGGTGCTCGCAATGAACATTGAAAATCCAATGGTTTTGAACAACTGGCACGATAAAACGTCAGAACCTGAAATGAAAAAGGATTTTTTTGGGGACATCATAACGCCAACAGATGATTATGTAATCGACAGCGGCGAGGTAATTTTGAGGGATAATCTTGAACGGTACTTAAAGGAGCAGCTTGGTTTTGAATTTCAAACAGCGCAATAAAAAAGCCCACTCGGCAAAGTGGACTTCGTAAGGCGTTTTGAAATATTGATTGGAACCTAATTATATCAAAACGCCTCATAGAAAACAATGGAGGTTTTATAAATGGCAAAATCAATTACAGTGTCATTCAGCGACCGGGCGGACGACCAGGAACGTTTAAGTCAGGTTGGCGGTTCAATTACATTTGACAAGTATGGCCGTCCTGTATTCAGTTTTCCGTCAATGGACGCATACCGAGAATGGCAGAGGCGCGGCACAGAAGCTTATTTGAGAGAGGTGGCAGCAAAATGAATGGATTGTCTCAGGTAGATTACTCAGATTATATGCCCGCACCTCAACAGGCAACCAACGTGACTACCGAAGCTATGGTCAGCCGTCAAGCTCAAGAGGTACAGGCTGCTATGGTCATCGCTAAGAAATTCCCGCGGGATGTATATGCGGCGTTCGATCGGATTAAGAAAGCGTGTGAACGGAGACTGTTGGCCGAGAATGCGGTGTACGAATATCCACGCGGCGGCTCAAAAGTATCCGGTCCGTCTATACGTCTTGCTGAAGCGTTGGCGCAGAACTGGGGGAACATTGATTACGGGATTATGGAATTGGAACAGAAGGCAGGAGAATCGTCTGTCATGGCTTATGCCTGGGACCTCGAAACGAATACCCGTCAAACGAAGATTTTCACGGTTAAGCATGAAAGGAAAGCGCGCGGTGCTATTACAAAGCTTGATGATCCAAGGGATATTTATGAAATGGTTGCTAATCAAGGCGCGCGGCGGTTGCGTGCCTGCATACTTGGAGTAATTCCAGGCGATATCGTAGATGCTGCGGTTGATATGTGTCAGCAAACGTTAATCAGCGGTCATAAAGAACCTTTGGAGGATCGTCTCAGAAACGCTTTATCTCTTTTCAAAAAAGAGTTTGGCGTTACAAAAGAAATGATCCAGGAATACATCGGCAATGCGATCGATGCTTTCACTGAACAAGATTTCTTGAAAATTGGACGCATTTACACGTCCCTTCGTGATGGGATGGCAAAGAAAGAGGATTACTTCAATATCAAGGCCACAGGCGCGACTAAGTCAAAGGCTGAAGAAGAATTTAAAAAGCAAAAAGAGCAAGCTGAGAAGGCAGATGAAAAAAAGAAAAAGGCTGGTGATCCTGCTGATGAGGACGATTCCGGCGCTAAACAAGGAGAATTACTATTCTAACGAGATTGATAGATATTACATGTCAAATTCTCAATATAAGAGCTTTCTGCAATGCGAGGCGGCAACAATGGCCAAAATTAACGGTGAATGGGTGCCGCCGGGTTCAGAGGCTCTACTCTTCGGTCAATATGTTCATGCCTGGCTTGAAGGGAAACAGGTATTTGATGAATTCAAGAGAAACACGCCATCACTTTTTACACAAAAAGGCCAGCTGTACAAGCAATATCAGTTAGCTGATCTGATGATTGAGGCGATTCAACATGACGAACTCTGTATGTTCGTTCTGCAAGGAGCAAAGGAAGTTATCGTAACAGCTGAACTTTTCGGCGTTCCGTGGAAAGGCAAGCTGGACGTGTATAACCCGGCCGGCAGCCGTTTTGCAGATCTGAAAACAACCCGTTCACTTCGAGAAAAGGTGTGGAATCCGGAAATAGGCTATTGCTCGTTTGTCGAAGCATACGGATACATTGGACAGATGGCGCTCTACGCAGAAATGGAAAAGCGTATGACTGGGCGTAACGAGTGGCTTGAACCTCTTATCGTGGGGGTGTCTAAAGAGGATCCGCCGGATAAGGCAGTCATCAATATCGATAAGGGCCGAATGGAAGTAGAGCTTGAAGAAATTGAGCAGCGTATGGGTCGTATCCTGCAAGTGAAACACGGCGGCGAAAAGCCGGAGCGGTGTGAGAGATGCAAATATTGCCGTGCAACAAATCAGTTAAACAGTATCATTCATTTCTCGGAGCTGATCAGCTGATGGAAAAGGATTTAATTAAGGTTCCGATTCCGCATTGTTATTACTGGCTGGTTAAGACAGTAAGGCGTGATATGAGGAAGGGCTTATATACACGGTATGTAACGGACTATCTGAAGACAAATGAACCGTCTTTAGAATTAACAGATATTGATTTTAAGGCTCTAACAGCAGTGTGTAAAAGGAAGTAGGTGAGCGATATGGATACGCAAGGATTAGGATATGTCATTTTACCCCGCCTGCCATTTAAAGATTCACGGGATGAGACAATATACGATCATTTATTCAAACGGGCAGAGTATAGAGCGGATCAGGATTTAGAACTCGGTCAGACAATCATTAAGCTTGTAGAATTAGCAAAGCGTTTTAATTGGTCATCCGATCAGATCAAATACTCGTTAGACAGAATGGTCAAGCAGGAGTATTTAAAACTGGACAGGCTGCCGCAAAAACGCGGCTTTATTGTTACAGTTCTGAATTACGCGGATTACATACAGCTTGGCAATTACAACAAGAAGAAGGACCTTGTCCAGGTGTCGGAAGAAAGAAAGGAAGTTGATGAAAAAGTGAAAAATGTCTTTGAATTATTCGAGAACAAAGTCGCCCGTACTATCGGACCAATTGAAGCTCAGCGAATTGGCTATATGGTTGAAGATTACGGCGAGGAGAAGGTCATGGAGGCTATGAAACAGGCTTTCAGGAACAAGGGCAGTAAGGTTGGTTTAAATTACATTGAAGCAGTCCTATCAAATCCGTTTACGCAGAAGAGAAAGGAGAAAAAACAGCATGATAGCTCACAAAACACAAAGTACGGACATAGCAATGGCGGGCATTCTCAAAAAACTACGGGACAGGTCAGCCCAATTTTCAGCGGAACAGGCCGTCTCAGAAAAAAAGGATGAATATGAGTGCCTTGACTGCAAGGACAAAGGAATCATTGTTTATCGGGTTCACCAAGATACTGAACGGCAGCTGAGAAAAGAACAAAAAACAATGGAGAGTCTTAACGCTGATCAAATGGTGAGGGAAGAGGATTACCATGCAGGAAAAGTGTGCTTACCGGATAAGGCCCCGGAGTGGAAAACCACGTATTCTAAGCAATGTAAGTGTGTGAAACAGAAAAAGATCGCCCGGCTTATGGAAGCCAGCGGCATTACGGAGGAATTTGAAATGCTCTTATTCGGCAATTTCATTACAGACGGCAAGCCTGCCATGATTAAAGACGCATATGAGTGCGCTATGGAGTACTTTAAGGATTTTCAAAAAGTTAAAGGAGAACGTTCGAACAGCATCGCCCTCCTTGGGCAGCCTGGCAGCGGAAAAACGCACCTATTAACGGCAATCATGAACAACCTTATTAAGAAAAAATCTGTTTACTGCATGTATTTCCCTTACGTCGAAGGGATGGGGAATTTAAGAGACAACTTTGATCAACTAGAGTCCAAGCTTGATGCAATGAGAAAAGCAGACGTTCTATTCATCGACGATTTATTTAAACCAGTAAAGGGAGAACCGCGGGCCACAGATTGGCAGGTTGAGCAGATCCAATCGGTCGTTAATTATCGCTACCTGAACCACAAACCCCTGCTGATTTCATCAGAATTAGATACAGCAGCATTATTAGATATAGACGAAGCGCTCGGATCTCGGATCCATCAGATGTGCCGTAATTATACGGTAATCATCAAGGGAGACCGGATGCAATTAAATCATAGGTTAGGAGAATGGGAATGAGCTTAAAAACGAACGTTCAAGGATCCGGAGGGATTTATATGTTCGGCCCGGCTGAACAGACAGGCGGACAGGATCTCACACCGGCGATTAGGGTCCTGGAGGAGAAAATAAGGCAAATGGAGCTGGTGAGAAGTGCTTAAAGCAGTTGCTGCGCTGCCAGTCATATTACTGACTGCACCTTACAAGGAAAAGCAGATCGAGTATTGGGAACAGATTGACGGGAGGTAAAAGGCTGTTGAGTTCTATTCAGTTTATTGTTTACGGAGAGCCGATCGCCCAAGGACGGCCGCGAGGATCCATTCAAAACGGAAAGGTTAGAATGTGCGATCCTGTAAAGTCAAAAAATTTTAAGCAGTATGTGGCACTGGTTGCATCTCAGCATCGGCCGAAGCAGGTTATTACTGGTCCTGTCGCAATGGAAGTCAGAGTATTCAGGCCAATGCCGAAAGCTGTATCCGGATCCAAGAGAAAAAAGGAGAGCGCTGAAAAAGGCCTTTTACGCCCTGTAACAAAGCCGGACGTCGATAACTATGTAAAAGGTGTCAAAGACGCTTTAAATCATCTGATATACAAGGATGATAGTCAGGTAGTCGATTTGAAGGTCAGTAAGTTTTACAGTGAAGAGCCGCGGGTGGAAGTCATTATAACTGAAATTGTGTCATGACATGTAGCTTTTCTATGGATCCTAAATCAAATAATCAGGAGGTCAACAACATGCAAGAAAACAACAACAATCCTTACGTACCAGGACCGGTAAAGGAATGGAAGATGACGCCGGAAGAACTGGCAGCATATGTCGAAAAACATCCAATCATATACCGAGAGGAACTAAAGCCGTCTCCAGCATTCACAATGAGCGGCTGGGAAAATCCGTACTAAGGATATAAAAAAACACCGAAGCTTATGCCTCAGTGCTTATGAATCGAATTGGTACTTCTATCATAGCACAGGAGGAGTCTAGGTGTACAACCCCAAAGAAATTAAAAATCATGAAGGAAGTATTCAGCAAAGTATGGAGCCTGGGAAAATCCGTATCATCGTTTTAGATGGTACTGAAGGAACAGCGCATGTATTGGATGTCCCAGAGCACGGAAAGACAATCATCCAAACATCAAAAGGCAGCTTTGCACGAGTCGATCACGAAATAGGGTTCAAGGTGAAATAAAACGAATGTAATTATTCAGCAAAGGGGTTTTTGAATTGATGCCATTACAAGTCAAATTACAACGTGTCGTCAAAGCAACGAAAGATGAAGCGATGACCGTCGAACAGGCAGCAGATTATTTGAAAGTTCCCAAACAATATATACCGGTCCTTGTAGCGCGTTCAGATGATTTAAAGATGATTGGTGATGAAACAATCATCGCAAAACGGGATAAAATGAATAGTTGGTTGATATGCACGGTAGTTGTGGTTGTGTTCTTTATAATCTCTGTCCTGCCTGGGATAGAGGGATGAAAGGATGAAAAGCAAAATATATCAGTGATTTGTAAAAATAACATCCGTCAAAGTGACCCAAAAGTAAAGGGGATGGATGGTTTCTTTTCTGAATGAACAAACGAAAATATTATGAAATTTTTTCATAATATAGTATGATTTATTTTAAAAAGGTTGTTGAAAATGGATTGGATAACGAATCCCTGGATTGTTAGTTTAATAACTGCAATAGTAAGTACTTTTATTGTAAATTCCCTAACAAAGTTTTTTGGAAGAAAAGATTATATTAAAAGAGTTAACAGAGCTAATAATCAAATAATTAATACTTTGAAAGATTTTATATCAGAGGGAGAAAATCCTTCTTTACCTCTTTTGGAGTCACTATCCGCTGCCAATGCTAAATCAAATAAAGTTAAACAACATAGTTTGTATAGCATTGATGATATTTTAGATCTTCTTATTAAAGATATTTCCGAAACTAATTTTCTTTCTATAGATCAGAAAATCGAAATATCTAACAACTTATTAGATCTTAAGAGGGATATTAAAACAAAACAAGATGAAGAATTGGAGTTTAAGCCAATTATAACTGACAAAGGCATAATTACATTTGATAAAGGAATAAAGCAAATTAAAGAAATGGATAAAATAAAAAGAAACATGACTACTACTTCATTGATTTATATAGCTTGTCTAATTAGTTATATGACAATAATGAAATATCCAAAGTTATCTGGTTTTTTTCAGAATAACCTGTCAATGATTAAAGATATTTCGATTGCCATAGTAGTTATAGTCCTAATCAGCTTTATGATTAAATTTGGTTATAGTAAGACTTTAAAAAAGTAAAAAAAATTTATAGTCCAAGACGGAAAGCCTGCGGACACTGATCATTGCACAAATTACTGTGCTCTGATTGGTGTCCGTTTTTTATTTGAACAAAGGACGGCATGAAATAGTAATGAAAAAGCCTAATAAAAACGCTTAGGAGTGTTCTGTAAGGTTTTTAGCGACGATGAAGGCCTAAACAAGCAAATACTCAGACGAGGCAAGAGCGGACCATTTAAACACAGAAAGAAGAAGGGGAGTTTAGGATGAAATACGGATTCGCTTATAAACACGGAAAGCTTGTAAATATCTTTTGCGGCAGAGAAGAACTCTATAATGAGTTGAAATCCTTCTTGGTCAAAACTTTCAACTTAAAAGTTTCAGAGGTATCTAGACGCCAATATATTGCTGAACAAAAAAGTAATAATTGGAACGATACATATTCATTTTGACTTAAAGGAATGATGAAAAGTGCAAGATTTAATCATTGAATATAAAAGAGCGTTAAAAGAAGCAAGAAAGATGTACCGGTCATTCTCGGAAACACCGGGAGTTGAAATGACAGCTGAACAAAAGAACGATAAGAAGATAATTGGCAGTATGATCAGTGATATTGAATTCACTCTCGAATGGCTGCAGAACGGAAGACAGCCCGGCGCCCGCCGAGGTGCTGACAGAAGAGATGCATATCAAAGGACGATTCTTGCTGATCCGCGTTTAATTGATGCACTGCCGGAAGAATATGCAATCGTTCAGGAAGCTGAGGAAGAGGTAAGCGATTGGGATAAGGAAAGAATCGCTGACGCCCTTTCCGTTCTCACAGAAAGAGAAAAAGACATATTCATGATGCATGCTGTTCAACACATGTCATTCGAAGAGATCGCACAGTTATTGGGGATCAAAAAAGGAACTGTGCAGAAAAACATTGAGCGATCTCGTTTAAAAATGAAAAATAGAGCAGATCACAGCCTATTCTGTTTAGCTTTGTAAGATGGCGTATGTTATATAAGTTGAAAGGTAATGCTAATTTATGACAAAAAAAGTTATTGATATTCGAGTAAGGGGCGTTTAAAATGAACAAGAGCACTTTTGAGGTATTTACAAAAGGAGGAAATGTTATGGCGGTTAATGATACTGTTGAGATTCTTTCATCTAGTAGTGAACACTTGAACGGACAAACTGGAGTAATAACGGGGATTCTTGCAGGGGATTATGGTACTGAAGTTAAAGTATTATTAAGTAGCGGAATCGAGACATGGATTGATGCAGAAGAAGTTTTGTCATTTTAAATAAAATTTGCAGAATTTCCTAAAAATATATTATAATGGACTCATCTTAAGAGAGGTGGGTCTTTTTTCATGAAGATGGAGTTTAGAGTTTATCAACTTACATATGCAAATGATTTAACAGAGAATGGGGGGGCTTTACATGAGTATTTAGCTAGTATGGCCAAGCTGCCAGGCGAACACGGATTTGAATATTGCATTACAAGTGAAATTGACTACGATGATCATGTTATAACATTTTGTTTTAGTGAAGAATTTGCATCGGATGTAAGTTCTGTCGATGATGAGAAAAACATATACACACCTGATGTGGCTCCGTATATAAATACAATAATGGCACTTGATTTACGAGAGAAAAGATTTTTAGTCCAAAACAGAGATTATCCTGCAAATAACCTAAAAAAAGATCTCACTATGACCAGGATTAGATTGATGTTAAATGAGGCTTTTGAAAATACTTATAATTCAGTCTTCAATACTTTAGATACAGATAGAGAAGTGAATGAAAATGAGTTTATTCATTTGTTCGAGAATAATAGAGTAAGTGCTTTGTGGGTTACTATACCCAATAACTATAGAGTCTTACCTGAGCACGAACAAATTTTTGAAGATGAAGCAATCAATAGGAATTGGATTGAGGGATGGAATAATGATCATAGTAAAATGCATGAAATCCTATTAAAGGCACCAGGGAGAGGAGGAGAAGGAGATTTAAGACACTCGCCTATAGCTAAAAGTTTACTGAATATGGTTGGTGCTTACGTCAAACAGATAAACTATTGGGATGAAAATGATAAATCACATGAAGTGTCACGCAACTCTTTAATGAGGTTTGTTGTTAACGGAATAAACATTAGAAGCTTACCGGTTACATCAATAGATAGACTCTCACTTGAAATTCGCAATAGGAGGGAAGAACTTAGAGAATTTAGAGCTTCAGATGAAATTTAATGACCAAATATAAAGCATCCAAATGGGTGCTCTTTTTTGATTAAGAAAAAATTCAATCTTTTATATTGACGATCGTAAATATAGATGCTATAATTAAAGTATCGAAAGGAGGTGTTAACGAGCATGGAAATGGTTGAATTCATCCTTAGGGATACAGCTTGGTTGGTCGGAATTCTCGTAGGGATTACGACATTAATTAAGAACATCAAAGACCTAAAGGGTGAAAAAACAAAAAACGACGTTCTCCAGGCAAGAAGAAACGTCGCAATTAACTCATGAGGGGAATCACTTCCCCTTCTTGCATTATAACATTAAACAAAACCATTGAAAAATTCCATGCTCGGGAAAATGAAAAAATTTTAGACTCCACAACACTTTTATTTTTCGTCTTGTTCTGCTTACAATTCGCTCGTATGGACTATAACAACCTGACTGTACTGGACATAATATCAATAGTGCTGGCAGTTATCTGGCTCACGCTGACGATTATAAATGTAGTTATGAAATGGAGGAATTCAAAGGATGGATAAGTTTGTATTTAATGATGTTCAAGAATTGAGAGAGTTCCTTGATAATGAAGTCATAACCACCTCCGAAGCGATTGAAATCATCGGATGCAGTCGTCAAAATCTTAAACAGCTAGTTGATCATGGAACGCTGAAGCCAATCAAAACAACGAATAGAGATCGTCTTTTCTTAAGAAAAGATATAGCGGCTTATAAAAAGAAACGTTAATTGCATCTATAATAAAATGATGTTTTTTCGTCTTACAGTTGCCACCTATTAATAAAGGACTTTCGTTCGACAAATTTTGCGAATAGTTCCTTTCATGTGCTCTTTACCTGATAATAAGGTGGGAGGTGATGAGATGGGAAACGAAAATGGACGAGTTAACAATCCATTAGGGAATATAAAGTTGCCGAAATTAAATGTTAGTTTACCGAATTACCCTACGCCTGATTTGAGTCATATTCATAAGTATAGTGAACTAATCAGTGAGGAAAAGAAAAGGGAAGTTGAAGAAAAGATCCATAAGGAAGAAGCGGAGAAGCAATATAGAGATCAAACTCTTCAATTGCTCTCGGGGATTGAAAGAAATACTGCTGTCTTGCAAGAGATTTCAACCTTAATGAGAAAAAGTAGTGACAAACAAGAAGAAATCTTCGCACTTATTGTGGAAATGTTAGAGATAACAAAAAGTAGTAATCAAGAAGAGGCAGTAAGTAAGTATAGAAGTATCATGGATAAAATCAATCAATTTACAAGTGACAGTGCAACTTTACAATCACTTTATACACTAAGTGGAACAATTTTTAATGTGGTATCTAATATGAATTTCTAGAGCATCCTTTGGGGTGCTTTTTATATTCCCTGTAAACTGATTCCGGTAAATCTCAAGGAGACAATTGGCGGCTAACGGCTTGAGTACGGTGTCGGTTTAGAGGGAATGTAAGGAGGTTGCATGATGGGATTCATAGCACAGTATGGAGAGAGCATAGAAAAAGAGATACAGACATGTAAGGGCATAGATATGGCGGGACAGAATGAAGGGGTATTGAGGGAATCAATGTATATGAACTTCAATTCTTTTTGGCATTCACACCGAAACAAAGGAATAAGGATATAAGTTCATGCCGCCCAAGCCCCTAAAGGAATGTGCCGCCCGTGGTTGCCGTGCCCTTACTCGGGATAGGTACTGTGATGCACACAAGACACAACAACAAGAAGAAACAAAACATTACAACAAACATTCAAGAAACAAAACAATAACAAGTTTTTATAAATCAACTGAATGGAAACGAACAAGACAACTTGCTTTGATACGAGACAATTATCTCTGTCAGCATTGTTTGAAAGCACACTGCTTCACTCCGGCTGACATGGTGCATCATATAGTGGAAGTAAAGCAAGATTGGTCGAAACGATTGGATATAAAGAACCTTGAAAGCTTGTGTAATGCCTGTCATAACAAGGCTCATGGCAGTAAAGGCAAGTGACCACCCCCCCCTAACAAATCTCTGGAAGGGAAACGAACGGAGAACGGCGATCCCCCTTCTGCAAACAAACACCGCTTTTCAAAGTTCCGAAAACAGCAGAAAGCCCCCTCGGCGAATTTGCCGAGAGGGCTTGATACGACTGGTTTTATGATTGATTCCATCGTATCACGATTGATGAAAAAAACAAGCAAAAAAACGTACTTTTTTAAAAGAAATGAGGTGAAAACATGCCGAGACCTGCTAAATCTGCAACACTTCAACTAATTCAAGGTAATCCCAACAAAAGAATACGGAGGAGCTGGCTGCGCGTGCTGAGCATGAAAAAAGATAAAAATGCGCTCCGACAATATTAAAGCGCCACCTTGGTTAAATAAAATTGCGAAAAAAGAATTTAAAAGGGTTGCTGCTTTGTTATCTGAGGTGGAGATTATCACTGAAGCAGATATCAGCATGTTGGCCGCCTATTGTAATGCATACTCTCAGTATATTTCGATTTCAGAAATCATTGAAAAAGATGGGATCATGGTTCATACCGAGGGACAGGATGAGGATGGAAATCCTATTCAGTTGATTGGTGAAGAGCATCCGTTATTGAAGCGGCAAAAGAATTACTATGATCAAATGAAATCAGCTGCGAACGATTTCGGCCTTACGCCATCTGCACGAGCAAAACTCGCTATTACCCGCACACAGGAGGAACGAGAAAAGACGGCTGCGGAAAAGGAGTTTGGTAATGTATGAAGACAATAAAACAATTTCTTATTGATTACTCACGCGACGTTATATCGGGTGAGATTGTAGCATGTGAAAAACACGTATGGGCTTGTCAGCGCTTTTTAAATGATATCAGCCGGGAAGGTACCAGAGAGTTTCCGTACGTCTTTGATGATGAGAAAGCGCGTCGATTTCTTTACTGGATGACACAATTCAAGCATACGAAAGGGCCGTTGCAAGGTGAAAATATTGTGCCGGAGCCTATTCAAATATTTATTTTCGGCAATGTGTACGGGTGGGTGCATAAGGATAACGGCTATCGACGCTTTAAAAAAGTGTATTGGCAGGTTGGCCGTAAAAACACAAAAACACAAAGCCTGGCATGTGTTGGATCCTATGAGGCAATGGCTAACGACGAATACATGTCCGAGGTTTACATAGGTGCAACAAAAACGGAACAGGCGAAAATCTGTTGGAACGAAATTAAAGCACAGATTATGCAAAGTGACCTTTTGAATAAGCCGGAGAAGAAATACCGAATTGCTTACGGTAAGATTGAACATCCCAAAACACAGTCAAAAATAGAGGCGCTTTCGAAAGATGCAGGTAAAACGGGGGATGGGTTCAACCCGCAATGCGGCATCATCGATGAATATCACGCCCATAAAACTTCAGAGATTTACGATGTACTCGCTTCTGGTATGGCTGCTCGTGCTCAACCGTTAATGATGATTATTACGACAGCAGGGTTTGAGCTAAATAATCCCGCCTATCGTGTGGAATACGATTACGTTTCACGTATACTGGATCCCAATAAAGTTGAGCAAAATGAAAAGTATTTTGTGATGATTAATGAATTAGATAAAGACGATGACATTAAAGATGAGCGCAATTGGATAAAAGCAAACCCTATTGTGGCAGCTAACGAACACGGGCTGAATTATTTGCGTGGAGAATTGGAAGTAGCGCTTGCTGTGCCGGAGAAGATGAGAAATTTCATGACAAAGAATATGAACATTTGGGTTAATATGCGCGAGAATGGTTATATGGATATGCAAGCTTGGGCGGATTGCGGTTCGGATGAATTTCCTGAGCTGAAGAACCGGGAATGTTATGTCGGCATTGACTTGTCAAAAACGATTGATTTAACCGCCGCATCTTTCATCTTCCCGTTAGATGACGGCAGTTTTGCGGTTGATAGTCACGGCTTTATGCCAGAGGATACATTCCATGAGCGGATGAACACGGATAAGGTCCCTTACGACGTATGGGAGAAAAAGAACTGGTTAACAACAACAGATGGAGCTGTCGTCGATTACGATTATATCAGAGCGTATATTAAGAAAATGGAGAAGGAACATGGCTGGCGCATCAAGGAAATTGGATACGATCCATATAACGCTACTCAGTTCGCTCAGCAAATGGAGGCAGACGGATATGTTATGGTTGAAATCCGCCAAGGGGTGGCAACTCTCTCAGAGCCGACCAAAGACTTCAGAGCAAAGGTCAAGTCTAAAAAATCATACACCCGAAAAATGATCTTCTAACTTGGGCAATGGGGAACGCTGTAACAAAAGTGGATGCTCAAGAGAACATCATGCTGGATAAATCAAAATCAACCCAACGGATTGACCCGGCCGCCGCGCTTGTGAATGCGTATGTACGGGCTTCTCAAATCAATAATGAGGTTGATTTAAACGCATATATCAAGTCAGCTTCATTTTCTTTCTAAAGGTGGTGTAGAAGTGAAGAAAATACTGACAGCCATGATGCTTTTTTAAATGATTTTCTTTTTATCATAGGTGCTGCTTTTATATTGGCAGCTGCATATCGTTTGCACACAGACATCGGTCTTGTTTTGACAGGTGTCTTTTTTATATTTTATGCACTGCTGCTCAGTAAGAAAAGGAGGTGATTAATTGTTTTTGGAAGGGCTGTTTTCTAAGAGATCAAATGATGAAGAGCCTTGGGGCCTCGCAAATCCTCCTGATTGGATTATAGATATGTTCGGCGGCTCAAAAACAGCTAGCGGTGAACGTGTCAGTGAATCAACAGCACTCATCCATCCAGATGTTTTTTCGTGCGTTAATGTTCTGTCTGATGACATTGCAAAGCTTGCCGTCCATACATTCAAAAAAAAGCAAGGAAATATTATAAGCAGTATGGATCATCCTGTTGCCCAATTGCTTTATCTAAAGCCGAATCAATACATGACGGCTTTTACTTGGAAAAAGCTCATGATGACTCATGCTTGTACATGGGGGAATGCCTATTCTTATATAAAAACAGATCGGAATGGCTTTATTACAGCTCTATTACCATTAAACCCCGCCAATACGCAAGCCTATGTAAACCCAAACACAGGTATGCTGTGGTATGAAACTGTCATTAATTCAAAAAGTGTTGAATTGTATGCAGATGAGATCTTGCATTTCAAGGGTATGACAGAAGACGGGATCAACGGTAAGAGTCCTATCGGAGTTATAAGGGAGCATATTGGCGCGCAGTCGGCTGCCACAAAATTTAATGCGAAATTATATAAAAATGATGCAACACCACGGGGAATCTTAAAAGTTCCGACTTTAATAGACGAAGATGCAAAACAGCGGGCGAGAGATGAATGGGAAAAGGTAAATGCCGGGCGGAATATTGCAATTATAGATGCCGGTCTTTCTTATGAATCAATATCTATGCCGTTGCAAGAAGCTCAGTTTGTGGAGTCTATGAAATTTAATAAGGCACAAATTGCATCTATTTTTAAAGTTCCATTGCATAAAATCAATGAGCTGGACCGGGCAACATTCAATAATATTGAACACCAATCGATTGAATATGTAAAAAACACGCTGCAGCCGTGGCTGGTTTCTTTTGAACAGGAAATTATTACGAAACTCTTTACTGATGAAGAGATTAAAGATGGGTTCTATATCAAATTCAATGTAAACAGCGAGCTGCGCGGTGATGCGAAATCTAGGGCGGAGTATTATGAAATTATGGAACGGATCAGTGCATTAAATATAAATGAAATTCGTGCTTTTGAAGAGAAAAACGCAATTGAACACGGTGATAGGCACCTTGTATCGCTTAACTATACATTCCTTGATTCATTGGAGGAGTATCAAATGAACAAATCAGGTTCCGTTAAGGGAGGTGAGGACATACATGAGCAAGGAAGTTCGCCACCTAACAACGAAGATTGAGTTGCGTTCTGCTGGTGAAGGAGAAGAGAAAAGAGATTTTATTGAGGGTTACGCCTTAAAATTTGAAAAATGGTCTAAACGTTTAGGTGGATGGTTTAAAGAAATCATCAGCCGGGATGCATTAGCTTCCACGGACCTTTCAAACGTAGTAGCGCTTTTTAATCACCGCCAGGATTATCCGTTAGCGAGAAACACCGTTTCTGGCGATGCTGGGCGGCTTGAATTAGAGACAGATGCTATTGGTCTAAAATTCCGTTTTACCCCCACAGATACGACGTATGCTAAAGATTTAATGGAGAATATCAGAAGCGGAGTCATTAATCAGTGTTCCTTCGCCTTTTCACTGAATTATAACAAGAATGAGCCGGATGAATGGCGTCATAATGATGAAGAAGATGTATATGAACGTCGAATCAATAACATCGAGCGTATTTTTGACATATCACTTGTAACAACACCTGCTTATAACGATACGGAGGCTGTGATCGGTGAACGCAGTTTAGAAAAAGTCGAACAGATTAAAGAAATGCGCGATGCGCCAATAGAAAACTAAAAATGGAATTGGAACTTTTAGACCTAACGTTATAGGTCTATTTTTATGTTCAAATCTAAGGAGGATACCCGAATGCCAGTAGCAATGACAAAAAGGAACGTGAATTAAGACAAAAATTCACACAAAAGAAACAAGAGGCTTCAAATCTTTTGGAGGATGGAAAGCCTGAAGAAGCTCGCAGCATGCTTGACGAAGCAAAAGAGCTGCAGAGTCAAATTGAATTAATGACAGAGGGTCGCAGTTTAGAACTTCCGGAGATTGGCGAGGAACGAAACTTTTCTGCAGAAATCAAAAGTGAACCGAAGAAAGAGACGGAAGATCGTAATATCTTAACAGCGACGAAAGAATACCGGGAAGCGTGGTTGAAGGTGCTAACCGGCCGCAGCCATGATCTTGAAACAGAAGAACGAAACATGATGGAACGCGTTTTGAAAGAAAACCGTTCATTATCTGCAGGCAGCGATAAAGACGGCGGCTATACAGTGCCGGATGATATTTCAAAAGAAATTTTGAAATCTATCCAGGAACTGAACTCTGTTCGTAATCTGATCCGTGTTGTTCCGAAAACTGCGCCATCCGGAAATTATACGGTTCGTAAAGGCGTTGCCGGAAAACTTTATAACACAGCGGAGAAAGAACAGATTAAAGAACTGAAGAATATGGAATTTGATCAAATTTGGTATAACGTCAAGAAATTCGCCGGAATCATGCCTGTTTCCAGTGAGTTGTTAAATGATTCATTTGTGAATTTTGTTCAAGAGATCGTGGACTGGCTGTCTGAATCAGCCGTTGTAACAGAGAATGATGAAATTTTTTATGGAGACGGCGGAGAGAAAAACGTTGAAGGTATCATTAGCAGCGGCAAATTCAAGTCTATTAAAGCGCCGTCACTCATTACGATTAAGTTTTAAGAAAAGTGAAAACCAAATTAAGCGAGGTTATCGACGTAACGCTGTTTGGGTGATGAATACTGAAGCGTTTGAAACCCTAGCAAATATCGAAGACAAAAACGGCCGCGGCATTTTAGCGGAGGATCCAAGAAATGAGGATAATTTCTTGCTATTTGGGCGTCCGGTTGAAATCTATGATGAAGTCCTGACGGATGATAAAACACAGAAAACACACATTCTTTTCGGCGACTTTAAACGCGGCTATTTCATGTTTGATCGTCAAAAATTTGAAATCAAATCTACAGATGTTGGCGGAGATGCCTTTCTTACGGATCAGACATATTTCCGCGGTATTGAGCGGTTCGACGGAAAAGTAGTGGATCCAGAAGCTGCAATCATTGTAACTGATCTTGTTGTTGGTGAGGATGCAAAAGTGGAAACACCTGAACAATCTGCTGATCTTGGAAACTAATACTGAAAGGATTGATTAAAAGATGGCAAAACTAAACAACATTCTAAACGAAAGTAATGGTGTGCTAACGTCAGCAAGAGACAACGGGGAAGGAGCGCCTATTACGGATATTTCTGTTGCTGACAATAGCGAAGAAAACCCACTCTTTGTAAAGGGGCTTAAAGGGGATCCGGGTGAACAAGGACCGCAGGGGGAACCTGGTCCTGCTGGTCCGAAAGGTGAAACAGGCGAGCAAGGTCCTAAAGGCGAAAAAGGTGATCCAGCAGTTATTGATGAGGGCGGCATTGTACATGAAATGCTTGCTGACAAATCAGTTCGCAGCAATAACATTGGAACAGGCAGCGTCATGATGGATCATCTGAACAGTGAAGTGAAGGCTGTACTTGATGGTATGCAAAAACAAATTGATGAACTGAAATCAACTACTCCTGCAGAATGAAAGGCAGGTGATGCCAGATGACAGAAGCTGAAAAAATAGAATTAGAAAAAGCGAAAAAATTCCTCCGGGTTGATGGTGACCTGGAGGACGATTTAATTCTCGCGTTCATTGCCTCCGCAAAAGAATACATCACTTCGGCAACGGGCCTTGCTTTTCCCAATCAATCAGCCCGGGCCGCCATGTGCGTAAATGCTTTTGTGGCACATTGGTATGAGAACAGGGAAATAGCTGGTACAACATCTAATTTAGACGGTGTGCTGACCTCGTTAATCAATCAGCTGAAATATACATTGCCGGGGAGGGCGTCAGATGCTGAATGATATGCGTTACCGCATTCAATTTCAAAAAAAGAAGCCTGGCGGCCGTCTGCCTGTTGAGGGAAATGATAGGTGGGAAACAGTTATTGAATGCTGGGCAAAGGCGGAGGGCTTAAAGGGCCGGGAATATTATGCTGCAGCGGCCATACAAAAAGAAAAAACAGTTCAATTTACAATCCGGCACCGGGAAGATATCAATGAACATATGCGAATCGTCTTTCAGGGCGATTCATATGAAATTGAGGCTATCTTGCCGAATTATTCGCGGCGGCATTTTATTACGATTAAAGCGAATGTGGTGAGCCGATGAACTTTGAATTGGAATTGAAAGGGTTTAGAGAGCTTGAATCTACTTTCGCAGAACTGGCCCGTAAGGATGAAAAAATCCATAAAGCAGCTGTGAAAGCAGGAGGAACAATTTTAGCGGCAGAGATCAACGATGAAGCACCGCGCTCTGCCATCGGCGGCAGCCACCATCACATTGATGAGGATATTATCGTTGGCAGCCGTATCAGACGGGATGAAGACGGAGAGAAATACGCAGTTGTAGGCCCTACAAAAGATACAAAATTCCGTGTTCACTTGCCGGAATTCGGTACGCTCCATCAAGCTGCCAATCCATTTATTCACCGGAGTATGGTAAAGGCGAATGGCAAGATGCTTGATGCAATGGAAAAAGTCATAAAGGCAGGCTTTAAACTGTGAATCTAGTAGAAAGATCATCACAACTAAAAATAAAGTATTTGAAGCGCTGGAAAAAGATCCAGCGCTTTTAATGCTGACTGGCCCTGAAAACATCTATGAACTGGCTGTGCCAGAAGGTTTGGAAAGCCAACCTCCTTACATTGTGGTTCAAGAATTAGAGTACAGAACGACTGAATGGGCAGACGGGCATCCAATTAAAGATAGCACTTTGTATCAAATTGATGTGTATCACAACCAGTCGTGTGATCCAATTATGGCAGCTATCTTGGATGTTATGGGGAAACTGGATTTTCAAACGACAGTTCTTATCAATGAATTTTTACAATCAGAGCGCCTCATTCGAAAAGGTTATCGGTTTGAGGCAAACATTTTATTATAATCGGAGGTTTTATGATGCCTGAATACAGCTCAATGGTGGGATTAGAAGGCGTTCAATACGCACCATTAAAAAAGAAAACGGTTTGTGGGTTGCCAGCAAGATTGTCGACTATCCACATGCGATAAATGCAAAGATGGCAACTGATTCATCTACAGAAAAGCAATATGCTGATAACAAGGTAGTTGACCTTGCTGTTTCAACTGGTTCAACGAAATTAGACTTAGAGATGAGAGATGTTCCGCCAGAGCACCTTGTCAATTTGTTTGGGATAGAGGAAACCACAGACGGACTGTATTTATTTAAGAAGAATGTTACTCCGCCTTGGATTGCTATGACTTTCTTTGGTGTGAAAGCTAATGGAAAAAGACGATATGTCGGCTTAGTCCAAGGTCGGTTTACACTGCCTGATGACGACTGGAATACAAAAAAGAAAAAGTGGACTTTCAAACTTCTAAGTTGTCAGCTGAATTTCTTGAAAGAGACCAGGATGATGTATATAAAGTGATCGCGGATGAAGATGCTCCTAATTTCGATTTAGATAAGTTTTATGAAAAAGTGTATGGCAGTGCCTATACATCATCCACTGCCGATCAAAAAACAAGTACGGATCTAGGTGCTTAACTTAGGGATTAGGGAAGCTTAAGAGCTTCCCTTTGTATTCGCATGAAAAGGAGGAGTCAACATGGCTCAAAAACATATTTCTATTAAACTATGGTTCGAAGATGAAAAGAAATTCAAAACATTTATTGCACCCCGGACCAATACAAAAACACTTCTTGAAGCATTACGATTAAATGCAGAAGCGGAAAAAACAGCGGATAATTTGGAGAAAAGCATCAAAATCCTCGAAAAACAGCTGCAATTTATTGTTGGGATATTCCGCAATCAATTTACTTATGATCAATTATTTGAGGGGCTGGAATCTTTTGAAGTGGCGAAAGAAGTGAGCCGCATTCTCTCGGAAGTTGCCGGCTATAAAGAAATTGAGGCTGCTGATCAGGATTTTTTGCCGGAACAGACGGAGAAGAATACACCTACGAGCGCGGAATCGAGCAAATAAATGAAATTTACGCCACTCTCCTGCAACAAGGGTGGAGTATGAGCGCAATTGACGAGATGGACATATATCACTATTTAGAGATATTGACAGAAACCAATAAACCAGAAGAAGTGAAATTTGAAGATGTCTTCTTTTAGACGGGCTTATAGCCTGTCTTTTTTTGTTGAATCTTTGCCAGGAAAGCGGGGTGGATACATATGGCTCAACCTATAGGAAATATGGTCGTTAAGGTCGGTCTTGATGATACAGGATTTAACCGGGGTATTGAAGGCTTAAAAAGGCAGATGCGCCTGGCAAATTCAGAAATGAAGGCAGCCGGGAGCATTTATAAAAATGCTGGCAACCAATCAAAGCTCTTGCAATCACAGATGGAGGGCTTAAGCAATAAGTATAAGATTCAAGGCAGATTAGTCCAAGAACACCGTCAACGGTATGAAGAACTGGTCAGGCAGAAAGGAAAAGACAATCGAGAGACACAGATTCAAGCGCGGCGTTTGAATGATGCTATTGCGGTCCATGAGAATCTCGGAAAAGAGCTGAATAAAGTCGGCAAAGAGTTTCAAACCATGTCAGACAGCAGCAGTCGGGCTGCAGGCGTTTTTTCTGTTTTTAAAAAGGATTCAAAGAATGTATCAGAAGAGCTGAACGCTGTTTATAAATCCGCAACAGCCACAGGAAAGGCGTTAGCGGGGATTGGTGCCGCCGGAGCGCTTGGGATCGGTGCAACCGTTAAGGCCGCAGCAAGCTTCGAGAAAGATATGAGCCGTGTCGCCGCATTGGCGAACGCAACGGATGATCAAATGGCATCATTAACAGAAACAGCCCGGCATCTCGGCGCTGTCACACAGTACACGGATGGGCAAGTAGCTGAAGGCATGCAGTATTTAGCGATGGCCGGCTATAAGACGAACCAAATTATCGGTGCTATGCCCGGCTTGCTTGCAACGGCTGCCGCCGGACAAACCGACCTCGGCGTTACGGCTGATATTGTTTCTGACATCTTAACTGAATTTCATATTAAGGCAGAGGACACAAACCGTGTAGCTGATGCAATGACGTATACGTTCACGAACTCCAATGCCACTTTGCAAGAGATTGGCCAAACAATGAAATACGCGGCTCCGGCTGCTAAAACAGCAGGTGTCAGCATGGAAGAGTTGGCCGCGGCGACCGGTATTATGGCAAACAGCGGAATTAAAGCAGACATGGCCGGAACAGCCCTTCGAGCAACGCTGACCCGTTTGGCGGCTCCGCCTAAGCCGGCGGCTTCCGCAATTGAGGAATTAGGTCTGAAAGTGACGGACTCTACTGGCAAGATGCGCCCGCTGGCCGACATCATGGGACAGATCACAGAAAAGACAAAAAATTATACTGAAACAGAACAAATCCGAATCGCCAAGCAGCTTGCCGGACAGAATGCTCTATCAGGTTTTATCACACTCATGCATGCAGGGAAAGATAAACTGCAAGAATTTACAGCGGAAATAGAAAACAGCGGCGGCATTGCTGAAAAAGTAGCTGACGAGCAGATGGACAATCTGGCTGGATCTGTAGATTATCTGAAATCTGCAGCAAATAACGCCGTCATCACCATGGGAAACCAGTTTATACCGATCATCAGAGCTACTACTGACGGTCTGACTTCATTAGTGACGTGGTTCGATGCCTTACCGCACTCCGTCGCAAGCACTATTGCTATTACGGCCGGAGCGGTAACGGTATTTTCTCTTTTTGGCGGGGCTGCCTTGCTGTTAATCGGGGCATTACCGAGAATCGCAGCAGGATGGAACATGCTCCGCACAGCGGGGGGATATTTAACCGGTAACGTCAATCGGGCATCGGCAAGTCTCGGTATTTATACGACTGAAGCCGTTGCGGCAGGCGCTGCATCCCGAACAGCGGCAGCTGGCATTGCGACAACTTCTACTGCGGCAACGGTAGCAGCCACCCGGATGGAAAGACTCAACCAAACAAACGCCGTGGCAGCGACACGAGTGGGCCGACTGGAGCTATCGACAAATAGAAGCTCGAAAGCGATGCGCGGGCTTGGCGGGGCATCCCGGGTGGCCGGTACTGGGCTTACTCTATTCGGAGGTCCAATCGGGACAATTGCCGGACTCGTTCTTACCTTTGCTCCTGAGCTGTTAAAGTTCGGTGCCGGAATTATCAAAACCGGATTAAATGCCGTAAAAGGGGCAGGCGGATTTATGAAGCTTGCAAAAAGCGGTTTCGGCCTGTTTAACATACTCAAAAAAGGCACTGCCGTTGTCGGTCTTTTACGTGGCGGACTCGGATTGTTAGGCGGACCAGTCGGCGCGCTAATTACGGGTGTGACTCTTTTAGCTGATGCCGGATTTAAGTATTACGACAATTTAAAGAAACGAGTGCTCCCGGCAACAATTGATTTTGGAGACGGTGTATCAAAATCCACAGCAAAAGCCGTCAACGCCTATGAAGACATGAACATTGAGGTTACAGCCAAGCTGAACACCCTGAAAGCGACCAATGCTACCATCACGAACGACATCGCAGATGACATGTCAAAGCGCTTTAAAGACATGGGAGATTCTTTGAAAAACGGATACAAAACCAGCGCGACCAATGCAACTAAAGTGCTGAAAGAATTTTATGCTTCTAATAACGGAATGTCTGATAAAGAAGAAAATAAAATCATTGGCAAAATTGATGCTTATAACGAGAAAAAACAAAAGAAGATCCAAAAGTATGTTGATCGAGTAGATGAAATTTATAAGACTGCCGCCCGCGAAAATCGAAAAACCACGGAAAAAGAGAATAAAGAAATAGCAAAAATCCAAATTGCAATGCTCTCTGAAATGGAGACTGCGCTCTCACGAAGCAAGGCTGAGCAGATAAAGATATCTAAAAAGTTGAAAGAAGAGGCGTCTAATCTTTCTGCTAAACAAGCGGCTGCTGTTATAAAAGACAGTAACAAGGCAAAAGAGAAAACAATTAAAGCAGCTAAGAAACAACGTGATGCCGTTATTGATGCCGCGGATGAGCAACGTTATGTAAAAGGGTCAATTTCTCAAGAAGAACACGATAAAACCGTGGAAAACGCAAGGAGTCAGGCTAAAAAGACAATTAAAGAAGCAAAAGAAACTCATAAAGGTGTCGTAGAAGAGGCAAAAAAACAAGCTGCTGGGCATATTAGCGAGGTTAATACAGAAACTGGAGAGGTACTCGGCGTATGGGATCTATTTAAAGTAGACTTGGCTGAGAGAGTTAATGCTGTTACTGGCTGGATCAATAACATTTTAGAATTTATGCACATGGATACTATCCCAGAGTGGAAGCCTGCTGGATACGATAACCGTCAGCCTTCCTCTATGCAAATTGCACCGGGAGTAGCCTATGCCAAAGGAACAGACTTTCACCCCGGCGGTCGGGCATTAGTCGGGGAAGAAGGGTGGGAGCTTGCTCACACGCCTGGCATCGGCACTTACATTGTCGGAATGGGCGGCCCGCAAGTGTGGGATCTTCCGCGTGGTACGTCTGTTCTTCCGCACGCTCAGTCGAAAGAAGCAGCCGCCACAGGGCTTCCCGGTTATGCAAATGGGGTCGGAAACTTCTTCAAAAATGCGTTTGAGGGGTCGAAAAAGCTGGTGAAAGGCGCTGTCTCTGTCGGCAAGAATGTCATTGGCAAAACGAAGGACGTCGCCTCTGACGTTATGGATATGATTATCAAAGGACCGCAAAAGATAATCAGCAGCATTTTCAAAGGCATGATCCCGTTTAAAACAGGAACCGGTATAGATGGATTAGGGACTGGTATTCTCAAAACGCTAAAAAGCGGTGCCCTTCAATTCTTAAAAGGGGTCTTGCCGGATGTGGGATTTTTTACGGCCGATGCCTACAAAGGCGCAACAGGGTCTGCTCAGGTGCAAAAATGGGTAACGGAAGCCGTCGGCATCGCTGGTGTCCCGTTTTCATGGATTCCCGGCTTAATCACGGTTGCCATGAAAGAGTCAGGAGGTAATCCGAATGCCATTAACCTTACAGATTCCAATGCAAGAGCAGGAAATCCGTCAAGGGGGTTAATGCAGACCATTCCGAGTACGTTTTCTTCTAACGCATTTCCGGGTCATAACAACATACTTAATCCGGTGGACAACATTCTGGCGGCCATTAATTACATCAAAGGGCGATATGGAGATATATCAAATCATCCCGGCTTGAAATCAATGGCGCGCGGCGGCCCGTATGTGGGGTATGCAAAGGGCGGTACTTCTCCGGGGCGCGGCGGCTCCAAGCTCGCTGTCCTCAACGAAAGAGGATACGATGAAACCACCATTACGAAAGATCCTGCATACCGCGAAAGGAATATCGGATTGTGGGCGCGGGTTGGACGTGAGCTTGGCGTACTGCCTTCACTGCAAGAAGGGATGATCTCAAAGGCATTGCTATTGCTTCAAAAAGTATCCGCGGCACAGCCTGAAAATGATAAAAGCCTCAATATTGATATGACTCGGGTCGTGGAGAATCAAGAGAGGCAAATCAGTATGATGGGGCAGCAGATCGACGCTCTCCAGCAGAACATTCAGCTACTGCAACAACTGGTCTTAAAAGATAACAATACCTATATTGACGGTGCTCGAGTAGACCAAACGAGTGCTGACCGATATAGAAGAAAACAATATAGAAACGGGGGTAAGCCGGCTTGGTAAAACTATATTTGGATTTTGATAACGGATTGGGGGAGCAGAGCCTTGACAGCTTGCTCCCTCAATTTGAAGTGTTGAGTTTTTTGGCGGAGGCGCCGGCTATCAATCGGGAAACAATTATGATCCCGCGGCGTCATGGTGTTATCTCAGCACAGCATCCACGTGATGTGACCTACTCATCAAGAAAAGTCACTGTAGAAATATATTTGAATTCGAAAATTCACAGTAATTTTTACATGCTTAGGCATCAGCTCTATGCTTTATTGGTAAAGCCATTTGCCTATTATATTTCTACTGACTTATGGCCGAATCGCCGTTTCCTTGTCACGTGTGATGGGAATTTCAGCATCCCCAAAGAAAAGGAGAAAACACATACTGTTTTTTCGGTCGAGTTTACCAATATTACCGGAATGGCAGAATCTAAACATTCAACCAAAACAGCGCAGACTCAGTCAGGAGAGAACTGGAACATCGGTATGAACCTGCAATCAGATGACAACCTGGCCTATTATTTTAAGAATCAGAAACGTTTCTCTGTCTTTAATTCCGGAGACGTCCAAATCAATCCATTAGATCACGCGTATAACGTCCTATTGAACGCCAAGGGGAAGAATGTAACGCTAATCAATCATACTAATGGCGAGAAATTAACGATTGAAAAAGAGTTGAAGAAGTCACAGCAGGTATCATTTTTAAAGCAATACGCGCTGCTCAATAATAAACCGATAAAAACATCTGGACGTCTGCCGAATCTCGAAATTGGCTGGAATGAGTTTGAAATTCAAAATGCCGATGATTTTGTCATAGAATTTGACACACGGTTTTACTACTTGTAAGGCAGGCGGTATATATGGCGAATACAGATTTTATTAAAGAGATTGCCGGCGACGCCCAGCAAATATATAAAAAGCACCGTATTCTCGCATCACTGATCATTGCGCAAGGATGCTTAGAAAGCGCTTGGGGCACAAGTGAATTGGCGACAAAAGGGCATAATCTTTTCGGTATGAAGGGCGAATACAACGGCCAATATGTCATTATGCAGACATGGGAAGTTATCAACGGAGAAAATGTACAAGTTCCGGCTAAATTCAGGAAATACCCTTCATGGAAAGAATCTATACAAGACTTGGCGAACCTGTACTTAAATGGCCTTAGCTGGGACAAAAACCATTATAAAGCTGTCGTCGGGGAAACAGACTATCAGAAAGCAACTGCGGCTCTCGTCAAAGCCGGGTATGCTACCGACCCAAATTACGCAACAAAATTGAACAGCCTCATTTTCACCTATAAATTAACGAAATATGATACAACCGAGGGAGTACCAGACGAACCGAGTAATCCGAGTACACCAGATCCTGAGCCAGACATACCAAGTAAAGAATATGATGGTAAAGACATTACGCTGAATCAAAATTTGCCGAAAGACGTTTATTTCCCTCAACTGCATGTTTCCAGCCAAGACGGAAATCAAGTGGTCGAAGTCATTGGTGCCGATCCGGATCTATTAGATGACACCACCGGAAAAAAGATATTGAGTTTACGATCACTCGGACTGCTGATAATGGCATTGAATATGATTTGCTCATAAATGACAATATCCTTTATTTGGACGAAAAAAATTCAACCATCAAAAATACTTTATTACGATGGTTGAGGTTGATCAGGAAAAAACACTCAGCAAGAAAGTTTCTGCAAGCCATGTTTTCGTTGCTGTTTTGAATAACCATTATGTAGAAGCGACGATCAGCGGCACACTGACTGTACGAAAAATGCTTGATTTCACATTGAAGGGGACGAAATTCTCTTACATTTTCAAAGACAAGGAAAGTGAATTTAAAAGTGTGGAGCAGGAGAATTTTGGTGATAAGTTCGCGAATGAGCTGATAAGCGAAATTGTGGAAGACTACGGCTTAGAGCTTGATGTGGATAATTACAAGATATACGTTTATAAAAAGATGGGAAAGCGTATCAATCACACTCTCGACTCTCGTTATAATATGCCCGGCATTAAAATTAAAACATCGACAGACGGCTGCTCTACCCGAGCACGGGGATACGGAGCAATAAAGGAAAACAGCAGCACCGACAGCAAAAAAACGGAGTACGTCTTTGAGCCGGTCCTTTACAAGCACCCTGACGAAAATAAGTTCCTGCTTGATGGCATGCCGCGGTGGGCTGAGCCACTGCGCGACGAGCGCTATAAAAAAGAGTCCAGCATGATGGAGGCGCTTAAAAAATACGTGAATCCTTACCCGAAAATGGAGATCGAAGTGGATTATGAATACATCTATGAGCCAAAGCTTCTTGACATACAAGATGATTTTTGGAAAGGAGACACACTTCATGTGTTGGCTGATACAGTTTATGGCGTAACCTATGAAGACGATGTCCGGCTGCTTTCCATTCAATATAAGCCCTTAAATCCATATGCAAAGCCAACATTGAACTTTGCTAATTTCCGTAAAGATATTCAGGATATCCGGATGGAGCAAGAAAAGCGATTAAAAGATCAAAAGCGTTATGTACAAAAACTGAGAATGATGATTTAGAAGCGCTCTTTTTAAGAGTGTTTTTTATTTTGTCTTGAAAGGAGAGTGACACATTGGGATTCAAGTTAATCAAGGATTATGACACCACTAGAAACGCAAGGTATATTGCTGAACAAAGAGCAGATGCTGAGACCGTTGAAAATGGATTGAATAGTCTTGAAAACGAGATAAACAGCCATAAGAAGAGCAAAAAAGCCCACTCGTCGGAGCAAATTGATCATGGCGGATTTTCTTTACGCTCATATATCGATGGTCTATATAACCGGATTCGCAACCTGATTTTAAATGCTGATGGAACTAATGTAAAAGAAGTAGTAGATGCACGGGTTGATGCTGAAGGAAATATAACCCCTTTGCTCAAGGAGCGGCTGGATAAAGAATATAACAAGCTTCTCCAAAAGATTAAACGAACCGTCAATGTAGATGACTTCGGTGCTGATCCAACCGGAGAAAGCGATAGTTCAGAAGCGTTTAAAAGGGCAATTGGTACTGGTAAGGTTCGCCTTATGCTATCAGCCGGCACATATGTTGTTAAAGGAGTCAAACTTCCGTCTTGGACATATATGATTGGTCAAGGTATGGGTGTCACTACACTAAAGCTCCATGAAGATACACCGGCCAGCGAGTGGGTTGTTACAAATGCTGATCATACGTTAGGCAACCGGAATATTGTTGTAGAAGGTATGTCTCTTGATTGGAATCCTGAACGACAAGGAGGCGTAGGTGCGACCGGGGGGATACATTCAAGCTGCTTGACATTTGCGCAAGTCAAGTTCGGTATCATCCGTGAAGTTGAGGGTATTAATCCGGGGTTGCATTGCTTCGATATAACTGCACCGACATATGATATAACTGCTAATAATTATACCGCAACTGGCAGTAAGTATATTTGGATTGACCGCTGTGTTGGCTCTGGTTATGGTGACGATGGCATTACCACACACTACAGCGAATACGTTTTCATTACACATAATGTTATGACAAACCCTACCGGGAAGGCACATCGTAAAGGCGGGGCCAATTCAAACGGTATTGAAGTAGATGATGGTTCTAAGCATATCTGGGTGATTGATAACTATACTGAAGGTAACGTCCGCGGGGTAGAAGTTAAGGCCCATGCAGAATGGCCGGCACCTTGTAACGTCCATATTCGAGGTCATGAATCCTTTCGGGACGTCCGATCATTTGATTTGCGACACATTGGGCATCATTTAGCGACGGATCCGTGGAGTGAGACTGCACGTGATGTGACGTTAGTAGACTGCACGTCAAGAGAACCAAGGTTCAATTCGCTTTATGAAGGACTAGCTCCAAAGGCGCTAGTTGTTTCGGCATATCAGAGAGTGAAAATCATTGGTTTTACAGCGATTGGGGATCCGACATACGACTATAAAGGAGATTCAGTTATTGCATTTCAATATAAAAGTCGAAAGATAAACGTTACCAATCTTCAAGTAACTGGATTTAAAACTGCTGAATATGACATTCGGATTGTTGGCGGCGATCAACGAACAGATGATGTCTTCATTTCCGATTTTGTAAGCCATGAATCAGCACCTAACGGGATCGGAATAGGAGGCGGCGTATACAATGTAAATTTAGTTAATGGTTTACTGCACGGCTCGAATGGTATAGCTGGCATTACATCGCCGAATACTCAAACGAACATCCTTGCAGTAAGGGCTTATGGCTATAGAAACGCGGCAGTATTAGGTGACCAAAAGCACTCTGTCGTTCCAAATAACGTCAAAGGCGGTTTCCGCGCAGCAACATCTTCCGGGCATCCACTTACGAAGTACAGTGCTATCATTGCAAATACCGGATCAACAATTGCAAAGGGTGAACGAAATCTGATTGCTGGTAACGCAGGTGGAGCATCTACAGAAGGATCACGAAATGGCGTTATGTTTTCGTACGATTCGCATACGACCGGAGACGGAGCTTCTTCCGGCGTTATGTTTTCAAAGGCTACAAAGAATAGTAAATCTTATTCCCTTGCGATGGGGCACGGTGATGGCAGCGCATCAGAAGCGAATAAAAAGATTGAACTTAATGCTAAAAATGGGACTGTTCGAGCTACAGGCGCTATTGAAAGTGTGTCTAATTTAAAGGACTTAGCGGAGTATTTTGAATCTGCTGACGGATCAAAGATTGAGGCATCTTATCTTGTTGCGTTAGAAGGCGATAAGATTCGTAAAGCTCATGTAGGGGACAAGATTCTTGGCGTTGTTTCAAAAACAGCCGGCGTTGTGCTCGGTGGAGCATCGTTTTATTGGAATGATCGTTATCTTCGCGATGAATTTGGCGGACTGGTTTATCGTGAGGTGAATGATGGAAATGAAATTCTTCAGATCCCTGTTGAAAATCCGAATTATAAGCCTGAAGCGGAATACAAACCAAGAGAGGAAAGGGACGAGTGGCATGTAATCGGTTTGATCGGTCAAGTCTTCGTTAGGATCGACGAAACAGTAACAGTCGGCGATAGTGTTTCTGCCATCAATGGTGTTGCAACAAAGGCGGAAAGCGCCGGATACGGAACTGTTATGAAAATCAAAATTCCGTTCGATGTGAAAAAAGGTTACGGGGTAGCGCAGATGCTAGTTACGCCGCAGCATTAAGGGAGGAATCAAAGATGTATAAAACGGGGAGTGTGTCATTCGATATTAATGCCGGACGGTCAAACGGCCGAACCACTAACATACAATTTATGACGCAAGATACGGGCAGCGCCAAGCTGTCCTTTTCTTTTGTGAAGGATGGCGTACCATTGCCTTTGTCAGCATTGGATGCAAAAATCGTTCTGCTATATGCTGACGGATCATTTTATAAAAAGAGTCTTACGCTTATAGACAAAGTCAATGGTACAGCTGAATACATTTTGTCTGATGAGGAACTAAAGCATTACGGAACAGTTAAGGCCGAAATCAAACTATATTATACAAACGGACAATCCCTGGTAACTTCATTTTTCACCTTTTCTATCGCTAAAACGTTAGAAGATCAGAACATCGTTCCGACAGCTGACTACTACATTGACGACTTTGAAACGCTGAGAGACGGGGTAACCCAAACCGTTAAAGAAATCAGTCAAACCGTTGGGGAATTACGGGAGAAATTTGCCGATCTCGAAGCTGTTGAAACGAAAAAGGGCTCGCAAGAAAAGGCTGACGCTGTTCAGGCGAATCTTGATAAGCATTCAAAGGATAAAAGTAACCCACATGGAGTAACAAAAGCGCAGATAGGGCTATCTGCCGTAACAAATGACGTACAAGCAAAGAAAGAGGATTTTGACAAACACACCTCTGACACTTCAAATCCGCACAAGGTTACTGCGGCACAAGTTGGACTTGATAAAGTCGATAATATCAAACAGGCTGATTACTATGCTTTTCGACAACACGATAACAACGGAGAAAGACATACATCAAAAGTTGAAAAGGATAAATGGAATGCAGGACAGCTCTTTAAATTAACGGAAGATAATGGGCTGGCGAAGTATCTAAGCGGTGCTGATTTCAATACTGTAACGGATACAGGCTTATACTATATGAGCAGTGTCACGACAGCATTAAATGCGCCCGTGAATAATAACGGGTATCTGTTCGTCCACAACTACGGAACGTATGCATATCAGGAATATACGTCCTATAGCAGCAGCGACTCAACGTCGTCAGGCCGCCGAAAGTTTATGCGTAATAAAATCTCAGGCTCGGATTCTTGGACGTCATGGCGTGAGTTTGAGTCAGTGGAAGGGGCGCAGTCAAAAGTCGATGTTCATGCCGATAAAACGGACATTCACGTAACAAAAACTGAAAAAGACAAGTGGAATGGCGGCCAGATGACGAAGTTGACAAAGGATGACGGAAAACGAACACAATTAGTAAATGAGACAGACGTTCTAGCGTTAAGTTCAGGTTATTATTATGCGAATGGCACATCAGTTAAAAACAATCCTGTTGTGAATGATAGCTCATGGTTTAACTATGATGTTATCGAAGGCGATTCCGGAAGAAAGTCTATCATAGCTTGGCGTAGCTATGATAACACTTTATGGCATACCACGGTTCATACTAACGGTGTTTTTAAAGGATGGAAACGGCTCATTACAAATAATGATTTTGAAAATCCTGTGTGGCAAAATATTACGCTGAAAAACGGTGCTACCGTGGGGACACGCACGCCAATATATGCAAAATCGGGTTCTTTGTTGTTATTACGAGGTCACGTAAGGGTAGATGCAGAAATTATTTTTGGGTCAATACCAGTTGAGTACACGCCGATAGGAGGGGCTGTCGTTTCGGTTGCTCTAAGCGGAACAGGGGGAACGGCAAATTTGATTGTATACGATGATGGCGACTTAAAGATTAAATATCCAACGCCACTTGATTCAAATAGATTAGATGGTTTTTATATAGATGTATCTGTGCCGCTACAAACTGGAGGAACTGCAACATGATTCAAGCATACAAGTATGGAGAAGATTTTATTTTTATCGGACCTTCTATTATTGGCGAAGTAGATGAGCAAGGAAATTATATTATTCCTGAAAATTGCACGCTAATTCAACCACCTTCATTTTTCAAGGCGAAATTTGATCCTAAAAACAGGTATGGATAGAATCGGCTACACGAGAAGAAAAGAATTCTATATTAGAGCACGCAAAAAATGTTCAGGGACCAACGGCTGTTGATATTTTAAAACAGCAGAATGCTGTCATTATGGAGCAGTTGGCAGAAGCTCAAAGCGCAGCCGAGGAACAGTCAAGAATATTGGCTGACTTGCTTCTTATGTTGGCAGAGGGAGGAAAAGCATAATGGATTGGTTTACAAATATCAAGACCATTTATGGATGGGGCCGGAATTATTATACAAACGCGAATGTCGCCCGTTTTGTTGAATTGAACAGAATTACTGAAGAGCAATATAAACAAATCACTGGTTTAACCTATCCCGCTACAGAACAGCCAATCAGTGTGGATGTGGGCGGGACCGGGAGCTAATAAACACCCTAGAGGTGTTTTTATTTTGCCTCGAAGGAGGTGATTAACAATGGAGGGAATACAAGTGATGTTGAATGTTGAAAGCTTACAGATAGCAAGAACATATCTATTCGGGGAGGTGAAATACCTTGACTTGCTTCTGATCCTCAGCATCTTGGATGTTATTACTGGCATTATCAAAGCGTGGAAAATGAAGCAGCTCCGGAGCCGCAGTGCATGGTTTGGATATGTGCGGAAGATGCTCAGTTTTATGGTGGTCATCGTCGCCAACATTATTGACACGATAACAAATTTGAACGGTGTTCTGACCTTTGGAACCGTTCTTTTTATATCGCAAATGAGGGCCTGTCCATCACGGAAAACTTGGCACAGATCGGCGTTAAAATTCCGGCCGTCATCACTGACCGGCTTCACGTAATTGAAAGCGACAACGATCAGACAAAAGAAAAAGATGATCAGGCGGCTGGTTAATCCGGCTGCTTTTTTGAATTCAAAAACAGAATAGGAGAGATTTTTATGTCAGCATACAGAAACCAATATATTGATATTAACAAATGGACGCGGCCGGGAATCAAAAACAACGGCGTGAAGAAACTGGTGGTGCATTACACGGCAAACCCCGGCGCGCCTGCTGCCAATCATTATAGATACTTTGGTCAAACGCTTCCCGCCCAGAACAGAAATCTATCTGAGAAAAAACAGACATTTGCATCTGCACATATTTTTGTCGATCGCACAGAGGCTATTTGCATCATTCCGTTGAATGAAGTGGCCTATCATGCGAATGACGTTCAGCAATTCGTCAACGGGCAGCCTTACCGGGGTGTCGCGGCGCTGAAGCCTAATGCGAATTTCTTATCTATAGGCGTGGAGCTTTGCATCGAAAAGAACGGCACTTTCCATCCAGATACCATTGCCCGTGCAGAACAAGTTTGTGCCGAGCTGTGCAAAATGTATAAACTTGATCCGATCAATGACATCGTGCGGCACTATGACATTACACACAAAATCTGTCCGGCCCCATGGGTAAGCAGATCACAAGGGTTTACTGATTTCAAGAATGGAGTAAAAGCACGATTAGGTAGGGTAGTAATTAACAAACCAACTAACAACAAATCAAAAACCAACACCGATTCGAATAAAGGCCGTTTCATCAAAAACACGGTGGTTTCAAGTGATGGCCTTGTTCTGCGTACACAACGGAGCGCCTCTTCTTCCATGGTGCTTAACCTGCCGAATGGCACGGTTGTAAAATATCAGCTTGGATCAACTGTTAACGGATGGGGATATGTCGAATACACCAATTCAAAAGGCCAGACATTCCACGGATATGTGAATGTCTCCTATATCAAAAGCGATAACGAGCTGAAAAGCGACGGCAAAAAGAAGGTAAAAGCCTCAAAGCCTAAAACCACTCAAAAATCAAAATTCAGCCTGCCTGCGGGTATTTTTAAAGTCACAAACCCGTTAACCCGAGGGGAATCTGTAAAACAGATCCAGACTGCGTTAGCGGCTCTTCATTATTATCCGGATAAAAACGCAAAAAATTTTGGTATTGATGGTGCGTATGGACCGAAGACGGCGAATGCAGTGAAACGTTTACAGTCAATGTATGGGCTTCGTCAAGACGGCATTTACGGACCAGATACAAAGGCGAAACTTGAAGCATTATTGAAGTAGCAGAAAGAATTTTTGGGAGGTTATATGTAGTGATTATTATGAACATCCAACTGTTTAGAGGCCAATATAAATATAAAACGAGGGGATAATGAGATTAGCAGAGGGTCTAAATTAGATTAAGATATAAAAAAGAGGCATAAGTTAGAATTTTTATGCCTCTTTTTATATTGATTAGTGTATTAGCTTTTTCTTTTTCATACCCACTTACCGTCGATTGTAACTGTATTGTACATTGATTTCCCGATTTCTAAATCAGTGTCACACCAGCCATTCGTTACTTTATGGTATTTGGTGCTTCCAGCATGAATATATCCTTTAATACTTAATCGGTATGGATATGATGATCCAGAAGATGAATAACCATCAGTGATAATCTTACCGCCTGGTTTTACTGTAGTAATAACATTTTTGCCAGAAAAAATACGAGATTGGCGATGAAGGACTTTAAATGCAATTCCTCCATGGGCAGATGTTCCGTACTTCGCTATATAAGCTTTTGTCAAAAATGCACCAGTGGCAGCACTTGGTTTGACGTATCCTTGTCGCCAACCTGAAGGTGAATAAAAACCGATTGAAACTGCACCATTTGCTTCTGTAAACGTCCCATAAAAACAAATAATTCATTAGAATTAACTGTTCCGACTTTAGATCCCCATGTAGTTAATCCGTAATTTGAGTAGACCGGAACGCTTGACCCTTTTTTGTTAATACAAATAGTCATAAAAAAGCTCCTCTCCTTATTTAGTTTCTTGAGTGCTACTATTCTATCCCGTAATTTAAAAATGTAAATGTAAAATTAGAATTCCGTGTATTGATTATGTATCTTATAGCTTAGAGAATTTGGAATAGACTAAGGAAAACGATGAAAAGAAAGAGAAAAATAAAAGATCATTAAATAATTAATGATCTTTGGATTGCAAATAGTTAGCTCAATCGTTTGTAAGGAGATATTTTTCAGAAATTACATTTTGAAGGTGTTTTCGAAGTTTAATAATTCTTTGGTTAGCGGCTTGACGAGAAATTTGGTGTTTTGCTGCATATTCTGAAACAGAAAAAGTCTCTCTGTCAAGTATTACTTGAAGTACGTCTCTATCTTGTGGAGGTGTATTCTCTAGAAGAATTCTAACAAGTTCATTTGATTCAAGATTGCTCAGTGAATAATCAATTGTTGGCAATATGTCAATTAGTTTAAGGTCTTTGTTATTTACTAGGGTATCTATAGATAAAATCCCTTTATTTTATTTTTAAAGTGTATCTAGAATACGTTACATTACGTACTCCCTTTTTCAATTTGTAATGTAGATATGTTGAGAAACACGTTCCGTAATTGAAATCATAACCTTCATATGCTCTCCAAAGTTCAATTTCTAACTCTTGAGAAAAATCTTCCTCATCAATAAAGTTAAAAACAAATTTATTATTAGTTTGTTTTATTGTTTTTTTATCATCGGCAGAAAATGTTTTCTCGTTTCTTCAAACGTTAATTTTAAGGCTCGTCCATCAGATAGTAAAATTGTTTTCAAACCATCAATCCTCCACAATACAGTAACTAATCTCAACAAATATAGAACGTATGTTCTCGTTTTATTCTAACATAACTCTAAAAATAGTGAAAGTTAAGAACTTTCGGAGGTCTTGTTTGATTACACAAAAAATAACTCAGTACCTTGCTGATGGCCTTTCATTACTAAAGACAGAACATACAGTATGAATTTTAGATGATGAATGGCTTAATTTCTGACGGTATTTATAGGTCATAAACCAGACTTAAGTTTTGATCGATTAAAGACCCCTTCTTAATACAAGGAGGGTTTTTCTGTAATTGTTCTCTTTTTATATGACTATTTCATTAAAATTTCATTTATAGTAATATAATCTAGTGAAAAAATATGAAAAGGGGATAAAATATGTCTCTCGTTAGTCCGGTTTTTTGTTTAATTCCTTAAATACAAAAAGAGGCGGTATGACCAAAGCAACAATACATAGAGCGAATACACTCGTTTCAGAGTATAAAGAAACTCAATTTCTAACCATTCTTTTTCAAAAGAATCATAAAAGTATCATTCAAAATCTTTATAATGCCAATGAACTCGATGAAAGAGTGAAGGTTTATAATTTATTCAATGATCTAGATCCTTCTAAGAACAGTAAAGAAGATCATCGTATAAAAGGGGATCCGAATAAAGAAGAAGAAGGCTTCATCGTTTTTAAAGCAAACAATGCTTTTCGTTACTTCAAAGATGGTCTGTATGTAAAGTACAAAAAGTTCGATAGCAATGGACGGCTTGCATATATTGATTACATGAATGAAGCTCGACACAGGCTTCGCAGAGAAGAATATAACGAGGATGGTTATTTAGTACGTGAACGCCAAATGGATTTGTTCAGCAACAAACCAAAGTTAGACCGTTATTTCGGAAAGGATGGGAAATGTTATCTCACAACATGGTTAAAGCCTAAAGATGAAGAGATATTCCGCTGCAATCTTTTCTATCCCGAGCCTTTAGAATTTAAGAACCTAGAAGACCTGGCGGCATATTGGATAGCTAATCGAACAAAAGAGATTGAATCACCAATCATCATGTCTGACAACCCTAAAAATTTCAGTTTATTATTGGATAAAAGATTATCTGATGTGAGAAAAGTTGTTGTGTTGCACACTAATCATTACGATTTAAATGAGAAGGGTGAATTTGAATTAAGTCAACAATATAATGCTTTATTCAAGAACCCTGATAAATTTGATCAGATTGTTTTTTTGACTGAGGAACAAAAAAATGACTTTTCAAACGAGTTTGGAGAGCGGTTGAATTATCGCGTTATTCCACATGGAATAAGTAAACCCGACACTGAGAAGGATAATTCTAAGGTTAATCCGCACCTAGCGGTAACTTTGTCCCGCTATCATAAAGAAAAGGGTCTAGAGGAAGCTATAAAGGCATTCAAAAAAGTAGTTGATGTTATTCCAGATGCGAAATACGAAATTTATGGTGTGGGTGAGCATGAAACATACTTCCAAGAACTAATTGAAAAATTAAACTTAACGAAAAATATTGAATTAAAAGGGTTTACAGACAACAAAATTGAGGTTTATCAAAAAGCAGCTTGTTCAATACTCACTTCAAAATCTGAAGGATTTGGACTAACCATTCTTGAAAGCTTAGCCGCAGGTACACCAGTAACATCATATGATATTAAATACGGCCCTAAAGATATGATACAGAACGAGAAAAATGGTTATCTTGTTAAAACCCAAAATGAATTGGCAGACAGGGTAATAAAAATCATGTCTGAAGAAAAGACAAGAAAACGTTTGTCTAAGAGCACAAAGTCTATATTTAAAGGATTTGACCAGAAAGTTTACCAGAAAGCATGGTTTGCCTTGTTGAATGAATAAAAAAACAGCTCCTTCTATCAGATGAAGGGGCTGTTTGTTGTATGAGACTCTTTAAGGTTGATCATTGAAAACACATATCTTTAGTTTATTTTATTGCAAAGGTGGTTGGTATGCTTGATCGGCAATAATGAAATGACTTCCAGATCTTACATATGAATTTTTTGCGAGGACGGCATTGTCATTTAAGTAGGGAATTTTCCAAAATATGATCAGTTGGTCAACACTTTTTACTTTGTCGCTTATTCGAGCAGCTAGATCTTCGCTATACGTCTGCGTTATTTTTTTGCTCTTTCGGGAGTATTTTTCAGATTAAATGACAAATGAACTAATGCTATGTATTGCTTTTCTTTATTTTTACTCATATCTTGATTCAATTCGATTTTATCGACAGAGACGTTTTTTAAATTGTTTTCAACTAAATCATTGATTTGATCTTCTTCTGTTTCATTTTCTATAACAGTAGTCGTATTCTCATCTTCATTCTGTTCATCTTCTCGCTTACTAATTAAGCCTGTTTCAGATATAAAATTTAATTCATCATCGTCAAATTCCAGAGTAACTGTTGATCCACTTTCTAACCCATCTTTCCCTGAATAAACGTATTCTTTAGAACCTGCATATAAATTGCTTTCTGACCTAGCTTTCCCGCCAACTATCTTCTTAACTTCCTCATAAGTCATGCCTTCTTTAATTTTATGAAATGTTTGTGGAGTAATAGCTGCTTCATGTTCATCTCCAAATTTAAAAATGAATCTGTTTGAAAGAGACATTAGAAGCAGGATTGACAAGCATCCAATCGTAAGTTGAATTCCAAATTTTCTAGTAGACTTTAAAACAACTAGACACAACCCCATGAATATTCCAACTATCATTAGGGCTGCAAATAGTGAATAAAATAAAGACATAACTTCCTCCTAGATTTAAACGATGATTCCATTTTAAAGGAATTGAGGATGTTTATCTATATTTTTATTTTGCGGAGATATGAATAAAAAATTTTCAATAAAGGAGATTATTTCACGTAAACCTATTGACTGTTGTAAATAGGTTTGGTATAATAAAAGTATCGAAAGGAGGTGCTAAAGTGGACGAGATCAGAAACATAGTTCTTATCATCGCTGGAATCGTAACCATTGTCAAAAATATTTATGATATTTGGCAGAAGGAAAGCGAGAAGCGAGAGAAGAACAGAAAAAAGCGCTCCCGCCGGACAAGCAAGAAGCGCTAAAACATAGTAAGACAAGGGGAGTAATCCCCTTGCTCCTACATTATATCACGTCCACGATGATATGAAAAAATATTTAGAGCACTACAATACATTAGATATGACGACGTTGTTTATTATATTAGTGGGTATTGTTGCAATTGATTTTGAAACAGCTGGAACATTGGGGAAGATTGCAGTTGTCATCTTATATATGGCTGCGATCGTCACCATACTAAAAGGTTTTATTCTAATTTGGAGAGAGAACAGACATGACAGAAAATGAAAAGATACAGTTCATTCAAAAAGAAGTACTGACTGCAGCGGAAACCGGAGAATTGCTCGGTATCACGAGGCAGCGTTTAAGCGCTCTTGTGAGCTCTGGGAAATTGAATCCGGTTAAGAAAGTAGGAACAGTGAGTTTATTTCTTCTGAGCCATGTTGAGGCACAAAAAAAAGAACTGGAAGCTGGTCGGAAGAAGTATCGGCCGTATGATGATTAATGATTTATATTTCGAAAAAAATAACACAAAAATAACAAAAATCACATCCAAGGATGAAAATGCGTGAATTCGTTTCTGCTTAAGAAGTGCTCAAAAGTGTGAATTTAAAGGGAATTAACACGTTATGAAAGTGTGCGGTAAGTGAACAACTTA
>NZ_ANAT01000035.1:0-20727 GCF_000411595.1 Paenibacillus lentimorbus NRRL B-30488 | reverse complement strand
TAATAAGTTAATTCATGATCCATCTCATCTTTGCGCCGCTTCAGCTCGCAGAACAATTTAGTCAGTCCGTCTTTTTTCTCAAACAGCAGCTGAAACCGTGCGAAAAACAGCTGATATCTGAGTTTGAGCTTTGCATTCTTTTGTAATTTGGGGAGATGCTGATTGATTTGTTCGTGAAGGGAACGGGCTAGATCGAATTGGCGTTTTCCCATGGCGTCATACCACTCATTCAGCATCACCAGCGTGCGTTTTTCAGTAAACTTAGCAATCATCTTCCAACCTCTTTGCATAGGGTAAAAATCTTTATTTATCATAACACATTAATGGACGAGGCTCATTGCCAGCTGGTTACAGTTTACAGCGCGGTTGAAAAAGAAATTGATTCATAATATACTTCCAAATGTACAGATTGGTTACCACTTATACCTTCTATACATACTATTGTCGATGAAGGAGATGTCAAGAGAATGCTTGATACTCAGCAAATTAAAGAAATTATTCCCCATCGCTATCCGTTTCTTCTGGTAGACAGAATTACGGAAGTCGAAGAAGGAAAACGGGCGGCGGGATATAAAAATGTGACGGCGAATGAAGATTTTTTTAACGGCCATTTTCCTGAATACCCTGTTATGCCGGGCGTCTTAATCGTAGAGGCTTTGGCGCAGGTCGGAGCTGTGGCGATGCTGATTAAAGAAGAAAACAGGGGCAGACTCGCGTTTTTTGCGGGGATTGATAACTGCCGTTTCAAAAAGCAGGTAAAACCGGGTGACAAGCTGGAGCTTGAAGTGGACATTACACGTGCACGCGGTACGATCGGACGCGGAAAAGGCGTTGCCAAAGTTGACGGCGAGCTCGTGTGTGAAGCTGAATTAACCTTTGCGCTCGGAGAATAAAAACAAACAGATGGGCTTATAAAAAAGCCCATTTTGTATAGAAAGGGGTGAATGTAATGTGGTCAGAATTTAAAAGCTTTGCGATGCGGGGCAATATCATGGATCTGGCAATCGGTGTCGTCATCGGCGGCGCTTTCGGCAAAATTGTGACGTCGCTCGTTGAAGACATCATCATGCCGCTTGTCGGCCTGCTTCTTGGCGGTCTTGATTTTTCAGGGCTGGCGGTGACATTCGGCGATGCCCATATCAAGTACGGAAGCTTCATTCAAACGATTGTGAACTTCTTCATTATTTCATTTTCTATCTTTATCGTGATCCGCACAATAGGCAAGCTGAGACGTAAAAAAGAAGCAGAAGAAGAGGCTGAAGAAGCAGAAGACACAGATCAGCAGACAGAACTGCTGACTGAAATCAGAGATCTGCTGAAACAGCGGGCTCCTCACAATGACTAGGGCACAAAAAAAGGCTGGATGATTAACGTCCGGCCTTTTTTATGATTATAATTTTTGTTTAAACGCTTCAATCAGCCGGCTGCCCGAGTAGCCTTCTTTTACGAGCGACTCCAGAATGCTTTCTGATCCGGGATGGTTTCTTGACACCATTTGACCGTAAATTAAAACTTGTATACTCTTTTCCAGCTCCACGATATTTTTGATGCTTCCCGTCAGCTGGGCGGGGCGGTTGCTTTTTTTCGTAATCGTTACAAACACCTTCGCTTCTTTCTGGCTTTTCATCAGCATGTCAAAAAAAGAAAAGTGTTCGGCCGGGACCAGTGCTTCAATTAACCAGTGATTTTCTCCGTCCTCTTTGTTGATAATCAATCCGTCTAAAAGGGGAAACTGCTCAATCGGCTGATCGTCTTTATCTAAACGTTCCACATTCAGATCAACCAGTTTAAAGGTTTTCATCTCTTATTTTCACCCCTGTTGTCCATGTTTTTCGTTCATTTATTATAACACATATCATTTTTCCCGGGAAAATGCTGTAAGACATGCTTCATCATTTTTGTAGGCGGTCAACATTTAATCATTTCTATTTTTTCATTATAATGTAAAAGAATATGGTCATGGAGAGATGCTTATGAATCAATTGCGCCTGAAGGAAATCTATATAGAAGACGGTTCAAGGCGAAAAGACGATCATTCCTACTTGGTATGCAAAAAGGAAGATTGTGAGGTGCATCTTAACAGAAGGGGAAATGTCGTCTTTTTATATGAAACAAAAGACCGCATGGAACAGTATAAAATTCAGCTTTCACTGACTGATAAAAAGCTGAGTTTTTACTGGTTCGCATGGGACGGCGGAAAGTTTGTCCGCATGTTTGAGAAAGACTGGCTCAAAACGAAACTTTTCTCGCGGCTGCTCAAAAATACATATTACATAAGCGGTCAAAAACAAAAGTTTTTTATCAGAAAGAAAACAAAAACATAAAAGCAGCCTAAACGGATAACGGCTTTTTCCGCTTTTTGCTTTCATGAGCCCTTGTACTACAATGAAGCCAGCCTCGAAAAAGAGAGGAGGATACGGCTTGTTTAACCACGTTATGCTTGTCGGCCGGCTGACGAAAGATCCGGAGCTCCGTTTTACATCAGCGGGCATTCCCGTCGCGCATATTACGTTGGCGGTAAACCGCAATTTTAAAAGCGCGTCGGGTGAAACCGGAACCGACTTCGTCAACTGCACCATCTGGAGAAAAAACGCTGAAAACACGGCATTGTACTGCCAAAAAGGGTCAATGGTCGGTGTAAGCGGCAGAATCCAGACGAGAAGCTATGAAAAGACAGACGGCGTAAAAGTTTATGTGACCGAGGTCATGGCTGATACCGTTCGGTTTATGGATCAAAAACGGAAAGAGCCGCTGGCTGAATAGCATGCTTTTTCCTCGATTTCCCGCCTTTCAGCGGGCCCCGCAATACCTCCTTCCCACTCGCCAGTCGAAAGACTGGTTTTTTTGTGCGGAAGCTGAAAAATGGTTAAAAAGAAGTGATTTTGCTTATAAATACTTAAAAACATTGAATATATTGGGATAAAAACTTATAATTACTTACAGATAAGTGACGAAAAAAGGGAATGAGGACGTGTATCAAGAAGAAAGACTGATTGCGATAATGGAATATTTGAAACAGCATCGGCGGATCACCGCTGAACAGATATGTTCGCTGCTTCATATTTCAAGAGATACCGCAAGAAGGGACCTTGTAAAGCTGAAAGAGCGAGGGGCCATTATCAGAACACGGGGCGGCGCGATTCTGCCGTCGGTGAATCAGGAAGTTCCGGGCTATTCGGGCCGGCTGAAAACCGTTTCTGAAGAGAAAAACAAAATCGGCAAGCTGGCCGCATCCCTGATCCATAAAGGGGACCGGATCATCCTGGACACCTCGACAACCGTGCAGGCCTGCGCGGAGCATTTAAATGTCACCGGCTGCACTGTTATTACAAATTCGATCAATCAGGCCGATATCCTTTCCGCAAAAGAGGGAATTGATATTCACCTGCTCGGCGGAAAGCTCCAGAAGGAACACCGGTTTTTATACGGGGCTTCCGTCGTAGAAAAACTGGGGGATTATCACGCTGATAAGGTGCTGATCGGCGTTGTCGGCATCTCGGAAAACGGCCTGACGATTCCACATGAAGAAGACGGCATGGTAAAGCGTAAAATGATCCGACAGGCTGAACAGGTGATTGCGCTGAGCGATCACTCCAAGCTTGGCCGTACGAGTTTTTATCAGTATGCAGACCTGCACGAGGTTGACCTGCTGATTACCGATCGGCTGCCTGATCAGGATTTTTGCGATCTGCTCGACCGGCACGGCGTAGAATTGCTTGTAACTGAATCTGAAGAAGAGGATGAGGACATGTGAAACTGATTGCCATAGATCTGGACGGCACACTGCTGAACAGCAGTCATCAAGTAAGCGATGAAAACAAGCGGGCTTTAAGGGAAGCCCGGCAAGCGGGAATTGAAATCGTGGTTTCCACGGGACGCGCGCATTTTGATGTGCACTCCATATTCGAACCGCTCGGCATAAAAACATGGATTATCAGCGCAAACGGAGCCGCCATTCATGCTCCTGACGGCAGCCTGTACCACTGTGAAGCGATTGAAGAATCAAGAGCCCGCGGGATTTTGTCATGGCTTGAAGAGAATCAATATTATTATGAGGTGTTTACAAACAAAGCCATCTATACGCCTGAAACCGGCAGGCAGCTGCTCGATATCGAAATGGACCGGGTGAAAAGCGCCAATCCGGAAACCGATCTTTCTGTTTTGGAACAGGCGGCTTCAGTGCAATACAGCCAGTCCGGCTTTGCTTACATTCATTCATACCGTGAGCTCTTTGAGAAAGAAGAGCATCTGGATTTTTATAATATTCTCGGATTTTCGTTTGATGAGCGGAAGCTGAAAGCAGGCTGGGACCGATTCAGCGGTCAGAAAGATCTCACCCTTGTCAGCTCTGCCGATCACAACTTTGAAGTGGCGTCTCGAAACGCCTCTAAAGGGCAGGCGCTCAAACGGCTGGCGCAAAAGCTCGGCATTCCGATGGCTGAAACCGCCGCGGTCGGTGACAGCTTAAATGACTATTCAATGCTTCAGGCGGCCGGAAAAGGCATAGCGATGGGGAATGCGAGAGAAGATATTAAAGAGATCGCTGATGCCGTTACATTGACAAATGATCAAAACGGCGTTGCGTATATGATCAGGAATTTACTGTGAAAGGTATGGCGATACTGTTCATGACTGGCGTGACGCATTCATGGCAAATGCGGCGTAACAGTAAGGACGACATAAAAGACCGGCTCTTCCCGAGAGAGCCGGTCTTTTTGCGTTTAATGTGATTGCGCCGATGCGCTGAGGGTGAATAATTCTTCAAGCTCATCGGATGACAGCTCGGTAATCCAATTTTCACTTTGGATAATCTGATCGTTCAAAGTTTGTTTCGTTTCGAGCATGGCATCAATTTTTTCTTCAATCGTTCCCGTCGTAATGAGTTTGTGAACGTGGACGAACCGTTCCTGGCCGATTCGGTAGGCGCGGTCGGTCGCCTGGTTTTCCACCGCCGGATTCCACCACCTGTCATAGTGAATGACATGATTGGCAGCCGTCAGATTCAGGCCGGTTCCGCCCGCTTTCAGTGACAAAATCAGCGTCGGGTATTCTTTCTTCTGGAACCGTTCGACGAGAGAATCGCGTTCCTGCTTGGACAGGCTTCCGTTTAAAAACTGAACCGGTTCTCCGAATGTTTTTTCCAGGAGGCGCTTCATCATGTTGCCCATCTGAATGTATTGGGTGAAAATGAGGCAGCTTTCCCCTTGTCCGCGGATCGCCGCCATTAAGTCAAGCAGCTTTTCCAGTTTGACGGATCTCCCGTTTAACAGCTCTGTCTGTTCTTCCTTCAAATAGAGCGCAGGATGGTCGCATATTTGCTTCAAGCGGCCGAGCATGCTCAGAATCAGCGCTTTCCGCTGCATCCCGGTCAGAGAAGCCATATGTTCAAATGTATCTTTGACAAGCTGTTCATAAAGGGATGCCTGTTCGGCTGAGAGCGGGATAAACTCTTTTTGTTCCAGCTTGTCAGGAAGATTAAGCGCCACTTCTTCATCCCGTTTTGTCCGGCGCAGTAAAAACGGCCGGATTAACTGCTGAAGCTGGTTGATTCTTTTTTCGTCACGGTCTTTTTCAATCGGCAGCACATAGCGTTTATGAAAGCCGGTCAGACTGCCGAGATAGCCTTTGTTCATAAAATCAAAGATCGACCAAAGCTCTGTCAGGCGGTTTTCCATCGGTGTTCCGCTCAGCGCAATATGATGGACGCCTTTCAGCTTTCTGATTGCGCGGGACTGCTTCGTATGCGCGTTTTTAATATTTTGCGCTTCATCAAGGCAGATGGTGCTCCATGTCACGGAAGAAAGCTCTTCCTGATCGGCGTGCGAGAGGCCGTAAGAAGTAAGAACGACATCCGCGTCCTGATAGGCCGGGACAAATGCTTCGCCCTTCGGCCTGCGGGGGCCGTAATGAAGCACGGCCTTCAGCTGCGGCGCGAAGGTCTGGAGCTCACGCTGCCAGTTGCCGAGCACCGATGTCGGCGCAATGATTAAGGCAGGCGCCTTTTGCCGGCCGCTTTCCTTCACATGGAGAAAATAAGCGATCATCTGAATCGTCTTTCCAAGTCCCATGTCATCTGCGAGACAGGCGCCGAAGCCGTTTTCCCGTAAAAACAGAAGCCAGTTCATGCCGTACATCTGATAAGGGCGGAGCTGGCCCTGAAACGCGGCGCTGACTTCATGCTCCGGCAGATCCCCGGCATCCGTCAGTTTGCGGATCAGGCTTCTGAGATGCTTTGATAATTCGATCTTGATCCCGGCAAATGCCGATGAGTCAATGATGTCCGTGTCCTCGGCTCCGTTTTCCCCGTGATCCATCAGTTCGCGCGCCAGCACGTCGGACATGTGGAGGCCCTCAGATTCCGCTTTTTCCATCAGTATTTTCATCTGTTTAATAAATTGCGGATCAATTTTCACCCATTGGCCGCGGATGTTGACGAGACGTCTGTTGTTTGCGACAAGCTCATTGAATTCATCCTCTGTCAGCTCAATTCCGTTTGTGGCGAATCTCCAGTTGAAATCAAGCAGAGCGTTCATGCCGACGAAGGACTCGCCCCGCGGGGAGGATGACACTTTCGCCTTGAGCATCATATTGCTGTCCCGGACAATCTGCCACCATGATGGGAGAAGAATCTCCACACCCATATCGACAAGCGTCTCACTCGCTTCCGATAAGAAGATCCAAGCCTCTTCTTCAGAGATCAGCGTCGTTCCTGAATCAAACGAAAGCCAGGGAACCGTTCTGCGGAAGCGGTCCTGTTCGCGCGCGATTTTTCCGCTGTATGCCTGCCACGCTTTTTTCAGACCCTTCAATCCGTCGAAAAAGGTGATGGAGCCGGTTTTTTTCTCACGTAAAAACATCTCGATTTTCCAGTCGTCACCGTCGAAATCAGGCTCGTTTAATCGGAGCCCGACGGTAAACGGCGTCAGATCGTCATGCCAACCGATTCCCTCGAGAAAATCATCTTCATCCAAAAAGGAGCCTTTAAACGTATGAACGGCCGGCGAACGGGTTTCGATCCGCCGCCATTTTTCCAGCAGGTCATCATTGTACTGAATGTAGTCCTGTACCGCGGCTGAGAACCAGTCTGCCGTAAAGCCTTCCAGCAAAAGCTCGCGGTCTTTGAAGCGCAGGACGCCATTTTGCCATGCGTCATAATCCGGAAGAAAATCGCCGTCGGCAATAAATTCGTATATCGTCGAAGCCGCTTCGATTAACGGTTCCGTTTCCTTTGTCAGCTGCACGGTGCTGAATGAATTGAACGAGTTTTTTCCAAGCAGCTCGACGGTCATCCAAGGGCTGAGCAGAACGGCCGGAGTGCCGATGAAGCTGACGTCTTCAAGAAACGTTCCGTAAAAGGTGGACTCATGCCATTGGAACAGATGAGTCTTCATCTGACTGAGAGTAAGCGGCTGCTCCTTCTCATCATGGCTTGACAGCGTAAATGTCCAATCTTCCATTTGTTCTACATGAATGAAAATTTCCTTAAGACTCGCCATCAATCAACTTTCCTTTCTGCAATTCTTCTTGAAGGGCGCGCAGCCTCTTGTAGCTTGCGCTCAGCCGGCTGATATACCGCTCCCAAACCTGCTGTTTTTTTGCCTTTTTATAAAGCGTCCGCAGTTTTTTCAGATGACGCGCAGCCTCTTTATAGGCGCTGCGGTTTTTTTGGTCGATAAAAAAGGCCGCAGCCCGGTGATAGGAGGGGATGAGCGCTTCCGGATCACTGGCGGCAATTTCCTTCAGGATGTCCTTTTCGATTTCCCAGACGGAAAAACCGACGAGGCTGTGAATCTCCACCCATTCCGCGTACCGCCGTTTTTCGTACAGGTACTGGCTGTATTCGGTAAAGGTATAGGGAAGGCAGCCGGAAGCAAACCGTTCAAACAGCTGATCATCCCGTGAGTGCCGAGCATAATCCGCCAACAGCGCAAACAGCTCTCCGATGATGTCGCGCATTTCTTTAAACGGCTTATCAAGCTTCGTATAGTTCACGGCAAGCGGTTCGATCCGGCCATACCATGCTTTCAGCCGTTTCCAGTCTTTTTTGCGGTGAGTTCACCGAGCCATTGAAAGGTGTACGGCAGCGCTTCAGGAGGGAAGCGGGATATATCTTCAAAGACCGCTTCATCATCTTTTTGCAAAAAGGCCAGATGAAGCCGTCCGAACCGCACTTCCGGCGAAAAACGGCGCCCGCTTTCCTGTTCGAGAATCTCCTGTTCACGCGCGACCCATTTCGGCCGGTTCAAAAGCGCGCTCCACATTTCACCGAATACCCGGAGGCGTTCGTATTGAAAAAGCTCTTCTTTCACAAGCAGTCTGCGGAGCACCGGAGGCGTCCGGTCTAAAAAAGGATCGAGTGAAAAAGACAAGGCGTACGTTTTCAGTCTGTCAATGGAGGAATAAATCGTATCCATCAGCTGTTCCACGTATGGATTAATGCTGTAATAATCTTTTTCGGCATCCAATCTGCCTGACTCAATCAAAGTGAACATGTGAAGCCAGACGGCAAGCGCTGAATGAATCTGATATAAGCTTTTAAGCTCGGGTTTTTTCGGGGCGTGTTTTTTGAGCGCTGACAGATAGCCGTAATAAAGGCCCTGCATCGTCTGGCTTCCGGCCGGCGTCCGCGCCTCCCACAGCGAGAATTCCGAATCAAAAAAGCGAGCCAGCTTGACAGCGACTCTTCATTCGGCAGCACTTTTTCCTGAAACTGCCGGCGGACAAGCTCCTTGCTTTCCTCAAGCTTTTCTCTTTCCAGCCAATGTTCGGTAAAGGTACCGACCCGCTCGAATTGGGCATATACGTAAAGAAAAACGGCGAGCACGTGGCGGCAGATCGCCTCAGACGGGCATGCGCAGCCGCTTTTCACCATGAAAAATAAGTTCAGCGTGACCCTTACAGGCACAACATCCTGCACATATGCGGAAATCTCTGTCGGGGTTTGAACCTGTATACGATAGACGGAATCCTGCCGATATAAAATGAGTGCTTTCTTCATCAGCTGAACATTGTCTTCATTGTAAGGAAGAAGTTCTTTAAGCTGTTCAGCCGCTGCGAGCACATCTTCTTTAGCAATCATATCCTGAAGCATGATTATCGCTCCTAACGAGTCACAAAATAAAAAGATTCCAATTCCTCTATTATATCGCAACACATGGCCCGGAAAAAGTTTTTCCTAAAAAAGGACATAAAAACCCGAATGTGTCGAATGATGTATTAGAGATTGCAAAACAGCACCCGACAGCATATAATAATCTTGTTTTCAATTTAATGGAAGCCGAAAGGAAACGAATGATGAAGAAAACGAAGTTAGATCAAGAGGAGTTTCTGAAGATTTTAATGCATGCGCACGACATCGGTGAGCAGTCCTCTGAGATGACCACAAAAGAAATGCTTGAGAATTTGATTTCTTATATTAAAAATGGATATGCAACATAAAATCCCGCAGGCTCCTGACCGCGGGATTTTTTAATCTTCCTGTGACACCAGCATTTAAAGCGCTTACAAATATAAATCGGATTGAAGTGATTGTCTATTTTTGTCGAATTTTGTCATTTGAAAAGGTTAGAAATGACAGTTCAAAGCTGTATAATCGTAATTGGAAAAGATCATTGGAGGGAATGGGAATACACGGAAAGTGATATGGAGGTTATATGGGAGAATCTGCAAGCATAAAGGAAATATTCGCAATACTGAGAAAGCGTCTGCTGTTTATACTTATTATTACCGCGGCGGCATCTTCCGCAGGCGGTCTCATCAGTTTCTTCGCTCTTACGCCGGTCTATGAAAACTCAACTCAAATTTTGGTCAGCCAATCCAAAAACAATCAAAAAGAAGTCCAATTCAATGACGTTCAAACCAACCTCCAATTAATCAACACGTATAATGTCATCATCAAAAGCCCGGTCATCCTCGATGAGGTGATTAAACAGCTGCATCTGTCCATAACTTCGAAAGAGCTGGAATCGAAAATCACGGTATCCAGCGAGCAGGATTCACAAGTCGTGACGATTGCCGTTCGGGATACGGATGCTAAGCGTGCGGCCGTTATGGCAAATGCGGTTGCATCCGTTTTTCAGGACAAGATCACCGCCATCATGAACGTTGATAATGTCAGCATCCTTTCAAAGGCCGAAGCGTCGGACAGCCAGTCACCGGCAGAGCCTAACCGTAAGCTGAACATCGCGCTTGCGTTTGCCGCCGGACTTTTGGGCGGAATCGGTCTCGCCTTTTTGCTGGAACATCTGGATAATACGATCAAATCGGAAGAACAGCTGGAAGCGCTGCTCGGCATCCCGATCCTGGGAACGGTTACTTCAATCAGTACTAAAGACAGCGTTGCCAAAAATGTGAGGATGGCGGAAACCAAACAAGCGGGAGGCGGACATGTTGACGCGTAAAAAAGACAAACCCGGAAAACGAAGCGTGATTGCGATGTCTGAGCCGAAATCCATCAACTCAGAACAATATCGCACGATCCGCACAAACATTGAATTTTCTTCCGTTGATACGGAGGTGAAGTCCCTTTTGATCACATCCGCCGGTCCGGAAGAAGGAAAATCGACAACCGCGGCCAACCTTGCCGTCGTATTTGCACAGCAGGGGAAAAAAGTGCTTTTAATTGATGCGGACCTGCGCAAACCGACGGTTCATTTCACCTTCAAATTGGATAACGGAACCGGATTAACGTCGCTGCTGTTAAAACAGCTGCCGTTTCAGAAAGCCGTCCTGCCGGCTGATGAAGCAAACCTGGATATTTTAACGAGCGGGCCGATCCCGCCCAATCCGGCGGAGCTTTTATCGACGGGTGCCATGAAAGATCTTCTGTCAGAAGCAGCCGCAGTTTATGATAAGGTGATTTTAGATACGCCCCCCGTTTTGGCCGTAGCCGATACGAAAATATTAGGCAGCTACACTGACGGGGCCATTATGGTGATCTCAAGCGGGAAAACGGACAAGGAAAAAGCGGCCAAGGCGAAAGAAGCGCTCGATTACTGCCCGTGCAAGCTCCTTGGGGCCGTTATGAACGGGAAGAAACAAACGAAACATTCGGACTACGCCTATTACGGACAATAATGTCACAATGGGCGCGGTCCATTCTTTTTAAGGAGGGATTGAAATATGATAGATATCCATTGTCACATCCTTCCTTCCATAGACGACGGCGCGGCGGATGATACAGAAAGCCTGAAGATGGCGAGAGAAGCGGTCAGACAGGGGATTGATACGATCATCGCGACGCCGCATCATGTGAAATACCGCTATGACACGGATCGGCATACGGTCAACGAAGCGGTCAGCCTGTTAAACAAACGTTTGAATAAGGAAGGCATTCCGCTGACTGTTCTGCCCGGCCAGGAAATCAGAATAGACGGAGATCTGCTGGCAGGTCTTCAAAGCGGCTCGCTTGTCCCGCTCCATAATACAAAGTATGTGCTGGCGGAATTTCCGGCGGATCATGTCCCGGCCTACGCTGAAAGGCTGTTTTATGAACTGCAGCTGAACGGATATGTCCCCGTCATCGCCCATCCGGAGCGGAACAGGGAAATTCGCGAAAACCCTTCCGTCCTTTACAGTCTTGTGAAGAAAGGGGCGGCCGCCCAAGTGACGGCCGGCTGCATTGCCGGAGCATTCGGGCGGAAAGCGAAATCCTTTTCGCTGCAGCTGATGGAAGCGAATTTGATCCACTTTCTCGCATCTGACGCCCATAATCTCGGACCGAGGAATTTTTACTATCAGGAGGCGCTCGGCGTTCTGAAAAAAGAAGCAGGGGCGGAGCTGATTTACATGCTCGCGGAAAATGCGGCGCTTCTCGCTGAAAACAAAGCCGTTTATAAGGAACCTCCGCTGCCTGTGGCCCGCCGTAAGCGCTGGGGTCTTTTTTAATCGTCGTCTCCATCCCGTTTAAATGAAGCGTAAGCGGCTGTTTTGCAAGATGATTCGTTTATGCTTATGCTATTATCAGCGGCCGGCGCCGTTTTTTCCTATCATGGCCTCGGGCTTCCGGCATTCCGCCGGCGCCGGGATCATATGATAATAACGGTAAGCTGCCCAGCAGCAATTTCTAAACGGTTGGGGGAACACGATGAAAATAACAGTGATCGGAACAGGCTACGTCGGTCTTGTGACAGGAGTGTCTCTTTCAGAAATCGGCCATGACGTAACATGCATAGATATTGACGAACGTAAGGTTGAGCAGATGAGAAAGGGATTGTCCCCTATCTTTGAACCGGGCCTTGAAGATATGATGAAACGAAATATCGGCCGGCATCGGCTGGCATTTGAAACGAGCTACGAAAAAGGGCTTGCGGAAGCGGACGTTATTTTTATAGCGGTCGGAACGCCGCAAAAAGAAGACGGGCACGCAAACCTTACTTATATTGAAAATGTCGCCGAACGGATTGCCGAACATATTTCTAAAGATGCGATCGTCGTGACAAAAAGCACGGTTCCCGTGGGAACGAATGACAGGATCAGCGAAGTTATTCATTCACGGCTGAGAGCGGACGTGAACATTTCAATCGCCTCGAATCCGGAATTTCTCCGTGAAGGTTCGGCGATTCACGATACCTTTCACGGCGACCGCATCGTGATCGGGACGGAAGACCGGCAGACGCGGGAAACGCTTGACCGGGTTTTCGCGCCGCTTGCGATTCCGGTATATCATACGGACATCAGAAGCGCTGAGATGATCAAATATGCGTCAAACGCATTTTTAGCGGCAAAAATCAGTTTTATTAATGAAATTTCTCATATATGTGAAAAAGTCGGTGCGGATGTGGAATCAGTCGCACACGGAATGGGATTGGATAAACGGATCGGCAATCAATTCTTAAGAGCCGGCATCGGTTACGGCGGTTCCTGTTTTCCGAAGGATACAAACGCCCTCGTGCAGATCGCGGGACATGTGGAGCATGATTTTGAATTGCTGAAGTCCGTCATTAAAGTCAACAATAACCAGCAGTCCATGCTGGTTGATAAAGTGCTGAACAGGCTGGGAGGTGTGACGGGGAAAACCATCGCGTTATTAGGACTGTCTTTTAAGCCGAATACAGATGATATGCGGGATGCCCCGTCCATTGTCATTGCGGATCGTCTGGCGGCTCTTGACGCCCGGATGACAGCGTACGATCCGATCGCTTCATTCCGGGCCTCCGAGCTGCTTCCGGCTGCGGTTTCCTATCGGGAGTCCATAGAAGAAGCCGTCAGGGGAGCGGATGCCGTCCTGATTCTGACAGATTGGGAACAAATTAAACACTTCCCGCTTGAAGCGTACAAAGAGCTGATGGAAACCCCGGTTATTTTCGACGGGAGAAACTGCCACTCGCTTGAGGAAGCGGAACAGGCGGGCGTGGAATATATCTCAATCGGAAGAAGAGCCGTCGTGCCTCAGACTGATTCTGTCACTTGAAAGGCCGGCGGTCCGCGCCGGCCTTTTATCATACAATCATTAGAGACGAAGGGGACATTAATCGTGGAAAACACATGGAAATTGCCGAAGCAAATGGAATCATCCCGCGGTCTGCTGGAAACGTCAGCACGGCCCTTTATCAAACTGCACGTCAAAAAAGCTGAAACGGGACGGTATGACAGTAAAATCGCCGGAGACCCCTATTTTCCGAAACATGAACCATACCCTGAAGATGAAAGCGGCGGGCCGATGAAGCTTCTCGCCCAAATCAATTTTGCGGATATGCCCGGACTACCTGATTTTCCGGACACCGGCATTCTTCAGTTTTACATATCGGTCAGTGATGACGTATACGGTTTGAATTTTGACGACGGGTGCGCGCAAACGGGTTTCTCCGTCAAATATTTTGAGCATGTGACAGATCGGGAAGAGGAGCTCATGGATGATTTTTCTTTCGTTCAGATTGAAGAGGAGTACGATTTTCCGAGTCCGTCTGGCTGACCTTGAAACGCATGTTTTGCGAACGTTTTATCGGAAAAATCACGTGTAACACTTGGGGCTTTAAGCCACCAAGTGTTTTTTGTATGCCTGGTGTCCGCTTTATTAAAAACTTTGTCGTCCTTGCAGCAGGTTTTTATTTGAATGTTTTTCGCGTCAAATCGATAAATGCCTTTAATGGTGCAGACATCCACTTGTCCTTATGCCATGCTAGTTGAGTAAAAACGGGGCATTCATTCTGCCAGTTGAGTTCTTTCATCCGTCCTTCGGCAATATCGTCTTTTACTGTCATTTCAGGCAATAGTCCAATTCCGAGTCCGGCCATCACGCATTGTTTGATGGCTTCTATGCTGACGAATTCTAATTTATTAGGGTAGACTCCGGCGTCATGTAAAGTGTTCTCAAAGAGCGTGCGATATGAACAGCCGTCCTCTGTCAGCAGAAGGGTTTCGTTTTGAAGATCCTTCAATGTTGCTGGTGAGTCTGCTGGAAAAGGATGGTCATTGGCGGCTACCATTTTGATTTCATCCTGAATCAAAGATTCAACGTGCAGTGCGTCTTCCGACCGATTTACATCTAAAATGAAAGTGATATCAAGCTGACCCTGCAAGAGCTGTTCTTTCGCTTGTTCGTTGGAAATATACGGTTTGAATATAAGCTTTACTTGAGGAAAAGCCTGTTTGAATTCTTTTATGATAGGCGGAAGGCGGTATGTGCACTGGCTTTCCGTCGCACCGATTTTCAAGGTTCCGGTTGTTTCTCTTGCTTGATTTGCGGCCATTTTTGCTTCTTCTGTTAACGCAATGATCTTCTCCGCATAGGATTTGAACGTTTTGCCGGCTTCTGTCAGGAAAAGCCGCTTGCCGAGCCGTTCAAATAAAGGAGTCCCGATTTCTTCTTCCAGTGATTTGATCTGAGAGGTAACGCTTGATTGTGCATAGTTAAGCATCTTGGCCGTTAGGGTGAAGTTTACGTGTTCTGCTGCGGTAATAAAGGTGATCAGCTGCTTCAATTCCATTTGATCTCGCCCTTTCTAAATCGGTTTTATCGATTGAAACAATCGAAATAATCATCTGTATTGATTGATGAATCCATTATATGATGAAGAAAATCATTCGTAAACAAAGGAGCAGATGCATCATGAAAATTGCGGTTATTAATGGCGGAACCCGGTCTGGCGGAAATACGGATATTCTTGCGGAGAAGGCTGTTCAAGGATTCGATGCGGAGCACATTCATTTGCGGAAATATCGGATACGGCCAGTTGAAGATCTGCGTCACGCCCAAGGCGGCTTTCGCCCCGTTCAAGATGACTGCGATTCTATTATTGAGCGGATTTTGCCGTGCGATATTCTTGTATTCGCCACCCCAATTTATTGGTTTGGCATGTCAGGGACATTAAAGCTGTTTATTGATCGCTGGTCACAGACGCTGAGAGATCCGAGGTTTCCTGATTTTAAACAGCAAATGTCAGCGAAGCAGGCATATGTAACAGCAGTGGGAGGGGACAATCCTAAACTAAAAGGGCTGCCGCTGATTCAGCAATTTGAACATATTTTTCATTTTATGGGGATGTCCTTTAAAGGCTATGTGCTGGGAGAAGGCAATCGTCCCGGTGATATTCTTCATGATCATCAGGCTCTGTCCGCTGCGAGCCGTTTATTGAAAAGAAGTGATGCGATATGAAGCTGCTGCTGGTTATCTCTGGTATATTGATTCTTGCACTCTTTCTAGCTTGGAAAGCGCCGACTTCTGTTTGGGTACAGGCTGAAACCAATTCGCCTCAGGTTCAGCAATCTGTGAGAATGGCAGGCGCAACGCTGCAAGTCAAGCAAATCATCAAGAGTGATGCAGGCGAAGAAACAGTTGTCATATCAAACGGTATTTCCGGGCCAAAATAAAAAAGCACCTGTCCAGGTGCTTTTCTTTATAAATGAGGAATCACAAGCCCTCCATACAAAAACGCCGCGATAATCAGGAAGGCCGGATGCATCTTGAATTTTGTCAAGGCAAGGAGGGAAATCCCCGCAATCACTATCGCTTGAACCCAGCCGATCGCTTTGATGCCGTCTGCGCCGATTTGCCAGGTAAGAATGAGCATCATGACGGCGATGACAGGCTGGACGGACAGCGTCATACCTTTGATGACGGGGGATTGGCGGAAGCGCTGAATGATGCGAAGCAGCACGATCAATGCGAGCGCCGACGGTACGACGGTGGCGATCAGCGCAATCAGGAACCCGGGCCATCCGCCTGCGCTGTAGCCGACATACGCCGCGATTTTGGTTGCGATCGGGCCCGGCAATGCGTTCGCAAGTGCGAGCATATTTGAGAATTGATCGTTTGAGAGCCAGCTGTATCTGTTGACGACTTCTTCAAACATCAGCGGGATCGACGCCGGTCCGCCTCCATATCCGAGTACGTTTGCGACAAAAAACGCCATAAATACATAAATCAAGATCATGAGGCAGACATTCCTTTATCTTTTGAACGTTTATTTGTGATTTTGTCCTTTAATTTAAAATGAAACGCGCCGTACGCCAAGAAAATGATAATGACAAAGCCGGGATTGATCTGTAACGTTTGCAGGCCGATAAAAGCGATGATAAAAAACAGGATGCCCGTGACCCAGCCGAAACCTTTAAGCGCTTTTTGGCCAAACTCGTACGCCATGATGCCGAGCATGACGGCGATCACCGGTGTTACGGCGCCAATCATGCCGGCAACGATTGCTGAGCGGCTTAAGACATTGACAGCCGCAAACAAGCCCGCCATAGCGAGACATGTAGGCAGAATATGTGCGAGGGTTGCCGCGATTGCGCCTAACGTGCCTTTCAGCTTGAAGCCCAGATACGCAGCCATTTTTGTGGCAATCGGTCCGGGAAGCGCATTAGCGATCGCTAATATTTCTCCGAATTCATCATCATCTATCCATTTGTATTTATTGACGGCTTCATGGCGGATGAGCGGGATCACCGACGGGCCGCCTCCGAATCCGAGAATGCCCGTTCGGACCATCGCCGCCGTAATGTCCCAATAGGGATGTTTCATGGCTATGTCCTCCTTACAGCTTCATGCCCGTTCTGCTTTTATACCGTTTAATCAGCATTTGGCAGTCGACGCTGACGACGCCTTTTTGCGTATAGAGCCGTTTTGTCAAAAACTCTTCCATCTCCTGATCATTTGCGAAAATGCCGTGCATATGCAGCTTGCTCGGTCCGGTCATATGATAAAGGCTTGTCACGGCCGGCTCCTTTTCAAGCTTTAATGCGGTTTCCTCCAAATACTGCGGCTCCACCTCCACATTAAAAAACACGGACACATGACGGCCGATTTTCGCCGGGTTGATGACAGCGGTGAATTTTTCAATCACACCGGCATCCAGTAAATGCTGAATGCGGTGCTGAACCGCCACTCGCGACAGGTTAACCCGCTTTCCTAAGTCTGTATAGGAAATCCTCCCTTCCTCGTGCAAAATCGAGAGAATCTGTTTATCCGTTTCATCAAGGACAAGATTCGGAATGCTGTACTCATGTTCCAACCGGCTTCACCTTCCTTCATTTGGTAGACATTATTGTATCATGAAATGTTACGGTATGAAGGAGAAATTTTTTTATTGTTTTCGTTACGTAATAACTTAGGATTATTTCTTATCGGAAAGTAAATAGTGTGTGAGCTTTTCTTTCAGGAAAGTGGATACCGGTGAAGCCGCTTTTTATAATTGAGAAAATTTGTAAAGGGGCTTGCCATGAATACTTCAACCATCGGAACGAAACAAATGGTCGTCAGTCCGCATTATCTTGCTTCTCAGGCGGGGGCCGGCATTCTGGAAAAGGGCGGAAACGCGTTTGACGCGGCAGTGGCGGTCAGCGCCTGCCTGGCAGTCGTGTATCCGCACATGACGGGTCTTGGCGGGGATTCATTTTGGCTCACTTACCATAAAGAAACGGGCCGAATCAAAGCTTATAACGGGAGCGGCCGTTCAGGGGAGCATGTGACGAGAGACTTGTATCGGGGCAGAGAAGCGATCCCTCTGCGCGGGACAGAAAGCGCCATTACCGTTCCGGGATTGGCGGACAGCTGGGATGCCGTGCTTTCGGCGTACGGGCGTCTTTCGCTCGCTGAGGTGCTGAAGCCAGCTCTTGATTATGCGGCAAACGGATTTCCAGTGTCCGCCGACCAGTGCGCCCACACAGAACACAATCTCGCTCTTTTAGCCTCGACGCCTTACACCTCGGCCATTTTTACGAGAAACAAAAAGCGCCCAAGCCCGGTGAACGGTTTGTCCAAAAGGATTTGGCGGACAGCTTGGAGCAGCTTGCCGAGAAAGGCAGAAGCGCTTTTTATGAAGGAGACCTCGCTCAACGCATCATATCCTTTCTGCAAAACAACGGCAGCCGTCTGACACTTGATGACTTTAAAGCCCACCGCGGCGAGTGGACGAACCCGGTATCCTCTGATTACCGCGGGTACCGCATCTATCAGGCTCCGCCGAATTCACAGGGGTTTACAGGCTTAATGACGCTCAATATATTGGAAAACTATGATTTTTCTCAGATCGAACACGGCTCCTTTGAATATTATCATCTGCTGATCGAGGCGCTGAAGAAGAGTTTTCACCACCGGAATGAAGTGCTGACTGATCCGGCATTTTCTCATATTCCGCTGGATCGGCTGCTTGATAAACGGTATGCAAAGCAGCTGGCGGAAGAAATCGGTTACACGGCTGCGCCGGCGGTAAGCCGTCCGGTCGGAAGCGACACTGCTTATGCCGCCGTCAGAGATGCGGAAGGAAATGCCGTTTCCTTTATACAGAGCCTCTATTTCGAGTTCGGATCTGCCGTTACGGCGGGGGAGACGGGTATTTTACTGCAAAACCGCGGGTCATTTTTTTCGCTGGATGAATTCCATGTCAATACGCTCGAACCCGGCAAGCGGACGTTCCACACCCTCATGCCGGCGATGGCCTGTAAAGAAGGAAAGCCGCACATCCTGTACGGAACCCAGGGAGGAGAAGGCCAGCCGCAAACTCAGACAGCGATGATTACGCGCATCATTGATTACAAAATGGACCCGCAGCAGGCGATCAATGAGCCTCGCTGGGTCTGGGGACGGACATGGGGAGAGGAGTATGAAGGGCTGAGGGTTGAAAGCAGAATCAGCCCTGAAACGAGAGAAGCCCTAAGGCAGAGCGGCCACCGCGTCGAGACCGTTGGTGATTTTGACGGGCTTATGGGCCATGCGGCAGCGATCGTCATTGATGAAGAAGGCTTTCTCCAAGGCGGGGCCGACCCGCGCGGCGACGGAGCGGCCGCAGGAGTATAGAGCATGATACGCTAACTGATGAAAAAAATAAGCACGCCAAGCGCGGAAGAAAGACCCGCGTAAAACGAATCGTACACATATTGCTTTTCCTCCCGCCGGTGCCGCCATTCCATTAAGCCGCTGCAGCAAAATAGCATGGAAACAGCTCCGGCAAATACGTCCATTTCATTGAAAAAAGTCACCGCTGCGATGCCCGTAATAAGCAGTGTGATTTCGATTAATCGATGTGTGCCGTTTATCGGCTTCTGCTTATTAACAGGCTTTGGAAAATGGAGAACTTTGACGGCAAATACTTGAAACATAAGGCTGAGCAAAATAAATACGGCTGAAAAAATCAGTAACTGAATGAAATCCATCGTCTGCCTCCTAAAAATGTGTCACTCGTTTCATACGGGTGAGGGCCTTGCAAGTTTCAGCATTCTATAAGACATTAGGCGGAGTTTAATGGTAAAAGACTCAAAAAGACCCCTTTTGAAAGGGGTCTTTTTGACTAGTTTCTTCTATTATAATGGTTCCTGCTTCAGGTCGGGCGGACGAGCGTATATGTCTTCCCGAGTCTGACGTATTCATTCCCCGCGAGCCTTGCCGCAGGCTTCAGCTCATCTGTCCGTATGTAGCCTTTATCGGCGTCATATACTTGGTCATTCAAATGAAAACAAACGACTCTGCCGATGATGAGGTCTGTCGTCGTTTCTCCGCTGTCATTTTGAAACGGAAGATGGCGTTCGAGTATACATTCAAACCTGACTTTTGCTTCTTTTATACCGGGAACGCTGATGCAGGCGCTGTCTGTCACAGAAAGGTCTGTCATGCCAAGTTCACTGACATCAGGATCAAGCCTTGCCGCCGTTTTGTTAATGTCTTCAATAATGGACTCATCACTGACGTGCACCACGAATTCCCGATGAGCGATTGCGTTTCTCGCGGTGTCTTTCTGCCGTCCGTCCGCGCGGCTGACAGAGATGGCCAGAAGCGGCGGTTCTGCGGAGACAACGTTATAGAAACTGAAGGGCGCCGCGTTTACGGCGCCGTTGATGGATGACCGCGTCGTGACAAACGCGATCGGCCGGGGAACGACTGTGCCCGAAAGCAATTTGTAAGTGTCTTTTGCGTTCAGTTCGTCTGCTCGTAAGATATGCATGATTTCGGCCGCCTTTCTTTATCGTATGACCTGATTATACAGAAAGAAAATTCGGAAACACAACAAAAGAAAACCGGCTGCATATCTTATCACGTGGCATATATCTGATTGAGGAAAAAGGCTTCCGTTTAGCCGGCAGCCTATTTACAAATGGCGTTACTTGTAGTTTTTCTTTACAACCCAGATGTTCCCGTCTTTCCAGTACTCTGTTTTGCTGCAGTAATCGTCTTTTTTGCAAGGATCTTTTTTATGAGGACGATAAGGTTTTTTCTGCGTGCGTTTTTTCTTGCGGCGGCATGATTTTTTGTGGCTGCGAGATTTTTTGTGAGAACGGCAAGATTTTTTACGGCTG
>NZ_ANAT01000034.1:0-22910 GCF_000411595.1 Paenibacillus lentimorbus NRRL B-30488 | reverse complement strand
CCGGTTATGCGGCAGCCAACGCATTTATGGATGTTTATGCAGCCCGCCGAAACAGGCTCGTGCGGGACAACAATCGGAGCGGGCAGACCCTGTCCGTCAACTGGCCGCTTTGGGAAGAAGGCGGTATGCGCGTGGACAAAGAGACAGAACGGCTGATGTATGAACAGACCGGAATGAAAGCCATGCGATCGGCTTCAGGCATCCAGGCGCTGTACGCCGCTTTTGCCTCCGGAGAACACCAGGTCATGGTGGCAGAGGGCGACGAGAAACGGATTCGAAAAAACCTGATGCCTGAAGCGCCGGAACCGTCCCGTAGCATTCATGTGTCAAGGAAGACCCACGTCCATCTGCCAAATAAAGTACAAGCGGAACTCAAACATATGATATCAGGCATTCTGAAGGTGAAAGAAGAAGAAATAGATGCTGAATCAGAGATGAGAGATTATGGTTTTGATTCGGTTTCATTCACGCAGTTTGCAAATGAACTAAATAAAATGTATGGGCTTGAACTGACGCCAGCCGTGTTTTTTGAATACCCGACAGTCTTTAGTTTTGCCCAATACTTGCTGACGGAACATCCGGATACATTCGGCTCACAGGAAGAAATAGAAACGGAGAAACCGGTTGAGCGTAAAAAAATGAAGACGGAGCCATTCTCGATTCCGTCCCGCCTTCCTAAAACAAAAACCGCAGCTGCACCTGAAGAGCCCGTGGCGATAATCGGAATCAGCTGTGCATTTCCAATGGCTGAAAATCCGGAAATGTTTTGGGAGAATTTAGCCGGAGAAAAGGACTGCATTTCTGAAATACCGCCGGAGCGCTGGGACTGGAGACAGTATTACGGAGATCCGCAGAAAGATAAAAATGCGAGCAATGTAAAGTGGGGCGGCTTCATTGATGAAACCGCTCAATTTGATCCATTATTTTTCGGTATTTCTCCGCATGAAGCCGAAATGATGGATCCTCAGCAAAGACTTTTAATGATGCATGTATGGAAAGCGATTGAAGATGCCGGCTGCTCTGCCAAAAGCCTGTCAGGTACAAATACAGGCATTTTTGCAGGCACGGCAAACAGCGGTTACGCCCAGGAAGCTTCAAAGTTCCATATAGAGATTGAGGGTTCTTCCGCCGCCGGAACGGTTCCGTCAATCGGTCCGAACCGCATGAGCTATTTTCTGAATATACATGGGCCGAGCGAACCGATTGAAACCGCCTGTTCAAGCTCATTGGTCGCTGTTCACCGTGCGGTCAGGGCAATTCAGGCCGGAGACTGCGGCATCGCGATTGCAGGAGGCGTCAATGCTATTGTGTCGCCGGACATGCATATCAGCTTTAATAAAGCGGGAATGCTCAGTGAAGACGGGCGCTGCAAAACATTTTCCGATCAAGCGGACGGGTATGTCAGAGCTGAAGGTGCCGGCATGATTGTTTTGAAAACATTATCTGATGCGGAACGTGACGGCGACCGTATTTATGCCGTTATCCGCGGAACGGCGGAAAATCATGGCGGAAGGGCGGCTTCCCTTACATCGCCGAATCCGAAAGCGCAGACAGAAGTCATGATAAAAGCGTATCAGCAAGCGAACATCGACCCCCGTACAGTGAGTTATATTGAAGCCCACGGCACGGGAACGGCGCTCGGAGATCCGATAGAAATCAACGGACTCAAAGCGGCTTTTGCAGCGCTTTATCAGAAAGCCGGAGTAACGGCACCCGATCAGCCTCATTGCGGCCTCGGTTCCGTCAAAACGAATATCGGCCACACAGAGCTTGCCGCCGGCATGGCCGGACTTTTAAAAATTATTTTGCAGATGCAGCACAAAACGCTCGTTAAAAGTCTGCATTGTGAAACCGTTAATCCGTATATCAGCCTCGACGGCAGCCCGTTTTATTTCGTCCGCGACACTCAGCCGTGGAAAGCGGCGACTGATGATAGCGGAAATGAACTGCCGCGGAGAGCGGGTGTCAGCTCGTTCGGATTTGGCGGTGTTAATGCTCATGTCGTGCTCGAAGAATATGTTTCTCCTGTTGAAGAGAAACAATGGACGGCCGGTGAACTTCAGCCGTCCTTATTCATTCTCTCGGCAAAGACGGCGGAACAGCTGAAGGAACGTGCGGAACAGCTGCGCAGATATTTGGAAAAGTCACATTCAGCTGACGGAGCTCTTGCGGATATCGCTTATACGCTTCAGCTTGGCCGGGATGAAATGGAAGAGCGCCTTGCCGTCATTGCTGAAACAAAAGAAGAGCTTACGAACGCGCTGAATGATTTCCTCAGCGGCAAGGAGACGGGGCAGAATTTCTTTACAGGCCGGAACAAAGCGATGAAACAGCTGTTTACAGAGATGACGGACAACGCAGAAATGAGCGGGGCCGTAGATCAATGGATTGAAGCAGGAAAGTATGCAATGCTTGCAAAATTATGGGTGCAAGGCTTGCATGTCGATTGGAATAAATTGTATTCGGACGAAAGACCGAAAAAAGTCAGCCTGCCCGTCTATCCTTTTGCGAAAACACATTGCTGGATACCGCACAGTGTGCAGCATATAAGGCACCGGGAGACTTACGGGACTGATACGTCCCCGCTTGAGACTTATGAGCGCCTGCTTGATGAATTGGAGAAAAACGAAATAAGCATAGAAGCCGCTGTAAAAAGAACGATCGGTTTTTACAGGGATTAGCGTAATGGAGGAAACCATATGAAAGAGTTTCTGCACCGGGTTTTTTCTGACGTCAAAAATAAAAAAATGACAAAACAGGATGCGATCGGCATTTTGCGCGATTATGATATGCGGATGGGACTTCGCCAAACGGATTCCCTTCATCCGCTTGCTCAGCAGCATATTTCCGATGAAACGGGACAGGGATTCTCGGCAGCTTTCAGCGGCCGGGAATTTTTTCTCGCTGATGTTTCTTTACAGCATAAAAAGCTTATGCCCGGAGAACTTCTTTTGGAAATGGCGAGAGCTGCGGCTGTTTTGACAGTAAAGGAGACTGCGGCTGTCCGGCTGACGCATATCGTGTGGTCAAAGCCCATTTTGACTGAGGCTGAGCCGTTCCATATCGAAATCAGGCTGATACCCGCAGAGGGTGAAGCCAAAAGGTTTGAGATTTATAATCCATTTTCAGCCGATTACAGTCATCATGATGTGTACAGCCAAGGGACGATTCAGCCAGTTGATGCTGCGCCCGGCATGCTGGATATCAGCCGCTTGAAGGAAAACAGCGGTTCCCTGATGGATAAGCAGCAAATTGAAGCCATCACTCAGAACGATACCGTTCAATACAGTGAGCACATGAAAGGAATTGAGCGTATTTACGCTTCAGCAGGACGGATGCTGGCAGACATTTCAATTCCGTTGACAAACCAAAAAGAATCCGCCCGATTCGGCCTCCCTCCCTGTGTGATGCAAAGTGTGACAGAGGCATGCGCGCTGCTTGGCGGCAAAGAATATAAAACGCTCGCCCCGGTTTCATTGGACGAGCTTTTGTTTTATGAATCTTGTCCTGACAAGGTATGGGCCGAGATACAAGAGAAGGCGGGGAGCTTTTATATTGATTTATGTGACAAAGAAGGAAAAATATGGGCTTACCTGTCGGGGTTGAAGCTGCAGCCTGTCATCAAGACGGGCGCTCCCGGAAAAACCAATGCCGAACACCGCAGTGAACGTTTGTATGAACAAACGCTTCTTCAGCTCAAAACGCTTTTTGGCCTGACTGCAAAAATTGCTGTTTCCAGCATAGATACTGAAGAGCCGCTGGAAACCTACGGAATAAACTCAGTCACTGTGACGAAATTAAACCGCGAATTGTCTCTGCTTTTCGGTGACCTTTCCAAAACGGTTTTTTACGAATATAAGACACTGGGCTCTTTGGCAGCTCACTTTGTCACGGATTATCCGAATGAATGCCGAAAATGGACAAATGATGATGAGCACCGTTCAGGCATATCAGAACAGGTTTTGGCAAATGAAGATTTTCCGGTGCTTCCGTCGTTTATCAAGCGAAAGAAACGGCCTGCTTTTTCCAATGAGAAACAGACAAAAGAAGGGATTGCGATTATCGGCGTCAGCGGACGTTATCCGCAAGCTGAAACACTTGAAGAGTACTGGGATAACTTAGCGGCCGGAAAAGACTGTGTGACGGAAATTCCCGAAGAGCGCTGGGAAAAGGACAAGTACTACAACCCTGATCCCGAAGCGGCCGTGAAAGCAGGGAAAAGTTACAGTAAGCGGGGCGGGTTTCTGAAAGATGCCGCTTTCTTTGATCCGCTGTTTTTTCAAATTTCACCCCGTGATGCTTTGAATATGGACCCGCAGGAGCGTCTCTTTATTGAAATGTGCTGGCAGGTGCTGGAGGATGCCGGTTATACGAAGGAACTGCTTGAGAATCTGTATAACGGCCGGGTCGGCGTTTTTGCTGGCATTACGAAAAACGGGTACGGAATGTACTGGAAAAACGGCGGCACCCTGCAGCCGAAAACGTCGTTCAGTTCAGCGGCCAACAGAGTTTCCTATTTTCTTAATCTGAAAGGGCCGAGCATGCCGGTCGACACGATGTGCTCGTCTTCGCTGACTGCAATTCATGAAGCGTGTGAAAACATCCTTCGCGGCGAATGTGACATGGCGATTGCCGGCGGTGTGAATGTGTATACGCATCCTTCGGCTTATGCGGAGCTCAGCGCCTATCGAATGCTTTCAAAAGACGGAACGTGCAAAAGTTTCGGTGAAGGCGGGGCCGGATTTGTTCCCGGGGAAGGCGTCGGGGCCGTGCTGTTAAAGCCGCTGTCAAAAGCGATGGCTGATAAGGACCATATTTACGGGGTGATTCGCGGCACTCATATCAATCACGGCGGCAGAACAAACGGGTATACAGTGCCGAGTCCGAGCGCCCAGGCTGACGTGATTTCCGGCGCGCTTGAAAAATCAGGAATACATCCGCGGATGATCAGCTGTATCGAAGCCCACGGCACGGGCACTGAACTCGGAGATCCGATCGAAATTGACGGTTTGACCCGCGCATTTCAAATGAAAACGTCAGATAAAGGCTTTTGCGCCATCAGCTCAGTTAAATCCAATATCGGGCATTTGGAAGCCGCGGCAGGCATCGCCGGTGTAACAAAACTGCTGCTCCAGTTTCAGAAACGAAAGCTGGCCCCTTCATTACATTGCCGAAAATTGAATCCGAATATTGCATTTGACCGGACGCCGTTTGCGGTGCAGCGTGAATTGGCAGACTGGAAACGGCCGGTCATTGAGGAAAACGGAGCGCAGAAAGAGATTCCGAGAATCGCGGGAATCTCTTCTTTTGGCGCGGGCGGGGCAAATGCCCACATATTGATAGAAGAATATATTGAACCTGATAGGGAGATTTCTGAGCCATTCACAGATGAAGATCCCGCAGTCATTTTATTATCCGCCAAACAGGAGGCCAGCCTGAAGCAGCGGGCGCAGCAGCTTCTTCAAGCGATCAGAAAAAATGACGTCACAGACCGCAGCCTCCGGGACGCGGCTTACACCCTTCAAACCGGAAGAGAAGCGATGGAAGAACGTGCGGCGTTTATCGTGACGTCGACAGAGCAGTTAGCGGAAAAACTGCAGCGTTTTATTGACGGCGGAACAGACGGCTGCTTCAGGGGAAAAAGCAAACAGTATAAAGATATTCTAGCCGTTTTTAAGGATGAAGATATGCAGGAAGCCGTCCGTAAATGGATGAAAAGAAAAAATTCGCGAAGCTTCTGGAACTTTGGGTAAAAGGGCTGAAGATTGATTGGTCAGAGCTTTATAACGGCAGCCTGCCGCATCGCGTCAGCCTTCCCGGTTATCCATTTATAAAGGATCGTTATTGGCCGGGCGATGCAGCGCCGGACAATGTTCGTGATGCTGAAACACATTCTGAAACATTTCGTGAATTCCGCTTTTTACAGAAAAGCTGGGCAGAAAGCAGCCGTGTTCCGGCTAAGGAAGTGCGGGGCGTCATCGGAATAGCCGCTGATCACCAGACAGGAAATTTGGCCGTTGAGCTGTCCCGTTATTTCCCCGAGTCTGAAATCATTGACGCTGCATCACCGGAAATATCCGGGGACGCGGCCCGGTTTGGCGGTCTGATTGATGTGACGGGGTGCGGGACGGAAATCAAGCATGATGACGGCTGGATTCATCGTCTGCAGTGTCTCATTGACAACAGAAACCGCGGCCGAAAGCTTCAGCTGCTTTGTGTGACAAAGGGGCTTGAACCTTTTGCAAATGAAACGATAAATCTCTCAGGTGCAAAAAAGGCCGGATTGTACCGTATGCTCCAAAGTGAGTATAAGGATATCCGCTCGCGACATATGGATGCAGAACGGACTGCTGAAGATTCCGAGCTGGCAAACCAGATCGCAGAGGAGTTTTTTCGCGATTCTGCAGACATCGAAGTGTGTTACCGAAACGGTGTGCGCTATCACGCGCGGTTAAAGGAAACAAACAGCTTAGCTGAAAAAGAATTTTCATTTCCGAAAGACCATGTGCTCTGGATCACCGGAGGGACCCGGGGACTCGGATATTTATTCGCCCGGCATTTTGCCGAACGTTACGGAGTCACGAAACTCGTGCTTACCGGAAAAGAAACAATGCCTCCGAAAGCGGAGTGGGATGATCATATCAAACGGAATTCCCCGTTTTCCGATAAAGTGAGAAGAATCAGAGAGCTCGAACAAAAAGGTGTCCGAACGGAAGTGCTGTCTGTATCTTCCGGCCCTGAATATGAGCAGGCCGTCAGCCGGGTGAAAGAGAAGATGGGGCCGATAGGAGGCGTGATACACGCAGCGGGAGCCGTAGATCTCGATCATCCCGCCTTTATCCGCAAAACAAGAGAACAGATGATGCCCGTGCTTGAACCTAAAACAGACGGGCTGGACCTTTTGTATCAAGCGCTGCACAAGGAGCCTCTCCGGTTTTTTGCGCTGTTTTCTTCAGTGTCCGGCGTGATGCCGGAATTAGGAGCGGGACAAAGCGATTATGCCATGGCTAACGCCTATATGGATTATTTTGCGGCCGCAAAAGGTTTTCCGGTGCTGAGCATCCAATGGCCGAGCTGGAAAGAAACGGGTATGGGCGAATCAAAAAGCCGGGCCTATCTGAAAAGCGGTTTAAAGAGCATCACTGACAGAGAAGGGCTGAGTCTGTTTGATGCCGTTATGGCAGGCGATTGCGGATCTGTTATTATGCCGGCCGTCATTCACCCGGAAAAATGGGAGCCCGACCGTCTGATGCTTTCAACCGGCCTTACCGAAACAAAGCAGCATGTACAGGGTGAGACAGAAAGCGTAGAGGAGTGGCTGACGGGCATTTGCTGCCGGGAATTAAGACTGGAGCCGTCAAGATTTGAATCTGATACACCGTTTCAAGATTACGGAGCCGATTCCATCATGCTTGCCCAAGTGTCCAGAGCGATCGGAAAGAGGATCAAAGCTGACCTTGACCCGGCGGTGCTGTATGAATACCCTACGGTTGCTGCGCTGGCGGGATGGCTTGAAACAGCATATCCGGAAATCAAAGATGCCGTTTCAAAACCGGTTCAGCCTGTAATCCCGGACGTTCCCAAACAAACAGCAGCCGCTCTCATTCAGCCTTCTGGCGCTGCAGCGGCGCAAGACATCGCTGTTGTCGGAATGTCCTGCCGTTTTCCGGGAGCTGAATCAATTGAAGCTTATTGGAAGCTGCTGTCTGAAGGAACGTCGGCCATTCAAAGGGTGCCGAAAGAGCGCTGGAAAACGGAGAAGGCGGATTATGCGGGCCTTTTAAAAAATGTAACGCATTTTGACCCGGAGTTTTTCCTTATTCCCGAAGAAGACATCAAGGCAATGGATATCCAGTCCTTTCTTATATTAGAAGAGGCGCTTCATCTGTTCAGAGACAGCGGTTACTCTTTACAAGAAATGAAAGGCAGGTCAGCCGGTGTCTATTTAGGAGGACGCGGCGGCAGTATGCCTGACGAAAACCGTCTGAAGCATGCAAAAAATCCGATAGTCGCCGCCGGCCCGAATTACTTGGCGGCCAATCTTTCTCAGTTTTTTGATTTGAAGGGGCCGAGTCTTGTTTTGGATACGGCCTGTTCTTCAGCGCTTGTCGGTATGAATATGGCGATACAGGCGCTTTCTTGCGGTGAAATCGACTCAGCGGTGGTCGGGGGAGTCAGTCTGCTGGAATCCGGTCAAACCCACCGGATGTTCGAACTTCGCAATCTGTTAAGCGAAGAGCCTGCGTTTCATATTTTTGACCGCCGCACCGGCGGCATCGTATTGGGAGAAGGCGTTGGAATGGTGTATTTAAAAACAGCGGCCCAGGCTGTAAAAGACGGGGACCGGATTCATGCGGTCATTAAAGGCATTTCCGTAAACAATGACGGCAGAACCGCGGGGCCTGCCACACCGAATATACAGGCGCAGAAAGAAGTGATGGCCAAGGCGCTTGCCAAAAGCGGCAGAAAAGCGGAGGATATCAGCTACATTGAAGCAAACGGTTCAGGCTCTGAAGTAACCGACCTTTTGGAACTGAGGGCGATTGAAGCGGTGTACCGTATGCAAAACAGCGCGCCTTGCGAATTGGGGTCGATGAAGCCGAATATCGGACACCCGTTATGCGCTGAAGGGATTGCCGGATTCATTAAAACAGTGCTTATGCTCTCGCGCCGAATGCGTGTGCCTTTCCTTTCGGGCAAAGAGCCGATGACGCATTACGATCTGTCCGCCTCGCCGTTTTATTTTTCGCACGTTCTGCGTGAATGGACGGATTCACCGCGGATTGCCGCCGTCAGCAGCTTCGCTGACGGAGGGACGAATGCCCATGTCATAGTGGAAGCCTGGGAGCAAGAGGTGTACACCCCGGTTAGAAAGCCTTTGCCGAGACAGGAATTAAAACGCCGGCCCATCCGTTCGGACAAAGCTGAAAACTTGCATGAAAACGCACATGAGTCCCGCCCGAATACGTTTTGGAAACAAATGAAGACTTACTGATTGCGCTGAAAATTGAACGTCGATATGGAGGAAGTTCATATGCAAGAGCAGCTTCTTATTAACAATCAGCATCCCGTTCTGAAACATCATAAAGCCTATGGAAAGGAACTGCTGCCGGGTCTGGCTTATATTGACCTGATCTATCAGACTTTCAGAGAAAACGGTTTTTTTCATGCCGGCCTTGAACTCAGGCACTTATCGATTTTTCACCCTTTAGCTCCTGAACAGGGAGAAACAATCCTGCTTTCTGTTGACTGTACAGAGAACGGCGAAGGGCAATGGAAGGTAGAGGTGAAAGGGCAAAAACAAGGTGTCGAAGCAGCAGAGACAAAGATATATGCCGCGGCGCAAATGCATTCCGTCAAGCCCGCCGGCTTCCAAGAGAGCGTCCGGATGGATGCCGTAAAACAAACGGCGGCAGAAATACCGCTTGAGGACATTTACGCGGAATGCAGGGATCAAGAACTGGTTCATTCAGGAATGATGAAAGGCTGCGGAAGCGTCTACCAGACTGAAAAAGAGATTTATATTGATCTGTCGGTGCAAAAGGATCAGCTGGAACATGCAGGAGAGGCGATGTTTCATCCCGCATTGATAGATGCGAGCAGCATCGGTTCCAATGTATATCTCGCTCCTTTGACGAGGGAGGAGGGGCAATTATTTCTGCCGCTGTTTTATGAATCGTTTTATTGCGCCGAATTGCTGCAGACGACATGTATCACCAAGATAAAAAAAGAATCCGTCACCCGTAAGAAAGATCTCGTTTACGTGACAATGGAGTTTTTCAATGAGGAAGGCAGAAAAGTCGGCGAACTGAAAAACTTCGCCAATAAACGGGTGAGGGACCCGGAACTGATCAATCAGAAACGGCAAAAGAAAGAACCTGACGGGCGGAATGCCGTCCCGGCTCTGCAAGCGGAACCGGCGCCTTCCGAGCCCCGATCTGCGGCGTCTTCCGCCGGCCTTACTGAACAGTGCATCCTTTATTTAAAAGAATTGCTTGCCGCCCGATTGAACAAACCTGTGAAAGAGATCGACCCGGATATCGGCTACTATGAAATGGGGCTGGATTCTCCGGGGCTGTTGGACATGGTAAAGGAAATTGAACGAAAAATCGGAACGCAGCTTCTGCCGACGCTGTTATTTGAATACACGACAATCACGGAATTGGCGGGATATTTGTGCGAACATTACGGAGCCGGCTTCGGCCATGCTCAAAGCGGGCATTCAAATGCTGAACCTTTGCACAGGGAAAAAAAGAGGACGACCCAAATCCGTGTGAAAAAATCGGCGTCAGCCGGAACGCAGAATGGAGATATTGCGATTGTCGGGATGGCGGGACGGTACCCCGGCGCCAAAAATCTTCGTGAATTCTGGACAAATTTAAAAAATGGAGAAAACAGCGTAACGGAAGTGCCTCGTTCCCGCTGGGATACGAGGAAATATGAGCATTTGCGATCGCCGTCCGGCAAGCCGATTTCCAAATGGGGCGGTTTTATAGACGATCCGGATTGTTTTGATGCGAAATTTTTCCGGATTTCTCCGCGGGAGGCAGAAGCTAAAGATCCGCAAGAACGATTGTTTTTAGAAACATGCTGGGAAACGATTGAGGATGCGGGCTACACCCCGGAAACAATCGTTCAGCCGAAAGGGCCGAATAAGAGAATGAACGTCGGTGTGTTTGCCGGGGTGATGCATATGGATTATTCTCTCGCCGGCGCTGAAGCTGCGGCCAAAGGGCTGGTCTTTCCTTATCCCTTGAACTATGCGCCGATCGCAAACCGGGTTTCATATTTCTGCAATTTTCACGGGCCGAGCATGGCGGTTGACACGGTGTGTTCGTCATCTCTGACGGCCGTCCATATGGCGGCGGAAAGTCTGAGACGCGGTGAATGTGAAGCAGCTCTTGCCGGAGGCGTCAATTTATCATTGCACCCGACAAAATATATCACATACGGCTTGATGGATATGCATTCGAGTGACGGGCTGTGCCGCACGTTCGGCGAAGGCGGCACAGGCTATGTCTCAGCTGACGGCATCGGGGCCGTGCTGCTGAAGCCGCTTCACAAAGCCGAAGAAGATAAGGATCATATTTATGCGGTGATAAAAGGCAGCGCCGTCAATCACGTGGGAACCGTCAGCGGGATTACCGTGCCGAGCCCCGTGGCGCAGGGGAATATGATAGCCGAATGTCTTGAAAAGACGGGGATCGATCCCCGGACGATTTCTTATGTGGAAGCGCACGGAACCGGAACTTCTTTAGGAGATCCGATTGAAATACAAGGTCTTGTCAAAGCTTACCGCACGTTTACGGAGGATCGGCAATTTTGTGCGATCGGTTCCGTTAAATCGAATATCGGACATGCGGAATCAGCCGCCGGGATCAGCGGGCTTCATAAAACGGTTTTGCAGCTGTTTCACAAAACGCTTGTCCCTTCTTTGCACTCAGAGACGATTAATCCGTATCTCCGTTTAGAGGACTCGCCATTTTACGTGCAGCAAAAAACCGAGTCATGGAAAAAGCCGGCGTATACAGAGAACGGCAGTGAACATTCCTGTCCGAGACGCGCAGGCATCAGTTCATTCGGGGCGACGGGTTCAAACGTTCATCTCATTTTAGAAGAGTACAGGCCCAAAAACCCCGGCATTACGGAGAATCAAGAGAGACCGTATATCGTGCCTCTATCAGCGAAAAATCCGGAGCGGCTGAAGGAATACGCTGCCCGCCTGCTGATGTTTCTCAAAGATAAAGCGCTTGAAGGAAGCGGGCCGCTTCATGACAAAACAGATACAATGCAAAATCAGCTGGAAAATGCGCTGCGCGGTGCTCTGGCCGAAGTTCTGCATGTAGAGGCCGGCTCGGTAGATGGTGAACAGGATTGGAAGGAATTCGGCTTGGATGTCATGCAGCTGACACAGTTTTCTGAGCGGCTGACGGATCAATACGGGCTGGCAATAGACATGACTGATCTCATACAGCATACTTCCGTCCGGACTTTAGCAGAATGTCTGACAAACGATGAGAAACATAAGAATATTCTTTCCAGTCTTTTCGGTCAGTCCGGCTTAGAGAAGCAGCCTGAAGAACCTTTTTCCCTGCGGTCACTGGCATATACGCTGCAAACGGGACGGCTGGCAATGGAAGAACGGCTTGTTTTTTTAGTGAACGATCAAGCGGACCTGATCAGGAAATTAACCGAATTTACAGAACGAAAACGGCAGATTGACGGCTGCTTTCAAGGGCGGTCTGATAGCGGAACGGAAATCAGGGGTTTCCTGAATGATGATCAGGATACGGAGGAGCTGATCCGAAAATGGACGGACAGCGGCACTTACAAAAAACTTGCGGAGCTGTGGTCAAAAGGATTTGAGATAGACTGGACGCGGCTGTATCAGGAGGAGAAGCCGCGCCGGATGAGTCTGCCGACGTATCCGTTTGCAAAGGACCGCTATTGGATACCGGAGCCCGATCATCCCGTCACTTCCGTAAATACAGAAAGCAGGCTTCACCCGCTGCTTCACCGCAATACATCAGATTTGTTAGAACAAAAATTCAGCACGATACTGAACGGAGATGAATTCTTCTTAGCCGATCATATCGTCCGAAACAAGCGTGTTCTCCCCGGGGCGGCTTATCTTGAAATGGCGAGAGCCGCGGCTGAACTGGCTGCCGCGCCGTTAGCCGCTGAATACACGGCTAAAACCGGCATTTCGCTGCGGTATATCAGCTGGATACGCCAGGCCGTTCATAAAAAAGAGCCGCTGCGTATGACGACAGGTCTTTCCTTAGAGGATAACGGCAATGTTTCATTTCAAGTGTACAGCAATGAAAACGATTCAGACATTTATTGTGAAGGCAGTGCTGTGATTGAGCCGCTGTCTGAGGCGCCGGTTTTGCATATTGAACAGCTGAAAGCGCGATGCCGCAAAAAAGTGCTGTCAAAGGAAGACTGCTATGCGGCATTTGCAAAGGCGGAAATTGTATACGGACCTTCACATCAAGGAATTGATCACATTTATTGCGGGGAAAAAGAAGCCTTGGCTAAATTGGTGCTCCCGGCTTCCGTTTGTGATGAGGCCGAACAGTTTGTGCTCCATCCGAGTCTGATAGATTCCGCTTTTCAGGCGGCCATCGGCGTTATGAATGAAGATAAAGCGGGTTATCCGGAGCAGCCGTTAATGCCTTTTGAATTGCATGAACTGACCGTTTTTCATCCGTGCAGTCCAAACATGTGGGCGGCCGTGTTTGTGACGCATGAAACACCGGCCGTGCGAAGAATGGACATTGATATATGTGATGAACGCGGCAATGTGTGTGTAAGGATAAAAGGATTTTCTGCCCGGATGGCCGAAAGTGCGTCGGTCGTAACCGATAATAAGCAATACGATCTGCCGGGTGACCTTACCGGAGCCGTCAAACTGATGCAGGTATGGGACGCTGAACCGATAGACAACCAAACCGGCTTCCCCATTTCTGAAGCAAAAGCTGTCATCATAGGCGGTACAGACGGGCAGGCGGACGCGGTTTTACGATTGTTTCCTAAAGCTGTGCGATTTGATAGCAGCCAAAGTGCTTCCGTTGAAGTGATATCCGATCGGCTCCGCCGTGTCGGTGAGATTCAGCATATGATCTGGTTTGCCCCTCAGCCGGCTGATTCTTACATCCATGATCAAAAAAGCGGGGTGCTGCAAATTTTCAGAGCGGCCAAAGCTCTTATCGGTCTCGGGTATGGAAAAGAGCAGCTCGGGATGACGGTGATTACGCACCAAGCACAGCCTATCACCCAATATGATGAGGTGCGTCCCGCTCATTCCAGTGTGCACGGTTTCGTCGGGTCTCTCGCAAAAGAACATCCGAGCTGGCACATCCGTCTGGTCGATCTTGAAGACGGGGGGGGATTTCCCTGCAGAAGACATATTCAGCCTGCCCCGCGACCGTACGGGTAAAGCATGGGTGCGCAGACATCAGGAATGGCACCGGCCTCAATTGCTTCCGGTCCAAAGCGGGCCGTCTGAAAGTGTTCCTTACCGATATGGAGGCGTATATGTCATCATCGGCGGTGCGGGAGGCATCGGCGAGGTTTGGACAGATTATATGGTGACGACGTATAAAGCCCGAGTCGTCTGGATCGGGAGGCGGCCGCTGGACAGCCGGATACGCCAAAAAATAGACCGGTACCGGCCATCAGGCCCCGCTCCCGAATATATAGCCGCAGATGCTTCTGATCTTCCATCGCTTCAGCGCGCCTATGAACAGATTAAAAACACATACGGCACCATCAGCGGCGTCGTTCATTCAGCGATGGTATTTGCGAATGAAAGCGTAAAAGATATGGAAGAATCACAGTTTCACGCCGGCCTTGCGGCGAAAGTGGATATTTCCGTCAACATTGCCGAAGTATTTGCGAAAGAGTCTTTGGACTTTATTCTCTTTTTCTCTTCGGTTATTTCATATATTAAGAATCCGAATCAAAGTCATTATGCGGCGGGGTGCGCATTTAAAGACGCATTTGCCCATGAGCTTTCCGGACGGCTGTCATGCCCGGTCAAAGTGATGAACTGGGGGTATTGGGAGCGGGCTGACAATCACATTTCTGAAGAGTTTGACAGACTGAGTGCAATCGGTCTCGGACTGATCAGCCGGGCGGAAGGGATGCGGGCGCTGGAAACTCTGCTGACGCAGCCGATCTCCCGCATGGGGCTGATGAAGCTGACCAAGCCGATTCCGATCGAGGGAATGAACCCTCATGAATTTGTGACTATCTGATTGCCTGTCAAAATGACGGAGCAAATTTAATTTTCTTAGGAGGATAAGGTTTTGGGTAAGGGAGACAAACAAAAAGACCGTACACAGTTATCCTTAAGAACAGAAATAAGCAATCAAATGAAAGAATTGAATCGGCTTTTGCTGCAAGTGCTGCGGGTGACGCTGCGTTCAATGGGTCTGACCGGCGAAGCGCCGGCGGCTTCCTGTCTGCCTTTATATGAGCGCTGGCTGGAAGAAAGCATCCGTCTTTTAGACGGCGATCTTAAAAGCGGTGAAACGGCCGCGATGTGGGAAGAGTGGCATAAGAAGAAAAACGAATGGCTGAAAGATCCGGATATGAAAGCGCAGGCTCTGCTGGCGGATACCGTCATTCAAGCTTTGCCTGACATTTTAACAGGCAAAATAAAAGCCACTGACGTGATGTTTCCCGATTCTTCAATGGAGCTTGTTGAAGGAATCTATAAGCATAACATTCTCGCTGATTATTACAACGATGTGCTGGCAAATGAAGCGTGTATTTATGTGGAAAATGTAATTAAAAACAATCCTGAGGCAAACATCCGTCTGCTGGAGATCGGAGCGGGAACCGGCGGAACGAGCAGCACACTGTTTAAAAAGCTCCGCCCCTATCAAAACCATATTCAGGAATACTGTTATACCGACTTGTCAAAAGCTTTTTTAATGCATGCCGAAAAGGAATACGGCGCGGACAATCCGTATTTGACGTATCAGCTGTTTAATGTGGAGAAGCCTGCGGTGGGCCAGGGATTACATCTGAGAACCTACGATATCGCTATCGCCGCAAACGTGCTGCATGCCACCAAAAATATCCGGAAAACCTTACGGACGGCAAAAGCCGTATTGAAAAAAGACGGTTTGCTGCTCGTTAATGAACTGGGCGGGCATACGCCGTTTACACATGTTACATTCGGCTTATTAGAGGGCTGGTGGCTGTACGAAGATGAGGCGCTGCGGATTCCGGGGTGCCCCGGTCTTTATCCGGAAACATGGAAATCCGTTTTAATGGCTGAAGGCTTTCATTCCATTCAATTTCCGGCTGAAAACGAACGTCTGCACACCCAGCAGATTATCACAGCGAAAAGCAACGGAGTCATCAGGCAGAGCAGGGAAGCTTACACCGCGCAAAAGCGCCAATCAAACGTACCGCGAACATCCTCTGATCGTCAGCTCCCCATCAAACAAACGGGAGAGGGGCTTTCGGAAAAGACAGCGGCTTTTCTGATAAGGGCTGCGGCAAAAGTATTAAAAATGCCGGCAGAAGAGATAAATCCGCTGGCTCCTCTGGATGAATACGGCATTGACTCTATTCTGATCGTTCAGCTGACGAATGAGCTGCGGGATCTCGTCCCTGATATCAGCAGCACGCTGTTTTTTGAATACCGGACGATAGAAGAGCTTGCCGCATACTTGGCTGAAACGAAGGAGCGCGAACTGCTTGCGCAATTTTCTGAAGAACTCCGTCATACTGAAGCGGTATCATCCGGATCTTTGCTTGAAAAAAGCACAGAGTACCTGAAACAGATCGTCAGCGTCATCTTAAAGATGCCGATTGAGGACGTTCAAGCCCATACGCCCCTTGAAGAATACGGAATCGATTCCATCTTAATCGTACAGCTGACCAACCGCGTGCGGGAAGACGTCCCTGATATCAGCAGCACATTGTTCTTCGAGTATCCGACAATCGGCGGATTAGCGGAATATCTCGTCAGCTCAAGACAGGAAGATATGGCTGGGATTTTCAAGACAAATAAAGAAGCCGAAAAGGCGCCGCACACTTTAGAGAAAAAGCAAAGCCGCAAAAAAAGCGCCGGATTGACGAAGCGCCAAGCGGCATCTTTTTCTGAAAAAGCGCCGCCCGCTTCCGAACCGCCGTCAAAACACCTTGAAGTGGCAATTGTCGGTCTTGCCGGGAAGTATCCCGGAGCTGAAAATGTTAATGAGTTCTGGGAACGGTTAAAAACCGGTGAACACGAAATCACCGAAATTCCGAAAGACCGCTGGAATTGGCGGGACTACTATGATGAGACAAAAGGTAAGGAAGGGCGGATGTATACAAAGTGGGGCGGCTTTTTAACAGATAGTGATAAATTTGATCCGCTGTTTTTTAAAATCTCCCCGAAAGAAGCGGAGCGCATGGACCCGCAGGAGAGACTGTTTCTGGAAACCGCTTATGCGGCCCTTGAGGATGCCGGATATACCCCTGATTCACTATGCGCCGGTAAAAAGGTTGGTGTCTTTGCGGGTGTCATGAACGGCAACTATCCGACAGGGGCCCACTACCACTTTATCCCGAACCGCGTATCCTATGTGTTTGATTTTCACGGTCCGAGCATCGCGGTCGATACCGCATGCTCCTCATCCTTAACCGCCATTCATCTCGCCGCAGAAAGCATCAGAACAGGTGCATCTGAATGCGCGATTGCCGGCGGCGTAAACCTGATTACAGATCCGGTTCATTATATCGGACTTTCTTCTATGAGAATGCTGTCGCCGTCAAACGCGTGCAAAGCGTTCGGTGATAAGGCTGACGGGTTTGTTGACGGAGAGGGCGTCGGCTGTATCGTGTTAAAGCCGTTGAAGAAGGCTGTTGAAGATCATGATCATATATACGGTGTCATTAAAGGAAGCGCTCTGAATGCCGGCGGCAAAACGAACGGGTTCACCGTTCCGAACCCGAATGCACAAGGGGAAGTGATCGCAGAGGCGATGGAGCGGGCAGGAATTGATCCGAGAGCAATCAGCTATCTGGAAGCCCACGGCACCGGCACTTCCTTGGGAGACCCGATTGAAATCGCGGGGTTAACCAAGGCTTTCCGCCGCTATACGGATGCAAAGCAATTTTGTTCCATCGGTTCTGTTAAATCCAATATCGGACACCTGGAAAGTGCGGCGGGCATTGCTGCGGTCACCAAAATTCTTCTTCAGATGAAACACGGATATCTGGTGCCGTCGCTGCATTCAAAGCAGCTGAACCCGGAAATTGATTTTGAAACTTCTCCTTTTATCGTGCAGCAGGAAACGGCGGAATGGAGACGGCCGGTCATAGAAACTGAAGGAGTAACACGGGAATATCCGAGAATCGCGGGTACATCTTCTTTCGGAGCGGGCGGGGCAAATGCCCACCTGCTTATAGAAGAGTATGAACCGGCTGAAATGACTTCGGCGGACTCCGGCCGTCCGGCGCTTTTTGTTTTATCGGCAAAGGATAAAGACCGCTTGCGCGAGCGGGCTCTGTTGCTGTCGGATGCCGCCGGAAACGGAACAATTACAGATGCAAATCTGCTTGACGCGGCATTTACCCTTCAAGTCGGCAGAGTCCCGATGGAAGAACGGCTGGCGATGACAGCGGACTCTGTTTCTGAATTGGAACAGAAGCTGACTGCTTTTCTGAATAATGCCGGTTCCGTAAGCGGGGTGTTTACGGGCCGGAGTGATAGTGCTGTCACAGAGACGGAAGGCACAGTCGGTGATTGGATGGAAAAACGTCAATTTGACAGTCTTTTGAATGCCTGGGTTCACGGGACGTCCGTCGATTGGGCATCTTTATATAAAGGCGCGCTGCCGCATCGTATCAGTCTGCCGTCTTATCCATTTGCAAAAGAAAGCTACTGGATGAAGCGGGAAGAACAAAAAACAGGAACAACTGAATATGTGCATCCTTTCCTGCATGAAAATACGTCAACCTTGGCGGAGCAAAGCTATCATACATCTTTTACAGGCCGGGAACACGTTTTCCACGATGTGAGAGGGGAGCGGGTTCTGTCGGCAGCCGTTTATTTAGAAATGGCGCTTGCGGCTTATCATCATGCGGCAGACAGCTCTGAAGAAAAAGAGATATGGATCCGAACAGCGGCATGGACTGACCCGATTACCAGCGGACATCACGGTGCGGGCGTCAATCTCTCCCTTCTGTCTGAAGACGAGGAAGGCATCCATTATGAAATATACAGTGATGAAGAGAAGCTGCATCATTATGGAATCATCGGTCAAGGGAACATACAGCCGTCCCGCGTGCTTGATATTGCCTCCTTACAAAAAGACTGCCGCCCGCTGTCATTCGATTATGAAACACCAGGCACATCAGGTGTAACGATCAGTAAGGAGTTCCGCACCGTTGAAAAGCTTTATACGGGAGAAAATACGGTTTGGGCGAAGCTTGCTCTTACAGATGAAAGCGGCCGTAATCCGGGATATCATCTTCCGCCGGAATTTCTGGACGCAGCTTTTCATGTCCTGGCAAAAACGGAGCCGTCAGTCCATATCGTGCCTGAAGCGGTTGAAGAACTGCGCGTCATGCGTCCGTGCTCATCCGGCATGTGGATGTATATGAATAAAAAGAATCAAACCGGCTGTGACATTCAATTTTGTGACGAAACCGGCATTGTCTGCGCAGAAATCAAAGGGGTGAGAATGAGACAGCCGTCTCAGCAGGATTACGGGCAAGAGGAACAATCCGAGATGATGATATTTGAAGAAATGTGGACGCAGCAGCCTCTGGTGAAATCCATTCATGAAGAGCTTAAAACGGTCATCTGTTTTCTTACGGGAGAAGCTGCCAGAAAGCATGCTTATCGGTCTTTACAATCCCTTTATCCGGGAACCGGCGTGTTTTTTATTTCACAGGGTGAGGAAACTCAAAAGCTTTCAAACACGCATTATCAAATTAAAATCACTGACGGACAAGCATATCAAGAAACGTTTCGGCATATTGAAACGGCTGCTGGCAAAGCGGATGCTGTTTTATATGGATGGCCGCTTGAAGATGAAAAGGCCGTGAAAGACTATTCTATTCTGTATCATGTGATCCGCGCAGCGGCTTCTTTGCGTTCTAAACCGAGGCGAATCCTTCTTTCCGCTCAGTGCGGGACCGATACCGATATCAGTTACGCCGAGTCATGGATCGGGCTGGAACGGTCGCTGAAACTGATCTTGCCGGAGACGGATACGGCCGCGGTTTATTTTGGACAAAAAGAACCGTTTGAAAAGCTGATCCATAACGTATGTGAAGAGTTTCACAGCGAGTCATTCCGCAGTGTCATGTACAGTGGGGAAAGCCGTCACGTCATGGAAATGAAGCAGACGGATATTGCCCCTGTTGAGCAGCGTGTGATAAAAAGCGGAAAAACGTACTTGATTACCGGCGGATGCGGGGGATTAGGCTTGTTATTTGCCGGATATTTTGCTGAAAAAGGACCGGTTACGCTCATTTTGACGGGGAGATCAGCGGCAGGCGGCCCGGTGCTGAACAAGATAAAGAGATTGGAAGAATCAGGCGCCAAGGTGTTTTACGTGCAGGCGGATGCCGCAGATCAGGCTCAGATGGAGAAAGGTTTGCAAGAAGCGAAAGAGAAAGGATGCGGGCCGATTCACGGTGTCATTCACGCTGCAGGTCTTCAAGGCACTGAAAGCATTCTGGAGAAAGATCTGCAAACCTTTCAGCAAGTCTTATCGCCAAAAGCGGACGGCACAGCGGTGTTAGATCAGGTTCTGTCACGGGAGCCGCTTGACTTCTTCTGTTGTTTCTCTTCTTCTTCAGCGATTTTAGGAGACTTCGGTTCTTGTGACTACGCAATGGGGAACCGCTTCCAAATGGCTTTTGTCCGTCACCGGGATAAACTTGTGAGCCTCGGACTCAGAAGCGGCAAGTCACTTGCAATCAATTGGCCGCTTTGGAAAGAAGGGGGGATGCATGTCGGCACGGCGGAAAGCACCGATATGTATTTAAAATCAAGCGGACAGCGTTATTTATACACAGAGGAAGGACTCGAAGCTTTTGAAACATTGTTGGTCCAGCCGTCCAGCCAGTATCTCGTCCTGGCCGGCTTTCCGTCGAGGGCCAAACGCTTCCTGCAGATAGATCAAGGCGAACGGCCGATTTCGGGTTCTGTACACAGGAACGTCCCGTTTTCAGGAAGGCGGAGTGAAATGAAAGGCTTTACACTGGAAGAATGCGTAAGCTGGGATGTGAAGGAACTGGCGGCGGGGCTTTTGAAAATAGACAAGAACAGACTGACGGATGCTGACAATCTGGCTGATTTCGGCTTTGATTCTATCAGTTTGGCGGAATTCGCCTCTTCTTTGTCCGCTCACTACGGAATTGAAGTGACCCCGGCCCTGTTTTTCGGACATTCCACACTGGAGAAGGTCGTCCGCTATTTTCTGACGGAACACAAGTCCGTCATAGAGCATGTCTATGAAGAAAAGAAACCTGAATCCGCAGATCAATCTGTCTTTGAAAAGGCAGGAACGGAAAAGCGAAAGAAGCAGAGGGGAAGAAATAAGCTGAACGCCGGAACCGAGGGCAGTCAGGCAGCTGATTCCATTGCCATTATCGGCATGAGCGGCCGATTTCCTCAGGCGCGCACGGCGGACGAGCTGTGGGACATTCTGTTTCAGGAAAAGGACGTTGTCGCACCGGTCGCAAAAAAAGGCTTCACAAGTTCAAAATGGAAACTCGGCGCTGTACCGGGGGCGGACGAATTCGACCCTTTATTTTTTGAAATATCGCCGAGGGAAGCTGAAACGATGGATCCGAAGCAGCGGCTTCTTCTTCAGGAAGCGTGGAGAGCCCTTGAGGACGCCGGCTACGGCGCCAGTCACATCAGGCAGCAGACGATCGGTATGTTTGTGGGGGCGGAAGAAGGAGATTATCACCTTTTAACACAGGACAAAGGCAATGTCACGTCTCATCATAACGGTATTTTGGCGGCGCGGCTGGCTTATCACTTGAATTTATCAGGTCCTGTGATGGCGATAAATACAGCATGTTCTTCGGGGCTCGTTTCTGTCCATCAGGCGGTATTAAGCCTGCAGAATAAAGAGTGCACAACAGCTGTTGCGGCCGGGGTGAATATCATGAATACTCCGGACTTTTTTGAAACGATAGATAAAGCCGGAATGCTGTCGGAAAACGGGAAATGCTTCGCGTTTGATAAAAGGGCTGACGGCATGGTTCCCGGGGAAGCGGCCGCGGCGGTTGTTCTGAAGCCGCTGAGAGAGGCGGAAGAAGATGGTGATCCGATTTACGGGGTGATTCGGGCTAGCGGCATCAATTATGACGGGAAAACAAACGGAATTACCGCTCCGAGCGGCGTCGCGCAGACCCGGCTGCTTACTTCCGTTTATGACCGGGGCCGTATCAACCCTGAAGATATCGAATATATCGTCACACACGGCACGGGGACAAAACTCGGTGATCCGGTGGAAATTAACGCGCTTTATGACGCATTTTCTGCCTATACAAACGAAGAAGCATTTTGCGCGCTCACATCAATTAAAACCAATATCGGCCACACGTTTGCCGCGTCAGGCATTGTCAGTTTGATCAGTCTTTTACAGGCATTCTCCCGTGAAATGATTCCCGCCAGTCTGCATTGCAGCGGGGAAAACCGCTATATCAACTGGGAGAAGAGCCCTTTTTATGTGAATAAAACGGGTAAACCGTGGCCATCTCTGCCGGGTAAAAACCGAATGGGGGCAGTCAGCGCATTCGGGATGAGCGGAACAAACGCCCATGTCGTTATGGAAAGCTATAAGCGCAGCGCTTCACCTCATCCGGATGCCCCTGCTTATTTACTGACTTTATCAGCAAAAACAAAGGAGGCCCTTCAGGAAAAAATCGAAGATATGATCACTTGGGCGGAAAATGGCGGACTGAAAGAAAATGATCTAGCCCAGCTCAGCTATACGTTGCTAAAAGGACGGCATCACTTTAACCATCGCGCCGCCATCGTGGTTCAGGATGCTGATGACGCAGTGTATGTATGGAAGCAGGCAAAGCTTAATGAACATCATCCTTATGTGTTTTCGGGAAAAGTACCGCAGCACTTTGCAGGCCGACAGCATATTCAGGAGCACATAATAGAAGTGCTCGGCAAGTGCAGCGCCTCATATTCTGACCATAGAAAATATCAGGAACTGTTATGCGTGCTGGCAGATTTTTATTGTCAAGGTTATGAAATCGAAGGGGACTTGCTTTATGGCGGACCTTTGCCGCGAATCGGCAATCTGCCGGGCTACCCGTTTGCAAGGCAGACGTATTGGGCGTCCGATGGTCTTCAGGGAGAGCTTGAAAGCCGGAATTCAGCTGAACGTGAAAAGCTTCACCCGCTGCTCCATGCGAATACG
>NZ_ANAT01000033.1:0-100743 GCF_000411595.1 Paenibacillus lentimorbus NRRL B-30488 | reverse complement strand
CGAGATTTTTTGTGAGAGCGGCACGATTTTTTATGGCTGCGAGATTTTCTCTTCTTACTGCTTTTTGGTTCTTGGTACAAATAATCTTCCAATCCCTCGGTGCTTGCGGACTTTACTGCTTCTTCGATATCAGAATGGGAATAGTGGCCCATTTTGAAACCTCCTCATGATATATGTTTTAAGGATGCGATCCTTACTACCACATAGTACGCATGAATGAAAAAAGTGTATGTGTGATTCGCTGAGTTTTATATAAAAAGCACAGCCTAAATTAATACAGGGAGGGTTACTGATGAAAGACCAATCAACATTGCCTCTGTACCAGCTGTTTATTCACCCGAAAGACTTAATGGAGCTGAAAAAAGACATTTGGGATGATGATCCGGTGCCCGCGGTGCTGAGAGTGAATCAAAAACGGCTTGACATTGATCTGGCGTACCGCGGCTCTCATATAAGAGATTTCAAGAAAAAATCGTATCACATCGCTTTTTATTCGCCGAAAACATTTCGCAGGGCGAAAGAGATACATTTAAACGCTGAATACAAAGATCCGTCGATGATGAGGAATAAGCTGTCTCTCGATTTCTTCGCGGAGCTTGGGACGCTGTCACCAAAGGCGAATTTCGTAACCCTGCAAATCAATGGCAGACATGAGGGGGTGTATCTTGAGCTGGAGTCAGTGGATGAATATTTTCTGGCGAAACGGAATTTGGCGGAAGGGGCTGTTTTTTACGCGGTTGATGACGACGCCAATTTCTCCCTCGTCAGTGATCTGGAGCGGGATACGAAAACATCGCTCGAACTTGGTTATGAAAAGAAAACGGGAACGAAAGAAGACGATTTATACTTGCAGGACATGATCTATAAAATTAATACCGTGCCGAAGTCAGAGTTCAAGGGGGAGATCGTCAAACACTTGGACGCCGATAAGTATTTGCGGTGGCTTGCGGGCATCGTGTTTACCTCAAACTACGATGGATTTGTTCATAATTACGCTTTGTACCGGAATCATGAAACGGGACTTTTTGAAGTCATTCCGTGGGATTACGATGCGACGTGGGGAAGAGACATTCACGGTGATCGGATGGACGCCGATTATGTCAGAATACAAGGGTTTAATACCTTGACTGCAAGGCTTCTGGATGAACCGTATTTCCGCAAAGCGTACAAACGGCTTTTGGAAGAAACGCTTCAGACCCGGTTTACCATTGAACATATGAAGCCGAAGGTCATGTCACTGTATGAGCAGATCAGGCCGCATGTCGCAAAGGATCCTTATAAGAAAGAGGAGATTGATTGCTTTGACCGGGAGCCTGATGTGATTTGCGAATACATTAAGGAGCGGTCCGCCTTCATCAGCAGTGAGTTAGAGCGGTGGAATATCTGATTTGGAAATGAAGAAAGATTTTTTACAAATAGGCTGGTGAATCAGTTCCCGAAAATAATCGTGATACGTATATATGCATTATGCTTTTTACATTATGAGAAAAATGACTAGGAGGACAATAGATGAAACGCAATACGAAGCGGCATCGGTCTGATGACAACTTTTTGCATGCAATGGAAGGAAAAGTAATTACTGTCTACCGGGGAGGTCCGGAGTCCAAGACAGGGAGATTAGCAGACATTCAATCGGATTATATCGCTCTTCAGGTTGATAATAAAATCGTTTATTATCAATGGAAACACGTGAAAAGTGTGACGGAAAATACGAGTGAAACCGTATCGCCGGCCGAAGCGGCAGAATGTGAAAAAGCTGATGATTTTCAAGACCTGATCAGCCGGATGACCAATCGCACGGTGCAATTGAATCAGGGAGGTCCCGAATCGAAAAGAGGAAAGCTTTACGAAACAGGGGATGATTTTCTCGTGCTGGAAACGGAAGATGACGGAATCGTATATTTTAACGCCGACCATGTCAAAAGCATCAGCGCGGAACAAGAAGAGGACGGCCAAGAGGAGGAGCGCCCGGAATTTGAAATGGCTGATGATTTTCACGGCATATTTAAACGCCTGATCCACAAATGGGTATCCATCAACCGCGGAGGTCCTGAAGCCGTTGAAGGTATACTTGTGGATAATTCCGACGGCCACTACACTCTTGTGAAAGATAAAGAAGTGCTGCGGATCTATCCTTTTCATATCAAGAGCATCAGCGAAGGGGCAAAAGGAGCAGCTAAAAAAGAGGAGAATAAAGACGACGAGAATAAAGGTGAGAAAGAGAGCGCCGAAGAAGAAAAGTCACATGAAGAAGAATCACGCGAAGAGCAGCGTACTTCCTCTAAAAAGTCGAAAAGATCATCAAGATCCGTTCGATCCTCAAAACGGGAGGAAGAGAACTCTTATAGCTACGCCACTGTATTAAGGACAATAGATTATCGGTGGAAACACGGCCGTAAATGATTGGAAAGATTGTCCGTAAACGCGGGAGAGGGGGGAATGAAATGGCTGGATTAAGCAGATTTCTGGATAAACAAGTCGATATTGAGATATCGGGGAATACGACATTTTCAGGAACTCTTTTGGATATCGGTCAGGATATCATTGTGATTCATGACGGCCGGACGTTTCTTTATATTCCGCTGCTGCATCTTCAGAGGATGACATTGACGCTCCCGGACGAAGAGAATAAAGAGCCGTACGCAAGAAAAAAAAGTCCGCATCCCGAAAAACAGGAACATTCATTTTCTTACCGGAATACCCTCCAGCATATAAAAGGCAGATTTACAGAAATATTTGTTACGGGAGACCGTTCCATCCATGGGTATGTGACAAGTGTTTTAAATGATTATTTTGTTTTCTTCTCTCCGGTTTATAAGACTCTTTTCATCTCGATGCATCATTTGAAATGGCTGACACCCTATTCCGATGAGCAGACGCCGTATACATTAAACAGTTCAGAGCTGCCGGTTGTTCCCGCTAATGTGCCCCTTGTCCGGAATTTTGAGGAGCAATTAAAAAGATATATCGGGAAGCTGATTATTCTGGATTTAGGAGATATACCGAATAAAGTGGGGCTGTTACAGGATGTCTCAGATAATATTCTTGAATTGACCAATGCAGACGGCGATACTGTTTTTTGGAAATTGAATCATTTAAAAACCATGCACCTGCCATAAATGATAAAACTGCCTCTCTTATACAGCAGGCAGTTTTTTTCATCGGAGCTAAAGGTAAATCCAACTGATCCAAACATATAAGACGGTAATGGTAAACACGACGGTGAGAGGGACAACGACAATGGTCGTTTTGATATATTCTGACCAAGAAACTTTTTCGCCGTGCTGTCTGATGATATGCATCCAGATCAGCGTGGCTAATGTCCCGATCGGCAGAAGCAATGATCCGATATCACTGCCGATAATATTAGCCAGATAAATGATTTTTACGGTTAATGGGTCGATGGACATTTCAGTTAATGTCAAAGTGCTGATCATTAAGGCGGGATGGTTATTGAACAAATTAGAGAGGACGGATGTAGCAATGCCCATAATAGTTGCGGCGTGGGCAATGCTTTGTGAGACATAAGGCTCAATAGACTGAACAAGCAGCGCCGTCAGTCCGATATTATGCAGTCCGTAGATGATAATGTACATCGTGAAGGCAAAAATAAAGATATGCCAAGGCGCTTTTCTTAATAAGTCTGCCGGTCCGATTTTTAAATAAAACCATCTCCAGCAAAGCAGGATGACTGAACTGATGACAGCCACGAGCGAAACGGATATGCCGTTGTAAGAAGCTGCAAACAGACTGATCCGGACGAACAATACAAATACCAAAACACAAAACATGATGTTCGTACGGCTGTTTTGGCTCAAGTCCGGCGGAGGCTGAAGCGGATGATATCGTTTGTGTTCCAGCGAGTCAAAATGAACCGGAATATCGGGGAGCTGTTTCGGCAAACGGCGGTAAAAAACGGCAAACAGCAGAAGGGCCATAAACACCAGTCCCAGCGTACCGGGGATAAACATCATATTGGTGTACAAATAAAGGTCCATGCCTATCATTTTGAGAGAAATTAAATTGACGATATTACTGACGCCGATCGGGGTGCTTGCCGCCGTCGCAATTAATACGCCGCTTATTAAATACGGTGTTTTCTGATGTCTTTTAAGTCCGAGATATTGTAAGACCAATAGTAAAATAGGAGTGGTGATTAATACGCTCCCGTCATTATTCAGAAAGAGCGTCATTGAAAAACAGAGCAGGTTGGTCAGCCAAAAAAGCCGGATGCCCGATCCCTTGGCGCGGTGAAGCAGTTTGGCCGCCGCCCAGTTAAAAAACCGAAGCTTTCCAGCGCGATCGCCATAATCATTGTGGAGATAATGGTTATTGATGCTCCGGTGACTTTTGACCCTATATCCCCCAAATCATGAAAGGAAACGGTTCCGCATAACAAAACGAGAATGGCGCCCAGCGACGCCGGAACGGCTTCATTTAATCCCCCGGGTCTCCAAAATATAAAAATAATGGTCACAAAGAAAGAAATCAGGGTCAAAATGACGGTAATATGTGTAATGTGTTCTGCCTCCTTTTAGATGGGTCATTGCCGCCCCGTTATTTTTATCCCTCCTGATCAGTTGTACTGTATGTATACGGGTACAGGTCGTAAGGTGTACTGAGCGTTTCTACCAATTTAGTAAAAATCCATAAAAGCACAAAAAAAGAGGCTGCTTTCGGCGGCCCTCTTTTTTTATGCATTTTCCTTATCCGCCTGCAATAAAGCCTGGCGTTTATTCATAATATCCAGAAAATGTTTCAGAATCGGATTTTGATTATCCTTGCGGTAGGCAATGACCCATTCGGCAGTGAGCTGCACCTGATTAATGCCGCGGTAGGCGACTTCGAGATTAAACAGCTTTTTAGCAGAAGAAGGCACGAAGGTTACACCGATACCGGCACTAACCAATCCAATCACCATTTGATACTCCGTCGCTTCCTGAACGATTTTCGGTTTGAAGCCCGCCTGCTCGCAGTAGTTTACAAACTCTAGGTATAAAGTCGGCCATGTTTCTTTCGATAGTGTGATAATCGGTTCATTTTTTAAATCCTGAATGTCGATTGTCTGTTTAGCGGTAAGCGGGTGCTGCTTCGGCAAAGCCAGAATGCACGGACTGCTCTGCACCTTTTCCATATGTAACGCGGAATGCTGTAAAGGCGGATGAAGGATGCCGATATCAATGTTCCCCTTCAGAAGTTCTTCCTGCTGTCTGAAAGAAGAAATTTCACGCAGATCAAGCTTGACGGAGGGGAATTTTTCGCGGAATTCCCGAATGATCGGCGGCAGAAATTCATATGTGGCCGAGCCGACAAAACCGACGACAAGGCGGCCGAGCTCTCCCCGCGCCGTTCTCTGCGCCATTTCAATCGCTTTGTCTATTTCTTCGATCGCGTTTCGGCTGTGTTTTAAAAAACTTTCTCCGGCAGCTGAAAGCTCTACAACCCGTTTCGTGCGCTTTAATAAGGTCACGCCGACTTCCTTCTCAAGCTGTTTGATCTGCTGGCTGAGAGGCGGCTGTGTCATATTTAACCGAAGCGCAGCTTTGCCGAAATGAAGTTCTTCGGCAACGGCAATAAAGTATTGAAGATGGCGAAGCTCCATCCTTATCCATTCCTTTCTCTTTGTTAATTATTCGTGAAACATATTAATCATACGGCGAATTGATATTGGAGGTCAATTTCCAAAGAGTGTATAGTGAATAATATCACAAATTACTTAAAATTTTATATTTAATATGCATAATAAGGAGTGAGGGTGTTGGCAAAAGCAACAAATGAACTAAAAACCTCTGAAAAAAATCGGGGGGCGGAGCTTGTTGTTGATTGCTTAGTGGAGCAAGGTGTCACACATGTTTTTGGCATTCCGGGTGCAAAAATTGATGCAGTATTTGATGCGTTAAAAGATAAAGGACCTGAACTGGTTTTATGCCGTCACGAACAGAACGCTGCATTTATGGCTGCGGCTGTCGGAAGACTGACTGGAAAACCAGGCGTTTGTCTCGTTACTTCAGGCCCGGGGGCATCCAACTTGGCGACCGGCTTGTTAACGGCTAATACAGAAGGTGATCCGGTAGTGGCGCTGGCGGGTAACGTAATTCGCGCAGACCGGTTAAAACGGACACACCAATCATTGGACAATGCGGCGCTATTTCAGCCGATTACAAAATACAGTGTAGAAGTACAGGAAACAGGGAATATACCAGAAGCGGTAACAAACGCCTTCAGGGCAGCGTCAGCAGGTCAGGCAGGCGCGGCTTTTGTGAGCTTTCCGCAGGATGTTGTGAATGAAATCACAAATGTGAAAAACGTACGCAGCGTGCCGGCGCCGAAACAAGGCCCTGCACCGGAAGAAGCGGTCAGCGCGGCTATCGCGAAAATCCAGACGGCGAAACTTCCCGTTCTGTTAGTCGGCATGAAAGGCGGAAGACCGGAAGCGGTAAAACAAATCCGCAAACTGCTAGCCAAAACAAAACTGCCTTTCGTAGAAACGTACCAAGGGGCCGGCACATTGTCCAGAGAGCTGGAAGACCAATATTTCGGCCGGATCGGACTGTTCCGCAACCAGCCGGGTGATCTTCTGCTTGAACAGGCGGATGTCGTATTAACGATCGGTTATGATCCGATTGAATACGATCCGAAGTTCTGGAACGTAAACGGTGACCGTGCTATTATCCATCTTGACGAAATCCAGGCCGATATCGATCATGCCTATCAGCCGGAATTAGAATTATTAGGCGATATCGCCGCTACGGTTAAACAAATTGAACACGACGCTGTGACATTTGATATGGGCAGCCGTGAAAAAGAAGTGCTGAGCGAGTTAAAACAGATGCTCACAGACAGCGAGAAGGCGCCAAGCGATCATAAATCCGACAGAGTGCATCCTCTGCAAATCGTCCAAGAACTGCGCAATGCAATTGATGACGACGTAACCGTCACTTGCGATATCGGTTCTCACGCGATCTGGATGTCCCGCTACTTCCGCGCTTATGAGCCGCTGAAACTGTTGATCAGCAACGGCATGCAGACATTGGGCGTAGCGCTTCCTTGGGCGATTGCCGCCACTTTGGTGAATCCGGGTGAAAAAGTCGTATCCGTTTCAGGAGACGGAGGATTCTTGTTCTCTGCAATGGAATTGGAAACGGCAGTCCGCTTAAAAGCGCCGATCGTTCACCTTGTATGGAATGACAGCACATATGATATGGTCGCATTCCAGCAGATGAAAAAATATAACCGTACATCATGCGTAGATTTCGGAAACATTGACATCGTAAAATATGCAGAAAGCTTCGGCGCCACCGGCTTGCGCGTTGAGTCACCGGAACAGCTGGCAGACGTGCTGCAAAAAGGCTTGAACACAGAAGGCCCTGTCATCATTGACATTCCTGTCGATTACAGTGACAATGTCCATTTATCAAGCGACATGCTTCCGAAGCAATTCAAAGAAAAATGAAAGCAAAAGCTCTCTAGCACTCTGCGCACCATGACCTGTTTTCTAAAACAGCCCAATTTAAAAGGAGTGAAGGGAATATGAAAAACGCAAGCGACATCCATATGATGAGCCGCGGAGAAAAAGGCTCACCTGAGGATCAGATCTATCAAGTATCCACCATGACATCTCTGCTGGACGGAGTATATGACGGAGATTTTGATATGGCTGACATTCCGAAGTTCGGTGATTTCGGAATCGGCACGTTCAACAAACTGGACGGCGAATTAATCGGATTTGACGGCGAATTTTACCGTCTGCGCGGCGACGGAACGGCTACGCCTGTTAAAGGCGGAGACCTGTCACCATTCTGCTCATTCACATTTTTCACCCCGGACATGACGCATACGATCGACGGCGAAATGACCCGTGAAGAATTCGAGCAGGAAATCGCCAGCCTTCTGCCTAGTAAAAACTTATTTTATGCGATCCGTTTAGACGGCGTATTTAAAAAGGTGCAGACAAGAACGGTAGAACGCCAGGAGAAACCGTACGTTCCGATGATCGAAGCGGTGAAAACACAGCCTGTGTTCAACTTTGACGACATTCAGGGTACAATCGCCGGCTTCTGGACGCCGGGTTACGCAAACGGCATCGCTGTTTCCGGATATCACCTGCACTTCATTGATGAAGGACGCAATTCCGGGGGACACGTGTTTGACTATGTCATTAAAGATTGTAAAGTGACCATTTCTCAAAAAATGAATATGAACCTCAAGCTTCCGAATACGGCGGACTTTTTCAACGCAAATTTAGATAATCCGAATTTTGCGAAGGATATCGAAACAACTGAAGGAAGCCCGGAATAAAATAAAAAGAAAGCCTCATTTTTATCGGGGGCTTTCTTTTTATTTGGCTGAACCGGCAAAGATTAGGTAAAATACAGTCAAAAGGGAAAGGTGTGGTAGCTGTGAAAGTATTGGTATTAGCGGTTCATCCTGACATGGACAACTCAGCGGTCAATAAGGCGTGGACAGAAGAATTAAAAAATCATGATGACATCACGGTCCGTGAGCTTTATAAAGAATATCCGGACGGGAAAATAGATGGGGAAAAGGAACGGCAGCTGTGTGAACAGTATGACCGGATCGTATTTCAATTCCCGCTGTACTGGTACAGTGCGCCTCCGCTTTTAAAAACATGGATGGATCATGTGCTGGCGTATGGCTGGGCTTACGGTTCCAAAGGAAAGGCGCTGCACGGCAAAGAATTGCTGCTGGCTGTTTCTGTAGGTGCCGGGGAGGATGCATATCAGGCAGGCGGGTCTAACCATTTTTCACTGAGCGAGCTCTTAAGGCCGTTTCAGGCAATGGCTAATTTTACGGGAATGACCTATTTGCCGGCTTTCGCGATGTACGGGGTAAGCAGCGCCGATGCTGCGGCTATCCGTGACAATGCCAAACGCCTGGCGGATTACATAAAGAAGCCATTTTAGAGTCGTATACATTCATCTTCATCCGACAATATTTCCTGAGAAATATTTCGAACCTTAGACGTTTCTGACTGCTCCAGAAAGAAAAAACGGATTTCGCGCTGAATTTGCGAAATCCGTTTTGATATTATGTCAGTTTTTGCAGATCTTTTGTGCTGATATATCCCGTTGCGCCCCCGTAATCGACAAGCGCCCAGCCGAAATCAATGCCGCCGCCGGCTGTCTTTTTCCATCCGAGGAAAGAAACGCTCGTGTTTTTGGCAAGGGAAGCTTTGACCGCTTGTTTGTCTGTATATACTTTTGTTTTTGCCGTCGTTTTTACGGTTGTTGCTTCTTTAACAATATAATGAGTAGATACAAATCCTGTTTTTCCGTTTTTATAATGTACTTTTGCCCAGTCAGCGTTCTGGAATGAAACGATCTTTAAGCTGTCGCCTAAATGAAGGGTATCAGCTCTCGGACTGGCTGCTGATGCTTTTGTTCTGACGTTCAATGCTTCCGCGGAAACGAGATAAGAGTCAAGCGGGTAGCTGTACAGATCGTCAATTTTGACCGCTTCTTGCGCGTGTGTCTCCGGAAGAGGCGTTATTCCGGCAGCTGAAGCCGCTGATATTCCCGCTGCAAGGGTCAGAATGGATGCCGCTTTGGCTGTTTTCTTCATCTGTATCTCTCCTTTTACTTCATCCTTTCACGTTTTACCGGAAGTCTAAACATCGGCCGATTATTTTTGTGTTTGAAGTTTCAATGGAGCGGAAATGGTTTTTTTGACTTTTTCTCCTTTGAGCACCTGCTCCGCCGCTTCGGCCGCCAGTTTTCCGATCAGCTCCGGCTGCTGGGCGATCGTGGCTGTCAGCTTCCCGTTTTTAATGGAAGAAATCGCATCTTTGTTTCCGTCGAAACCGACGACCAAAATGTGTTTGCCCGAGCTGTTAATCGCTTCGAGCGCCCCGAGTGCCATTTCATCATTATGGGCGAACACGGCTTTGATATCCGGATGTCCCTGCAGCAGGTTTTCCATGACGGTCAATCCTTTTGTACGGTCAAAATCTGCCGCTTGCTTCGTTACGACATCCAGATTTTTGTCGGCAATATGATGAAAGCCCGTTCCGCGTTCCCGTGTCGCGGATGCGCCCGGCACCCCTTGCAATTCAGCCACTTTGGCGCCTTTTCCGAGCTGATCGGCGAGGTAGTCAGCCGCCATTTCTCCTCCTTTGACATTGTCAGAGGCGACAAGCGTTTCGACTTTGCCGTGTTCGGCTGAACGATCAAGCGCAATGACGGGAATGCCGAGGGAATTTGCCGATTCGACGGCTGTTGAAATCGCTGATGAATCGGTCGGATTGATCAGCAGCGCATCGACTCCCTGCTGGATCAAATCTTCTACGTCATTTGACTGTTTAGATGAATCATTTTGGGCATCGACAATAATGACCTTCATGCCCCGTTTTTTGGCTTCCTTTACAACGCCTTCTTTTAATGAAACGAAGAACGGATTGTTTAATGTGGAGACGGAGAGCCCGATAGTGAATTCTTTTTTATGTTTTGTGTTTGACGGTTTTGCCCATTGCGGCGGTTCAAGTGAACAGGCGGACAGCAAAAACAGTGATAATGCCGCGATCGTGATGATGGCTTTCTTCATAATGGTCCTCCTACTATGCCGATTTTTTGCGGTCCAGCAGCACCGCGATTAAAATGACGATTCCTTTGACGACGAGCTGATAAAAAGATGATACGCCGAGAAGGTTCAAGCCGTTGTTCAGTGTACCGATAATCAAAACCCCGATCAGCGTCCCGATGATGCGCCCTCGGCCGCCGGACAGGCTCGTTCCGCCGAGAACGACCGCTGCGATGGCGTCCAGCTCGTATGATTCCCCGGCCGTCGGCTGTGCGGAATTTAAGCGTGATGTCAGAATCGCTCCCGCCAGCGCCGATAATAAACCTGTCAGAGAATAGATCATGATCTTGATGCGGGGCACTTTGATTCCCGATATCAGCGCCGCTTTCTCATTGCCGCCGATGGCGTATGTCCGGCGGCCGAACGGTGTTTTGTGCAGAAGAACCCACAGGGCCGCAAATGCAATCAGCATCGTAATGGCAGGTACGGGGATGCCGAGAAAATAACCGCGCCCGAATAATTGAAATGCGTAATTTGTACCGAGCCCCGTAATCGGATTTCCGTCCGTATAGACGAGGGTCAGTCCGCGAAAGACGGTCATTGTCGCCAAAGTGGCGATGAACGGCGCCATTTTTCCTTTTGTGATTAATAATCCGTTTATCATGCCGAGTACGGCGCCGATCACGCAGCCGATGATGACGGCTAAGATCGGGTCGATGCCTGATACCATCATACCTGCGACCAATGCGCTCGATAAGGCGAGGATGGCTCCGACAGAGAGATCAATGCCTCCCGTTAAAATGATAAACGTCATTCCGAATGCAATCAGAGCGTTAATCGCAACCTGCCGAAGAAGATTGAGAATATTGAGGGGTTCAAGAAAACTCGGGTTTAAAACGGAAACGATCAGCACAAGAATCAGTAAGCCGAGAAACGGACCGAGTTTTTGCGTGAAGGTGTGAATGGAAAATCGCTTTTGTTCAGTTGATGTCATTGGTTCAGTTTTCATACCGCTGCCCTCCCGTGGCAAGTGTCATGATGTGTTCTTGTGTTGCGTCTGCCGTATTGATTTCTCCGCTGATGCGCCCTTCGTGGACGACGATGATTCTGTCACTCATACCGAGAATTTCCGGCAGCTCGGAAGACACCATGATGATGGCGACTCCGCGATCGGTCAGTTCATTCATTAATGAATAGATTTCCCTTTTCGCGCCTACGTCGACGCCTCTTGTCGGTTCATCAAGGATGAGGACTTTCGGGCCGATTCCGATCCATTTGGCGATGACGACTTTTTGCTGATTTCCTCCTGATAAATGCCGGGCGGCGGTTTCCGGAGATGCAGTCTTAATGGTCAGACGCTTGATGAGCAGCTCAACGAACTCCGCCTCGCGTTTTCGGTCAATGATGCCTTTCGGAGAGAAGCTGGTCAGGTTCGGCAATGAGATATTTTCACGAATGGACGTATCCAGCAGCAGCCCTTCATCTTTGCGGTTCTCCGTAATCAGGCCGAGTCCCTTGCGGATGGCATCGTACGGACCCCGAATGCCGGTTTTTCGGCCGGAAATCCAGATCTCTCCGGAATCGAGCCGGTCAATTCCGAACAGCGCTCTCATGATTTCTGTCCGTCCGGCACCCATTAAGCCGGAAACGCCGAGGATTTCTCCGGCGCTCACATGGAAACTGATCTGTGAAAAGCTTCCTTTTTTGAGGCGTTTTTCACTTCGAGAACCTTATCGCCGAGTGACGGCGTGCGGGTCGGATACCGATCGGTCAGCTCCCGCCCGACCATTTTTTGACCACTTCATCAAAATGAGTATCTTTCATATGCGCCGTATCGACAGTGAGGCCGTCCCGCATAATGGTGATCCGGTCGCAAATCGAAAATATCTCTTCCATTCGGTGCGAAATATAGACAATGGATACGCCGTCCCGCTTTAACGCCGTCATCACGTCAAACAGTTTGCTGATTTCCCGTTCGGTCAGCGCCGCGGTCGGTTCGTCCATAATAATGACTTCGGCGTTTGTCATCAGCGCTTTGGCAATCTCAATCATCTGCTGCTGGCCGACGGAACATTGTCCGGCTTCCCGGTCAAGAGGAAGAGAGACTCCCAGTTTTTCAAGCTGTGATTTTGCTAGCGCTTTCATTTTCTTCGTTTCCAAAACGCCGAACGCCGTCGTCAGCTCTTTGCCGATAAAAAGGTTTTCAAGCACCGTCATGTCCGGCCATATATTCAGTTCCTGATGGATAAAGGCGATTCCGTGCTTTTCGGCTTCCTTTGGATTGGAGAAGCTCATATTTGTTCCGTTTATCGTAATGTTTCCCTTGTCGAGCCGGTAGAGCCCGGTGAGCAGATTCATTAACGTCGATTTGCCCGCTCCGTTTTCTCCCATTAAAGCGTGGATTTCTCCCGGCAGAAGCTCAAATGAGACGCCGGAGAGCACTTGGTTTTTGCCGAATGCTTTATGAATGTCTGTCATGCCGATGTGCATGCTGGATCCCTTCTTTCTAGAAAATCACACCCGCCTGCAGGATGCAGTTGGCGTATGGTGTCATTTCACCCGTTCGGATGACGGCTTTTGCTTTCTGTGTGAGCCGTTTGAATTCCGCGTGGGACATGTACTCGATCGTCTGCGTTGAGAAATGGCTTTCTATGAAACTTGCATTCTCGGGATTTACGTCTTTGATGTCAGAGGCGGCCATCACCTTTTCAACTGCCATCTCCCCGGCTACCAGGCTGGTCACATCCCGAAAGGCGGGAACGCCCGCCGTTAAAGACAAATCAATTTTAGGGACGCCGTCAGGGACGGGGAGACCCGCATCGGCGATTGCGATGAGGTCTGTATGCCCGAGATCGGCTAATACTTTGGCAATGTGGCTGTTTAACATTCCGTGTTTTTCATGACAGCAGCTCCTCAACTTCTTTTCTGGCCGGCATCCCGCCTTGGGCGCCGAAGTGCTGCACGGACAGGGAGGCAGCGCGGTTGGCGAACAGGAGCGCTTGCTCAATGTCCCGTCCTTCCGCGAGTGCGACGGCAAGTGCCGCATTAAAGGTATCGCCGGCTCCCGTCGTGTCGACCGCTTCTGCAGGGAAGGCGGGAACAAGCCGTTCCGCGGTGCCGTCTGAGTAGCGTACGCCTTGTTTTCCTTCGGTAATGAACAGTTTGCCGGGATAGCCGGCGAGCGCTTCTTCTTTCGTCCGGTCAGGAAATAAAATGGATGCTTCATGTTCGTTCGGCGTAAGATATGCGGCATTCTCAATCGTTGATTTTTTCAGCGGGCGGGCCGGCGCGGGATTCAGGATAACCGGAATTTGCTGCGCGCGGCAGTAGCTGCACACTTCTTCAACGGTTTCTTCAGGAATCTCCTGCTGGATCAGCACGATATCAATGCCGGGAAGTTTTGCCAGCGCACTTTTGGCATAATCGGGGGAGATGTCATCGTTTGCGCCTTTTACGACGACGATGCTGTTGTCTCCTTCTGCGAGCACAATATGAGCCGTTCCGCTTTTTTTGTGTGTAACCGTTTCCATATAGTCCGTATTGACACCGTTTGCCTTCAGGTTTTCAATAATCGCTTTTCCGTAGCTGTCACTTCCAGCTTTTCCTACCATATATACGTTCGCGCCAAGGCGGGAAGCGGCTACGGCCTGGTTTGCGCCTTTTCCCCCGGGCACGGTTTGAAAGTCTGTGCCCAGTACGGTTTCCCCGGCTTTCGGACGCCGTTCGGATGTGACGACCAGATCCATAGAACAGCTTCCGATAACACAAATTTCACTCATGGTGATCATCCTTTCTCGTCGTTTGTCTTCTTATATAAGTCACGGGCATTTGAATGGCCGTCTCATTCGGCGGCTCTTTCTTTATCAATTGCAGCAGCAGGTTTGCCGCTTGTTTTCCCATCTCATATGCAGGCTGGCGGATGGTTGAAAGCGGCGGAAACAAAAGCCTGCTCTGCGGAATATCGTCGTATCCGATGATCTGAATCTCCTCCGGAACTTTTTTTGCCGAGCCGCAGCGCCTCATGGAGGACGGCAGCCGCCGCAATATCGTTGCTGGCAATGACTCCGTCGGTTTCCGGGTATACTGCAAACAATTCTTCTGCTAAAACGGCGGCATCCTTGATGGAAAATGAAGCGGCGGAGATGACATTGAACTGCGCGCCCGCTTTTTGCAGCACATCAAGTGCGCCGTTAAAACGTTCCTGAGCGGTCGGGAGGTGGCCCGGGCCTTTGACAAGCGTGATGCTTTTGCTTTTGCCGCGAAGCATTTCCTCAGCCGCCCGTTTTCCGCCTGCCCGCCCGTCACTGAATACGGATGGGGCGCCTTCTTTTGTCCGGTCCAGAAATACGACCGGGTAAAGGCTGCCGCTGTATTCGGGAAGGTCGGGGTAATGGGTGGCCGCCAAAATACCGGCAACTTGATTTTGTTTAAATGTTTGCAGGTAGTCGAGTTCTTTTTCCAATTCTTCATCGCTGTTGCCGATGATCAGCCGGTATCCTTCCCGCTGCAGCTCGTCTTCAGCGCCGCGGGCAAGCTGCGGGAAAAAGGGGTTCGTAATATCCGGAAGCAAAAGCCCGACCAGTCTGGATTCTCTTTTATAAAGAGAGCGGGCAACTTCATTCGGATAATAATTCAGCTTCTCCATGGCAAGCATGACCTTCGTTCGTGTATCTTCATGCACGTAGCCGTTGTCATTGAGGACACGCGAGACCGTGGCAACAGAGACGCCGGCAGCGCCTGCGACATCTTTAATCGTTGCCAACAAACACTCCTCCTTCATTTATGTAACCGTTTACACAAAAAGAGTAACACGAATCATTTCGGTTGGCAACAAAAAAAGAGACCGGGGTCTCTTTTAGTTCACGATGCCGATTTGCGAGATATTCACTTTGATATCAGGGACGATTTCGATGGAAGGATAGACCTCACGCCAATTGAGCCGCTTGCCCCGCTCATAATAATGGGTTTGATATTTCCGGCCGATGCCGAGGATATCCGAGTTGTGCTCCTGAATATGGCTGATCACCGATCTGGCCTGGCTGTTCAAATTTGCTGATGCTTGTTTGTTCATTTGGTTGATTGCCGTATAAGAATTCAGCTTGTCCTTCGGATATTCCAAGACGCGTGCGTTCAGCTTTAAACGGATTTTCACTTTTATATGCTGCGGATCTGTATCTATAAATACAATCTTTCGCGTGGCATCCGTGATGCCGAGAGAAAGATAATTTTCAATATCCATTTTGTATTTGTCCCACAGCTTCAGATTAATATTAGCCGATTTATTAAATTGCCCGCTTAAAAGGGTCAGGAGGGTCGAATCCTGACCGAGCACCTCAGTCACTTTCCGCTGGCCGCTGAACAGGGCAGAACCCTCTACCTTTATCGTCTGTCCGTTAATCGATAAATAAGGAAGGGCGAAATCCTTATCAGCCGTCAGCATGCTTGAACGGATGGATTGCAAATTTTCCATGCTGATATTTGATTCCGCATTAGCGCTTGTTAATAAATTCGTTAAATACTTGCTGACGATCAATTTCTGCCGGACGATCAGCTTCAGCACTTCAATCGCCTCGCCGTCTTTTACAACCGCCGGATGAGCGAGAAGCGGACTTTTCGGATCTCTGTAAAAGACATCGAGATAAGGAAAAAGCGGTTTTTCCGCCATTTTCTCACCGATTAATAAGACTCTTTGCTTGGACGTGTCAATGCGCTGGTCGACAAGCTTATCCAATTGAAACCGCGCTTCACGGATGGTGTGCCCGGAAGCGCTGAGCACCGTCGTAATGAATGAGCCGCCCGTTTCCTGTTCCGCCTGGGAGGACTGAACCTTCCGATAGGTGATGGCGATTTTATTTTACCGTCCTGATCAACATCAAGGCTTGCGGTCAGCACGAGAGAAATATCTTTCAGCAAATTTTGATCCCAGCAGCCGGCAAGTGTCAGGCTTGCGCACATGAGACTGATAAGAACCGCTTTTTTAATGCGCATGGCGGACACCCTTTTTGCGTACAAGGACAATCAATACCATAAACAACGGAAACAAATACACAAACACAATATCGGAAATGCGGAAAAACTGATCCAGCTGCTGTATCGTTTTATCTGTGCTTGTGGCCCAAATAGACAGAAGGAAGACGAGCAGGGCCGGCGGATAAACAAACCGGCTGTGATCTTTTTGATTGAACAGCTTGGCGATGCCGGTGCTTGCCAAGTAAAACACGTTGGCCAGCGTTGAAAAGACGGTCACGAACCAAAACGTCAAAAAGAGCAGATCCGTCCGTTCGATAATTCTGAATGAAACGGTTTTTAACAGGTACAGCACAGGCTCCGGGATCATTTTTATTTCTTCGGGGCTGATGGTGACAAAGCAAGTAAGAGTGATATACAGGTAATAAAGGATAATCAAGCCGTTTGAGATCGTCAGTATTTTGTAGCGCTGGCTGACGGTGCAGTTGATAAGGGGCCCGATCACAAGCGCCGCCTGAAAGCCGGTAATGCTGACAAGTGTTTGCTGCACCCCGGTCAGCATGTCTTTTGCGGTTCCGTGAAAAATCGGCATAATGTATGTGATATCGGCTTTTCCCAGCGTGTATAAAAGCGGCAGAGAGATCAGCAGCAAAAACGGCGTTAAAATAAAGCTGAACCTCGCGATCGCATTCAGCGGGGCTTGGGCGATATAGACAGAACCGAGGATCAGCATTAAGCTGATCACCCAATTCGGAGTCTGAGGGAGCACCCAGATATCCAATATCCGTGTAAATACAGAAAGAATGAGCGTGCAGAGAAACGCGAAATATAAAATATACAGCACCTGCACCCCTTTGCCGGCAAGTGTTCCGAACACCTCCTCCAGCATTTCATACAGGTTCAGCTTCGGAAACCGGTGGAATAATATCATATACAGGCTGAATGTAAGCTGGACGAGCAATCCGGTAAGCAGAATGGAAATCCACCCGCTGCTTCCCGATTTCATCATCAGTAAATGGGGCAGCGCCAAAATGCCGATGCTGATCTGCGTCTGATTAATGAAGAACACGCCTTGAAGCCGGCTTATTTTTTTAGGCTTCATCTTTTCTCCACCCCCGAACGTGTTTCATCTGCTTTGAGTCTTGCGGTCTCAAATAAAAAGGCCTTCTTTTAATAAACCAAGCCGGCAGTCGGATAAATGCATCCTTCAAGTCACTGAAATGAAACGGCGTCAGAGATGATAAATAAGGAACGCCGAGTGATTCAAGCTTGCACAGGTTCATCAGAATAAGTCCGAAGCCGAGTCCGATGCCGATAAAACCGAACGAGGATGCCAGAAACATAAGCGGAAATCTGAGCGTTCGAATGGACGTGCTCATTTCATATGAAGGAAGCACAAAAGAAGAAACAGCCGTAACGGCTACGACGATAATCATCATATTAGAAATGAGTCCCGCCTGAACGACCGCGTCACCGATCACGAGACCGCCGACAATGCCGATCGTCTGACTGATCGGTTTCGGCAGCCTGATACCGGCTTCGCGGATCAGTTCAATGGTAATCTCCATAATCATGGCTTCTATCAGCGGAGGGAAGGGAATATCAACTATCGAATTTTTCATGGTGATAATCAGATCGTTGGGAATGACTTCAAAATGAAACGCAATCAGCGCGATATAAAAAGCGGGCAGCGTAATCGCGATCATAAAGGCGGAAAATCTCAGCACTCTCAAAAAACTGGCGGAAATCCACCTCGTGCTGTAGTCATCCGGCGATTGAAAAAAAGAAAAGAACGTGATCGGGGCAATCAAGGCCGACGGGCTCCCATCCATCATGATCAGCACACAGCCTTCCATCACGCATGCTTTTGCTTTATCCGGCCGTTCCGTATGAACGATCTGCGGAAAAATGGAAAACGAATTATCTTCTATCGACTCCTCGATAACTCCGGGCGCAAGCACGCTGTCTATACGCAGGTATGACAGGCGCCGCTTCACTTCCTCCACAATCTCCGGATTGGCGATATTCTCAACAAAGATAACCGCAACCTTTGATTTGGCTCTTTCCCCGATATCCATATAATGAACGGAGAGATGGCGGTCCTGTATGTGAAACCGCAGCTGATGAATGTTCGTTTCCAAACTTTCCACAAACCCGTCATGGGCGCCGCGGACGATACTTTCAGATTCGGGTTCCATAATGGAACGCAGCGGATTCTGCCCGACGGAAAACAGCTTCGCTTTCCTTGATGCATCGCTGAGAAAAACAACCTGGCCTGCCAAAATCCCGTCAATGAGTTTTCTGGTTTCATCCGTTTCCGCACTGCTGACGGCATTCATCGTTTCCTCAAGCGGACCGTTCTGCAGGGTGTCGCTTAACAGAAACTCATTCAGCTTCTGTTCTTCTATCATTTGTTCAATATAAAAGAAAGCGGTATGACGGTCCTGCAGTTTGATCCTTCGTATTTTAAAATCGCCGCAAACACACATCAGCTCCTGCATTTCCCGTACAGCCGATTCAAAATCGCCGGGAATCCGTTTGTTTTGTTTATCCGCAGACATCAGACCGCCTCCTTTCCCGGTTATCTGTAGTTTTCAGCGGGTATTCCTTTTTTATGCATTTTATAAAATAGAGGAGTTTCTCGATGTTTTACCAAGAACTTCACAATTATGGATGAACTTTTCTTGAACGAATATAAAGATTTATTAAAATTATTTCAAAAGAGTGATAAATGTCCTGTAAATGCTTTAAAAGGAGATAGGCTTTCCGCATACAAAATGTATATTTCTTGTAAACACTCCGGACCCGTCTTTTTCTGTCACGTACCAGTCATTCTGCTAGTTATTTTGGAATGGGACTGAAAGCAGGATACGGGGGAAAAATGAATGACTTTAAGACCTTATCCTTAACAAAACAGGCAGTCTGCAAACAGCGGACATAGAGTCCCGAAATGTATGCGCAGTGCGGAAAACGCTGATATAACAGGCTGTAAAAGATGGATTATCATTACATCTTTTTCTTCCGGAACGCGTATAGTCCCATTGGTCCAAATGAATTTCTGTGCGGAAATGTAAACGCATTCATTTTTCTTTTGGAAAATTGAAGTAAGGTTGAAGTCCTGCCTATTCCCAAAAAAAGCAATTCGATCATAGGAAGAATAGCGTCACTAATAGAGAAGTTTGGCTCAGTGAAAGCGGGAAGATTATGTTACATAATGCCGATTGAGAATTCATAGTGAAGCTATATACTGATGAATGAATTTATCAATACAGAAGGAGATGTCAAAAATCAATGTGGTTACTCATTATAGCCTGTGCTGCCGTACTAATCATCGGAATCATTGAAAAAAGGCGGCATCAGAAGAATATCGATGCTCTGCCAGTACGCGTCAATATTAATGGTATCCGCGGAAAGTCAACCGTAACGAGGCTGACGACCGGAATACTGATGGAGGCGGGCTACAAAACAGTCGGAAAAACGACGGGAACAGATGCAAGGATGATCTATTGGGATACACCTGAGGAGAAACCGATCAAACGGAAACCGCAGGGCCCGAATATCGGCGAGCAAAAAGAAGTAATGAAGGAAACCGTAGAACGGGGCGCCAATGCCATTGTCAGTGAATGTATGGCGGTTAACCCGGATTATCAGATTATCTTTCAGGAAGAACTCCTTCAAGCCAACATCGGCGTCATCGTGAATGTGCTTGAAGACCATATGGATGTCATGGGGCCGACGCTTGATGAAATAGCTGAAGCTTTTACCGCGACGATACCGTATAACGGTCACCTTGTCATTACAGACAGTGAATACACAGACTTCTTTAAAGAAAAAGCCGCAGAGCGGAATACCGAAGTCATTATTGCGGATAACTCTAAAATTACAGATGAATACCTTCGAAAATTTGAATATATGGTCTTTCCTGATAACGCTTCCCTGGCGCTCGGCGTTGCCCAGGCTCTTGGGATAGATGAAGAAACGGCGTTTAAAGGAATGCTGAACGCGCCGCCTGATCCTGGCGCCATGAGAATCCTGCCGCTGCTCAGCACGAAGGAGCCCGGTCATTTCGTAAACGGCTTTGCCGCAAATGATGCATCTTCTACTTTAAATATATGGAAACGTGTAAAGGAAATCGGCTACCCGACAGATGAACCGATCGTCATCATGAACTGCCGCGCCGACCGTGTGGACAGAACGATTCAGTTCGCAAACGACGTGCTTCCGTACATTAAAACGAAGGAACTCATACTCATCGGCGAAACGACGGAACCGATCGTCAGAGCTTATGAAGAAGGCAAGATTCCTGCCGATACACTGCACGATCTGGAATATAAATCAACAGACGAAATCATGGACGTGCTGAAAACAAGAATGCAAAACCGTGTCATATATGGCGTCGGCAATATCCACGGTTCAGCGGAACCATTAATTGAAAAAATCCAAGAGTATAAGGTGAAACAGCTCGTTAGCTAGGAGGAAAAGGATAAATGTTCGGATCAGATTTATACATTTCACTTATTTTAGGCGTGTTAATCAGTTTAATTTTCGCGGAAAAAACAGGTATCGTACCTGCCGGTTTAGTCGTGCCGGGTTATTTAGGGCTCGTTTTTAACCAGCCGGTCTTTATTTTACTCGTATTGTTAGTGAGTCTTCTTACATACGTGATCGTCAAATACGGTTTATCCAGATTTATGATTTTGTACGGACGCAGAAAATTCGCAGCTATGCTGATAACGGGAATCTGCTTAAAAATCGCCCTTGATTTTCTTTACCCGATCGTACCGTTTGAGATATCAGAATTCCGCGGAATCGGTATCATCGTACCGGGTCTGATCGCCAATACCATTCAGAAACAGGGATTAACGATTACATTCGCCAGCACGCTGTTCTTAAGCGGCGCAACTTTTGCCATTATGTTTGCTTACTACTTAATCTAATGTAAGGTGTGTCAAACGATGAAAAAACAATTAAGCTTTCAAGAAAAACTGCTGAAGCTGACCAAACAGCAGAAAAAGAAGACCAATCTTCACGTTTTTATCGCGCTGCCGATCGTCTTTTGCCTGATGTTCGTCTGCATCCTGACAGGGAAGGCGGAAACGCCGAGTGTGAAAAGAAATGCCGATGACCTTGTATCAGCTTCATTCGTCGGAGATATTATGATGGGCCGGAATGTCGAGAAAGTGACAAAGCATAAAGGCACGGAGAGTGTCTTCCGTTACGCAAAGCCATTCTTCGAAGCATCCGACTATGTGTCGGGGAACTTTGAAAACCCGGTTACATATAAAAAGAACTACAAAGAAGCAGAAAAAAATATCCACCTTCAGTCAAACAAAGATGCCGTAAAAGTATTGAAGGACATGAATTTCACCGTTCTCACGGCAGCCAACAACCATGCGATGGATTACGGCCCTCAAGGAATGCGGGATACGGTTGAAGAGTTTTCAAAGCAAAATCTTGAACTTGTCGGAGCGGGCCTCACGCTGAAGGAAGCCGAGCAGAACATTTCTTATCAAGATGTAAACGGAATCAAAATCGCAACACTGGGTTTCACTGATGTTTCCGGAAAAGGCTTTGCAGCTAAACGAAATGCGCCGGGTGTGCTTCCGGCCGATCCAGAGCTGTTTATTCCGATGATTTCTAAAGCCAAAAAGAAAGCAGATCTTGTCATTGTTCAAACACACTGGGGACAGGAATACGATAATGATCCGAATGACAGACAGCGCCAATTGGCAAGAGCAATGTCAGATGCCGGAGCGGATATTATCGTGGGACACCATCCGCACGTGCTGGAACCGATCGAAATGTACCACGGCACCGTTATTTTCTACAGCCTGGGCAACTTCGTATTCGACCAGGGGTGGACAAGAACGAGAGACACGGCGCTTGTTCAATATCATCTGCAGAAAAACGGCACGGGACGCTTTGAAGTCACGCCGATGAACATTCATGAAGCAACGCCTGCACCGGTTAAAAAAGGCAGCATCAATCATAAAACGATCGTACGTGAACTGACGAAAGAATCGAATTTCAAGTGGAGCGTCAAGGATGGAAAATTAACGTTTGATGTGGATCACAGCGATATCTTAAAAAAGAAAGCGGAGTGAAAAACAAATGAAAATCATTAAAGCGGGATGGCCGTTTGCCGCGATCATTATGGTATTTATGTTTATGTCTGCGTTTAAATACAATGATCAGCTCACAGATCAGGAAAAACAAAAAATTGACACGGAAATGCAAAAAAATTCAGCAAGAGGACACAGCGGGCGCAAAATAAGCGCATGATTCCGCTTGCCGGCATATTGTTTGTTCCGAATCCAGTAAAGAATGCCCATATCGGGCATTCTTTTTTTTGTGCTCTCCTAAACATTTGTTAAAAGTTACCGATGTAAAAACTACTAAAAATGAGGAGAGTGAATAGAAAACATGCTCACAAGCTGGAGGAAGTACATCCTTGCCGGCCTTATGATTTGTCTTGTGGCACCTGCAGTAACGAGAACGGAAATTGCCGAAGCGGATTCTCAAGTTTCTGTCCTGATCGTTTCAGACGCGCAAAAACTTGTCGGAAATAAATATGTTTACGGAGGCGAAGAGCCTGAGGACGGTTTTGATCCGTCCGGATTGATGCATTATCTTTTCAGCAGGCAGAACATCCATCTGCCGAGAACGGTCAGTGATCAATGGAAAGTCGGAGCCGCCGTCAAAGAAAATGACCTTTTACCGGGAGATCTTGTGTTTTTCAAAAAGTCGGATTCAACACAAAATACGCCTGTCCATGACGGTCTGTATATCGGAAACGGAGAGATGATACACAGTTCTCCGTCAGAAGGCGTAACCGTCACACGCTTTCAAAAAAGCAGTTATTGGATGAATTTATATCTTGGCGCAAAGCGGATGACAAAAGATCCGGAACTGGCTGATGATCCGATCGTTCAGGAGGCAGCCCGTTACCTCGACATTCCGTATGTATTCGGCGGAAGCACGCCTGAAGCGGGATTCGACTGTTCGGGGCTGGTCCAATATGTTTTTGAAAACAAGCTTCACATTTACCTGCCGAGATCTGCGGAACAGCAGTGGCTGGTCGGTGAGAAAATCAAACTGAGCGACATAAAGCCCGGGGACGTGATTTATTTCAGCGACACGTATAAAAAAGGAATTTCCCATGCGGGCATTTATGCGGGAGAGGGAAGGTTCATCCAAGCAAGCCGCTCCGAAAAAGTCACCATTTCTTACTTGGCGGAAGATTATTGGAAAAAACATTTCACAGGGGTGCGCCGATTCAGCAATTTAGCCATTTCTAAAGACAATCCCGTTGTGTCCACAGCGGCCGATCATATCGGAATTTCTTATCTGAAAGGCGGCGTTTCACCGGAAACCGGCTTTGATACGGCGGGATTTGTTCAATACATCTATCAAAAAGCGAAAGGAATCAGCCTGCCGCGTTATGCCGACAAGCAGATGCAGGCGGGCGTTCCGGTCGATAAACAAGATCTGAAGCCCGGCGATCTGGTCTTCTTTAAAGCGGAAAGCCTGAATCCGGCCATTTATATCGGGAACGGACAAGTGATTCATGTCACCGTGTCCGCAGGCGTTACCATAACAAATATGAACACAAGCGCTTATTGGAAGGACAAATATGCGGGCGGCATCCGGCTTCCGTAAAAAAAGACGTCAGAGAGTGTCTCTGACGTCTTTTTCTTTTACCGTTTCGGCGCTCTGTATCCGGCCGCCACCGCATCCTCTACAGAACAGAACATTTCCGCGGGATCTGTCGTCCGGTCATAGTATGTACTTCCCGGTGTGTGATAAATGCCGTTCCGGCTGCCTTTAATGTCGCATCCCTGTGAGGTGCCGGCTGCTTTCGTTTCGGCATGTCCGCCGGAGGAAGGGGCGTTGTTTTGCGCCGTTTCCGCGTTTTCGGATTTTGTTTCTGCTTTCTGCCGCTTTAAAGTTTTATTTTCTGACTGAAGCGTTTCAGCGGTCTTTTCGAGCTTTTTGTGTGAATTTTTTAATTTCTCATTGTCTTGTTTGAGTGATTTGTTTGTTTTTTTCAGCTTGCTTATCTCTTGGCTGAGTTTGCTGAGTTTTTCTTCGTTGCCAGCTTCAGCTTCGGATTTCTCCTTTTCGGCCGCGGCACTGATGCTTTCATATTTTTTCTCAAGCGCCTGGTGTTCCTTCGTCAATTTTTGATAAGCGGTATCAAGGGTGCTGTATTTCTCCTCTGCCTTCACGGCCGAGGCGTCCGGCTCTGCGAGGGAGGCACCGGTCAGAAGCAGGATAAATCCGCCGATGAGAAGAGGCCAAAACAGCTTTTTTGAAAAATGTTTTTCTTTTTTGCCGCTTTGCATATGAGATGAAACATTCCGTATCCGACTGCGCAGAGAAAAGCTAAAAATCCTATAATAGCGATTGCATTCGACATCATGAAACTCCTTTTTCTTTATCTTACAATTTATTTTCAATTTTGGAAATTTCTTTTTTGGGAAACGTGAAAAGCCAGGCCGTGAAAGACCTGGCTTTTACCTTTTATTTCCTGTTGTCGAGAAGCCGGTTGATGAAATATGCGACGCCGTTTTCATCGTTGCTTTTTGTAATATACGTGCTTTTTTCTTTCAGTTCATCAATCGCATTGCCCATGGCGATGCGGTTTCCCGCCGCTTCAAACATGGAGAAATCATTCGGGCTGTCGCCGATGGCGTAAATATCCTGTTTTTCAATTCCGTACAGTGAGGCAAGCTCCGTCAGAGCACGTCCCTTTCCGGAACCGGCAGGGAGGATTTCGATAATGTGTTTTCCGGAAGATGTCTGGGATAATTTCGGATGATGTGTAATTTCTTCTTTGGCGTTTCTCAGTTTTTCCATATCAAAAGAGAAACAAAGAAGCTTGTAAACATGTTCGTCTCCGTTAAAAATCGCCTGTATATCCTGTACGGGTTTAATGCCGAATTGTTTGAACTGCGTCTTTGCGCCCTCCCATAATGTCTGAATATCTTCCTTGGGATTGGCGCTTTTCAGAATGTCCAGTTCTGCCTGCAGTTTGGACTCGCCGTCAAACGGGGACAGCAGATGATCATCTGTATAGACCTCAAAGTAAATGTCTTTGTCCGTTAAATAAGCGGCGATATCCTTTCCGGCCTGCTGATCCATTAAGAGGCGGCTGACGAGGCGGTATCCTTTGTCATGGACTGTCCCGCCGTTTGCAGCAATGATCGGAATATCCAAATCCTTTAAGAGCGCTTTTACATCAAACGTGGCTCTGCCCGTGCAGATGGCCACGAGAATGCCCGCTTCATCCGCTCTTTGTAAAGCCGCTCTGTTTTCCGGAGAAATCACACTGTCCGAATTCAGTAATGTGCCGTCTAAGTCAATGGCTATCAATTTCATATGTATGGATGCCCTCCTTAAAAATAAAGCTGCTTCATGTAGTATGTTCAGCTTTGTGCGAAATCAGCAGAAAGCCGTCAGTTAAAAGGCTATACCTTCATGTCCTTTTTTCAACAGAAAAACGGCGGGATTTGCTAATCCCGCCGTGACATCTTACGCGTCTAAATCATTTTTTAATTTCGTTTTTACTTCTTGAAGGTTTTCCTCATTCAGCTTGAAGTAATAAATATTTTTGCCGTACTGAGGAGTGTAAATGTAGCTGTCTGAACCTGTCAGCTGCAAAGAATTCACCGATTTCAGCGATGTGATAAACGGGAACAGACCGATGGCGTCATTAAGAGATAAGTTCATTTTCAAGTTTTTCCCTAAGCTGTCGACGATATCGTCATAAGATGGGATCGAGCTTAACGATTTAGATTTTTAATAATGGCGCTCAGCACTTCCATCTGTCTTTGTCCGCGCATCAGATCGGTGTCCGCTTTGCGTGTTCTTACATAAGCCAGTGCCTGCTCACCGTCAAGCGTCTGGACGCCCGGCTTCAGCACGACTTTTCCTTTTGTATCGACTTTAATACGATCGGCAATTTTCTGGCTTTTCACATTTACCGTAACGCCGTTCAACTCATTGACGACATCGCGGAACGCGTCGAAGTTGCTCTCAACCACATAATCTACCGGAATATCAAACATGTTTTCTACTGTTTTATAAGTTAAATTATAACCGCCGTAAGCATGTGCGTGCGCGAATTTGTCATAGCCGTGACCCGGAATGTTGACATAGGAATCCCGCGGAATGCTGAGCATCGTCGCTGTTTTCTTTTTCCGGTTGAAGGTGACGAGCACATTGGCGTCACTTCTTGCGTCATCTACTGATTCGCCCTTATTGTCACGGGCGTCTATTCCTAAAAGCAATACGGTGAAAGAATCCTTCTTCGGGTCAAATTCTTTGATCCGTTTTACGGACTGGTCGCCGCGGTCAAGGCTGACGTGCGCTTCTTTGGTTGCATTATTCAATTTCACAAATGCGTAGGTGCCGACGGAACCGGCGATCACCAATAAGAAAGCGGCGAATACCAGTACAAATTTCACCCATTTTCTGAGGCGTCTTTTCTTTTTTCTGCGTTGAGATCGTTCTTCCATATCATTACCTCTCGTTTCTATTCTTTGTGAAGCGTACCATAATTGTTGACTTGGAGCAACTCTGCAAATGAGAAAATTCTAAATCTTTCTCTCTATTTCGACAACATCTACTGTTATTTTTGCATCAGGTTCACATTATATTGGACGGCAGGAAGCGGGAAATGTTTCGGCGCTTTGTAAAAAATAATCAGTAAAATAATGGATATTAACGGTGCGGAAGGTTTGAAACAATCGGAAACAGGCAAAAGAAGCAGTAGAACAATTCCGCGCGGATACAGCGTTGGATGAAGGGAGTCTATATAACATGAAAAGCATACACTCGAATAAATGGCTCTATTTTTTCGGCGCACTCGGCGGCGCGTTATACGGATATGATACCGGGGTCATTTCCGGAGCTATTTTGTTTATGAAAAAAGAACTGGGACTGAACGCCTTTACAGAAGGCCTCGTCGTCAGTTCGTTATTGGCGGGGGCGATTCTCGGATCGGGATTCGCCGGCAAACTGACCGACCGGTTCGGCAGGCGGAAGGCCATCATGGGAGCGGCGCTGCTGTTTTGTATAGGCGGTTTAGGAGTCGCTTTTGCCCCGAATACAGGGGTGATGGTTCTTTTCCGGATTATTCTCGGACTGGCTGTCGGAACATCTACAACGATCGTCCCGCTCTATTTATCGGAGCTGGCTCCGAAGCATAAACGGGGGGCGCTTTCTTCGCTGAATCAGCTGATGATTACGGTCGGAATCCTCGTTTCTTATATCGTGAACTATATATTTGCCGATGCAGGCGCTTGGCGCTGGATGCTTGGACTTGCGGTTGTGCCGTCAGTCATTCTGCTGATCGGAATCTTATTTATGCCGGAAAGCCCGCGCTGGCTGTTTACGATCGGCAAAGAAGAGAAAGCAAGAGAAATCCTTTCATCATTGCGGGGAACGAAGAATATTGATGATGAGATTGATCAGATGAAAGAAGCGGAAAAGGAAAACGAAGGCGGCTTGAAAGAATTGTTTGAGCCGTGGGTGAGACCCGCGCTGATTGCCGGCCTCGGACTTGCCTTTTTGCAGCAATTCATCGGGACAAATACAATTATTTATTACGCACCGAAAACATTTACCAGTGTCGGGTTCGGCAATTCCGCGTCTATATTGGGAACGGTCGGAATCGGCGCCGTCAATGTCATCATGACGCTTGCGGCTATTAAAGTCATTGATAAGATCGGCCGGAAGCCGCTGCTGCTGGCTGGAAATGCGGGCATGGTCATCAGTCTGCTCGTATTGGCCGCGGTCAATCTTTTCTTTGAACATTCAGCAGCCGCATCATGGACAACGGTGATTTGTTTAGGCCTGTTTATCATTGTGTTTGCGGTCAGCTGGGGGCCTGCCGTGTGGGTCATGCTTCCTGAATTATTCCCGCTGCATGTCCGGGGTATCGGGACGGGTGTCTCCACTTTGATGCTGCATGCCGGAACATTGATTGTCTCATTAACCTATCCGATGTTAATGGAAGCAGTCGGCATCAGCTATTTATTTCTCATTTATGCCGCGATCGGGATACTGGCATTCCTGTTCGTCCGGTTTAAAGTGACCGAGACGAAGGGGAAAAGCCTTGAAGAAATTGAGCAGGATCTGAAAAGCCGTAACGGAGGCTCGGGATCAGAATCAAATCGGCGGACAGTTCATCCGTAATATTCAGTTTTAGGGGGGCGGTTATTCACCGGCCCCTCAAAACGGATGCCGAGCGGGTGCCCGGTCACATAAATGACGGGGATATGTCATACGTTGTATAAAGTCACGATAAAGGCGGGGATGCCGGTGAAAACGAGTATTATTATCCTTACATATAATGAACTTGAGCTGACGAAACAATGTCTGGCCAGCATTGAACGATACACCGACAAAGATAAGATTGAACTGATTATAGTTGACAACGGTTCCTCAGACGGAACGAGAGAATACATATCAAATCTGCCTGACGTCAAAGTCGTCCTTAATGAAAAAAACCTCGGGTTCGCCAAGGGGTGCAACCAGGGAATCGAAGCGGCAGGGGGAGAAAATCTGCTGTTTCTGAACAACGATACGATGGTCACGAAAAATTGGCTCACCTCCATGCTGAGGGTGCTGTATCAATCTGAAAAAACCGGTATGGTCGGGCCCGTCAGCAACTATGTCAGCGGCGCGCAAATGATCCATGACGCGTATCAATCGCTTGATGAGCTGGAGTCATTCGCGGAGGCGTATTGCGCCCGGGAAAAGCATCATACAAAGCGGGTGCTGCGCCTTGTCGGCTTCTGTCTTCTGGTGAAAAGAAGCGTCATTGAAGACATCGGCCCGTTCGATGAGCAATTCGGATACGGTTCTTTTGAAGATGATGACCTATGTCTGCGCGCCCTGCAAAAAGGCTACAGCCTGCACATCGCTCTCGATGCCTTTGTGCATCACCACGGGCATGCGACGTTTACGGCTAATCAGGATATCAATATCAATCAGTTATATTCGGAGAACCGCCAGCGTTTTACGGAAAAATGGGGCACTGATTTTACGTACTTTACTCATCCGAGACCGGAAATTGCGGAGCTCGTTCCCCGGGAGGCGAAACGGATACTTGATGTCGGCTGCGGTGCGGGAGCTACGGGGCTGGAACTTCAAAACAGACAGCCTTGCGAACTGTACGGAATAGAACTGCACCCGCTGGCGGCGCAAGCGGCAAAAGGTCATTATGAAGCGGTGCTGCAGGAAGATGTCGAAAAAGTGAAGCTGCCTTATCCGGAAGGCTTTTTTGATTGCATCATTTTCGCGGACATCCTTGAGCACTTAAAAGACCCGTGGCGCGTCATTGAAACGTACTCATCCTATTTGTCGCCTGCCGGATCAATTGTTTGCAGCATTCCGAATATTTCCCACGCCGAAGCGCTGTTCCCGCTTCTGCTCGGTGACTGGACATACAGAGACGCCGGCATTCTCGACCGCACCCACTTGCGGTTTTTTACGCCGCAGACGGTGCGCACGCTCTTTCCGGAAGAGACATTTGACGTGAAAAAGCAGTCCTATACGTATGTTCACGTGGATGAGCGGGTGCAGCTGTTTTTACAGGAAATCACACGAATGGCGCAATCGATGCAATTTCCGGTGACACAGCTGCCCGAACAAAGCAGGATTTATCAAATTCTCCTTCGTGTCGAAAAAACACGCTGAAGGCTACCGTCCCATCGTTCCGAAGTTGGTAATCTGAATGGAAACATCATAGTCAAAGGCCGCTTCGGAGAAGGTCTCATCCCAGCGGTGCTTCACTTTCTTCCAATAGTCGGGATATTGAATGCGGACTCTGTCAGAAAAGAATACAGGGTCCGTTTCATATTGATTCTGCAGCTTATCGATGACTTCTTTCATATCGCTTTTCAGTTTTTTTTCGAAAACCTTTTCCAGCCCGTTTAAATAGTGCTGATCGAATGAATCTTCTCCGGCATATTGATCCTCTGACAAAAGGCCTTTTGTTTTCACCGCTACATGAAATGACAGCTTCCCGTTTTTCAGCAGGGGGGTGATGGAGGATGTTGATTTTTTGATCTCGAAGGTAATCGGATGCCCCCCTTTATCCAAAGCGGGCAGCACGCCGCCCCGTATCGTCCCCATCAGCCAATTCAGGCTCTGTACTTCGTATGATGACAGAAAGCCCGCCAATCTGTTTTGTTTTCCGTTTTTGATAATGGCCGCTCCGTCATACACCGTTTTCCTTTTTGATTGCTGACGGCCTGAATGAGAAAACTGAGTTTATTATGGCAGTAAATCGAAGCTCTCCCGATTCGGAGCGGTTTTAAAATCTTCCCGTTGTAGCCGCCGTTGTTCGTAAGGTCGATCAGCTTTTCCGCGGGCATGGGCTGCTGCTGATTCGGCGTCGGCTCCGTCAGAATATCGGACGCTTTGCCTCTTGCCGCGAAGAGATAGCTGCTCCGCCTTAATTCATCATCGCGGATAAAATGATTCATCATCTGCAGTATATTTTGGTCGGCCAGCAATTTGTCGCTGAATATCAGCACTTTTAAATGATCGCTGTAAACGGGCGGATCTTTTAAAGCGACTTCACTGACGGCTTCAAGAATGGTATCCCCCCGCGACGTCACATTGACAAACACGGGCCGGCCGGAAGCCTGGCTGTTTTCACTTTGGGGCAGCAGGTTTTGATAGGTTAATTTATATCGGCGGTCACTCGTCTCGTCTATCGCCAGCCCCCGGGCGAAAGACAGCTTTTCGACTTCCTTCGCGTCCCAGCACCCTGAAAGCGTCATCAGTATGAAAAGCGCCGCCGCCCATTTTACGAAATGTGTCATGACGTCTGTTTCCTCCCGGCTATTTTTTTCATCCAGCTGACAAACCAGATGAGAAAAGGAATCATAATGACGGCAAAAAACGCATATCCGAGAATATTCGCGAATGCAAACACACTGTTGATATCATCGGGGTACATTGAAAGGCCGAATGTCACTGCCAATAAGCCCCCCAGCAGCCAGGCATTGTTTTATTTTCAGTTTGAAAATGGTGTTTAATCCGAGATGCGCTCCTTTAAAAGAACCGAGCATACAGGTGAACTGCTGGCATGTCCACGTAATTAAAAGAAAGATATCAAACCTTTCGATGAAAATACCGCGGATTTCCAAGGCGTGAATCAGGGAAATGGTCGGATATGTCACCGTTTTGGCTTCAGCGATCGACATACAGCCAATTACGACAAGCAGCGTAAAGCTGTAAAATAAGCCTGCGCCTGCGATGCCGAAGACGGCAGCCTTTTTCGCCTGCTTCGGATTTTTCATAAACGGCACCAGATAAAGAATCACCTCAAGTCCTGAAAAATACAGAAGGGTCCGCGGAAACAGCTCAAAAAAGCTTTTGTAGCCTCCTTCCATGACCGGGCGGACGAAATCCAGCTTAAACAGTCTCAGGCTGAATATGAGCAGCACAATCAGAATGACGATCGCAATCGGGAACAGATAGGCATAGAGTTTTGAAATGGGATAGACCCCGCCGGTCACATGGTAGATGCCGACCGCCAGAAAGATGAATATGACGACACCCATCGGCGTATTTTTCAGTAAAAAGTAATTGATGACCTCACCGAGAAAACGGGCTTGAAAACAGACGGTGACGACAAAATAACAGCTGATGAATAAATTCAGAAGAGAACCGATGGCGCGGCCCAGGATGCTTTGATTCAGCTCATAAATGGTTTCCCCGCTGTTTTTCTGCAAAAACGGCATAAAGAGCAGGACGATGCCGATAAACACGAGACTCTGCACAAGAATAATGATCCATCCGCTCGGACTGTCCGCTGCTGCGGCGGAGCGCGGCAGTGTTAACACGCCCGCTCCGATCATTGTTCCGCTTACCATGAGAAGTGTCTGCATAAACGACAGCTTGTCTTCCGGTTTTTCATGGTGATCACCTTTGCTTGATTTTATCTTTCGTCTCTTTTCTGGTCGGCCGTTTTTTCAAAAGAGGCGTCGGCAGTCTGACGATCGTATCTTTTAAGTCCTGTCCCGGCTGCGCCATGATCGGAATAAGATAGTCCTGGCCGAAGCTTTTCAGGCGCATCAGATGGCCGACGACAAGCAGATAACACATGATCAGTCCGTATAAACCTAATATCGCCGACAAAATCATCGAAAAAATACGGATGAGTCTCAGCGGAAAATTGAACGCATAGGAGGGCGCCGTAAAAGAAGCCAATGCCGTAACGGATACGATAATGACCATCATCGCGCTGACGATGTTCGCCTGAACGGCGGCCTGCCCGATCACCACGCCCCCGATCAGGCCGATCGTCTGTCCGATCGGCTTCGGCAGCCTGAGTCCGGCTTCTCTGATCATCTCAATCGTAAAAATCATAATAAACGCTTCAACAAAAGGGGGAAACGGAACATTCAATCTGCTTCCGGCAATCGTCACCGCCATTCTCGTCGGTAAAAGCCCCGTGTGAAACGTAACGAGCGATATGTAAAGGCCGGGTAAATAAATCGTGATTAAAATGCATGTATACCGAAGCAGCCTGAGAAAGTTAACCGGAACCCACCGCTGATTATAATCGTCAGGTGAGTGGATAAATTCATCAATGGTAGCCGGCACCAAAAGGGTAAAAGGCGTTCCGTCTACAAGAATGGAGACCCTTCCTTCCAAAAGAGCGCCCATAACCCGGTCGGGCCGTTCGGTCGTCAAGACGGTCGGGAAAATGGAATACGTGTTATCTTCAATAAGCTGCTCGATCGTTCCTGATTCCGGAATGTCATCAATGGTGATCGAATCCAGTCTTTTCATCACTTCTTTTACAACATCATCAGGCGCAATATCCCGAATGTAAGCAACGGCGATCCGCTTTTTTGTCCGTTCGCCGAGTGTGATCTCTTTGATCTGGAGGTTGGGATCACCGGACTGCTCGCGCAAAAGCGCCGTGTTCGTTCGGAGCTTTTCGACAAAACCTATCCTCGGCCCCCGTTCAAGCACTTCTGAAGCCGGTTCTTCAATATCACGCATTTTAAATGTTTCCGTCTCAAACGAAAGGGCTTCCTCCCATCCCTCCGCCAGCAAAACCGATTTGCCGGAAAAAATGTCTGCCTCCGCGTCCTTAAGTGAAGAAAGCCGGGTGTGACGATAGCCGAAAGAGATGGATGACGGCGGTATTTCAGCCGGTTCCTCTTGATGCAGGGCGGCCGCCTGCACGGGCGAAATAATATATTCCGCAAGCAATTGATTCTCGGTCAGTCCGTCTATATATATAAGACAGGCGTCACATTTGCCGTTTCCGTACGTAAACGAATAAAACATCATGTCATCGCTTTGGCCGATCCGTTTTTTCAGCGCTTCAAGGTTTTTGCCGAGCTCCGCATGTATCGTCATAATGTTCCCCCCTTTCCATCAGTTATTTTAATTTGCGACAAACAAGGCATTTTATTCTGGAATAGGAAATGACTGAGCATTCCGCCCCATCCGAATGGTATAATGAGCAGGTCAGCCATTTTATACATATTGTTTAAACCGCGGCTCCCTCCGTGTTTTAAAAAAGACACAGGGGGAATGGGATATGAGCCGCTTTTTAAGGGGAGGGGAACGAACATGACGCAAGAGCCGATTTTTCTACAGCCTGTATGTAAAGAAAAAATATGGGGCGGCACGTTATTACGCGAACGATTCGGATATGACATACCTTCAGAAACAACCGGCGAATGCTGGGCGATATCAGCCCATCCGCACGGAATGAGCACGGTCAAAAGCGGTCCGTATCAAGGGAAAACCTTGATGGAACTGTGGGATCAGCATAGAGAATTATTCGGCGGAACGGAAGGGGACCGGTTTCCGCTGCTGACGAAAATACTGGACGTCAAACATCATCTGTCCGTTAAAGTCCACCCTGACGATTATGACGCCGAGGAGCATGGACAGGGCGAAACGGGGAAATCTGAGTGCTGGTACATTATTGACTGTAAAGAAAATGCGGAAATCATATACGGCCATACGGCCCGTTCGAAAGCGGAACTTGTCACCATGATTAACAGCGGTGACTGGGAAGGCCTGCTGCGCCGCGTGAAGATCAAACCCGGCGATTTTTATTATGTGCCGAGCGGAACCATCCATGCCATTTGCGCCGGGGCGCTCGTGCTGGAAATACAGCAGAATTCAGACGCCGCCTACCGGATATATGATTACGGGCGTACAGATCAAAACGGCGGGGCGCGTGAGCTGCATATCCGCGATGCCGTCAACGCCGCCACCGTTCCTCATGTGGACGGATTTTTGGATGAATCAACTGAAACGAGAAAAGGCGTCACCATTAAAACCTTTGTGCAGGGAGAATATTTTTCTGTATACAAATGGGATATCAGCGGGACGGCGGAAATGACCCAGGACGCTCCGTTTATGCTGTGCAGCGTCACAGAAGGAAGCGGCTCCATTATCTTTGAAGGCAAGTCCGCCAAGCTTGAAAAAGGCGCGCATTTCATACTGCCGGATCAGATGCCTGACTTTACGATAAACGGAGATTGCACGATCATCGTTTCTCATATATAAAACCAAACTTAATCCCAGCTCTGGGATTAAGTTTTTTTTATTTGGAAAACTGGGTGATTTCTCTCTGTAAAAATGAAGAAGGCCGGCCGATAAATAAACTAGTTTGATAGAAACCAATTGAATCAGAAAGAGGAGAAGGAATGAAAAAGAGATTTGTTGCACCTATGTTATTGTCCGCCGTTTTCCTTGTCTTTAGCACCGTTACACAGCACGCCGATGCCGCATACAGCGACTACTCCGTTTACGAGCTGGAAACGAAGCAGCAATTTGCTTCTGAGAACGAGGCGCTTCAAGCGGCAGCGAAATTGAAAAAGGATACGGGGTGGCAGGCTGACGCAAAGAAAGCCGGAAATGCGCCGCTCACTTATCAAATCTCAGCTTCAGGCTTACACGATGAAACGGATGCGAAAACCGTGCTGAAAGATTTTACAAAGCAGACGGGCGTGGCCGGCACTTACAGCGCAAGCGGAAGCAAACAGCCTTACGTGACCGTCACATCAGGCGTTCTGTCAGACGAGCGGCAGCCGAAAAATCTTCTTGCCGAACTGACGAAAAAAACGGGCGTGACCGGCGCCGTCAAGCCGGCGGGGACAAAACAGCCGTATATGCAGGTCGTGACTTCTGAGATGGCGGCCGATGTAGATGCAAAAGCGCTCTCGCAAGGGTTGACGAAGCAGACGGGCGTGAAAGCGTCATACCGTCAGATCAAACGGGAAACAGCCCGGTTTCAGATCCAATCGGGAACAATCTCCGGCGATCAAAAAGCCGCTCAGATTCAAACTGATTTTCAAAAGGAAACAGGATTGCAATCGTCGCTGAAAGTCACGGCAAAGGCCAGTCCGAATATCACCGTGACAGCCTCTGACATTTCAAATGCAAATAATGCGGCAGGTTTAGTGAAACAGCTGCAGCAGAAAACGGGCGTCAAAGGGAACGTTCAAAAGTATGCCCAAAGCAAAACAGCAACTGTGTATAATGTGCAGTCAGGATATTTTAACGGAGTAAGCGCCGTACAAAATGCTATCACCCAAATCAAGAAGAATACGGGCGTCAGCGGAAGCTATCAAAAAGCCGGCAAGAAAAATAATTACACGGCCGTGATGAGCGGACTGACGGCTAAGCAGCTGCAAAGCGTGCAAGCTTTCTTTAAAAAGAAAAAATGGCATTGCGACGCATCGCCTGTCAAAAAGACAGCATCAGTGTCCGTTTACCGGATCACGGCAGGGCAGCTTACCGCTGCAAAGGCAGATCAAACGGAGGCGTTTTTCCGCCAGCAGCATGTAAAGACGGCAAGAACAGCGGCGGGAAAAACAGCAGAAAACAAATATCAGCTGCTTTCTCAGCAGACGGCAGACCAGTCGAAGATAAAAAAAGGATTGAATCTGCTGGCGGGATATAAACTGACTGCCATTTCAAAAACGATATCCAAGCAGACGGACACAACGTACCAAGTCACAACCGAATCACTGCTTGATACGGCAAAGATCAATCAATCGCTGGATTTTTTCAAAGGGAAAAAAGTATCCGCCTCCGCACAGAAAACAGGTGAAGCGGCGTATACACAATTCAGAATTGAAACGGCACCGCTGCTTAAGAAGGAAGACATTGACCGCGTGACTGCTTTTTTCAAGCAAAACAAAGCGGCCGGCACTGTGAAGGAGACGGGGAAAACCGGCTCTGCACAGTACGTCATCAAAACCGAAACATTCAGCAGTAAAACCGTTTTAAATAAAAGCATGAGCTTTTTCAGCGCCAAACAATTACAGGCCGGCTATACGAGTGAAAGCCATCCGGTTTATGAACTCCGCATTCGCGATCAATTCACGGGAGCGCAGTCAGCGGACGCCGCCTCCCAAAAGCTGAAAAAGCTGTACGGATGGACGATGGCTATTCTGAAAATAAAAACGGACCGCAAATCATGAATACCAATTACAACATCTCGCTGGCAGATATGGTCAAAAAACAAATGACGGTCAGCCCGCAGACTGATGCCGCGGCTTATGCATCGCTTACGTACATCAATACGGCCTCCGGAACGGTCACAGCCGACGTCCTGAACGTCCGGTCAACTCCGGAAGTCAGCTCCGGCAATATTATCGGGCAGTTGAAAAAAGGCGATAAAGTCAGCATCACAGGCCAGACAAACGGCTGGGCCAAACTCAGCATGGGCTGGAGAAACGCCAGCAGTGACGAAGTCGGGCAGTACGTCAATCCGGCTCACTTCGCACAAGACAGCAAGTATTACTTTCAATTTCTGAAGCTCTCTCAGACAGCCGGACTGAACGCATCGGAACTGAATCAAAAAGTGCTGGTCAATAAAGGAATACTGACAGGAAAAGGCCAGGCCTTTATTACAGCCGCCGGCAAATACAGCATCAATGAAGTGTATTTGATTTCGCATGCTTTGCTTGAAACGGGCAATGGCACGTCAGAGCTTGCGAACGGCATTATGTATAATGGTAAAAAGGTTTACAACATGTACGGCATCGGGGCTTATGACAGCAACCCGAATTACTACGGTGCACAATACGCGTATAAGCAAGGCTGGTTTACTCCGGAAGCCGCGATTATCGGCGGAGCCCAATTTATCGGTGCGTCTTATATTCACAATCCTTCATACGAGCAGGATACGCTGTATAAAATGAGATGGTCTCCAGTCGCGGCTCATCAGTATGCGACAGACATCGGCTGGGCGTATAAGCAGGTAAACCGCATGTACAGCTTATACTCACTGCTGGATGACTATACGCTTTACTATGATGTTCCCGTGTATATGAAAGTATAAAAAAAGGGCTGAAGTGTATGCTTCAGCCCTTTCTTCATGCAAAAAACACCCGCCTCAGATTCAGGCAGGTGCTTCAGCGCAATTTTTCATTTTTGTTTCCGCAAATTTTAATAACGCTTCACTCGAATTCCCATCTGAATACATATTCCATTTGTCCGAGAACCGCTTCATTTCTTCTGCACGAAATGGCTTTTTCGTCATTTCCTCCAGAAGAGCTTCGCTGTCATGACAAGCTTTTCCGGGAATGACGGAAGTATAATTGTCGATTAAACCGCGTTTTCGATCATATTCCTCCAGATCATACGTGAAAAAGAAAATCGGTTTATTTAAGAGCGCGAATTCAAAAGGCACGGAAGAGTAATCCGTAATTAAAATATCAGCCGCTTTCAAGAGATCATGAAGACGCATGTCAGACACGTTCTTGATCAATTCGCTTTCAAACGAAGCCGAAATATGATGCAAAACGGCAGGATGAAGCTTTACAAGCAGCATATACTCTCCGTTTAACGCGTTTGTGAGCTGTTCTTCGGTGAATGGCAGCCGAAAGGACTGCATATCATAATCCCTGAATGTCGGTGCGTACAGGATGATTTTTTTCGGCCATTTGTGCTTCAGTTCGGGCTTGTGTTCTTCATAATACACGTCAGTCAGGGGGACACCCGTTTTTAACAGCTGGCCGTCCCGTATGCCGAACGACTTTTTAAAAACGTCAGCCATCGCGTCTGAACCGACGGTGACAAAGTCAAACGAGCGGTACACTTTTTTAAAACGGCTGATATCTGATGCCGGACGGTTTTGATTCGTCACATCCTCAAGGCCGAACTTTTTCAAAGAGCCGTTCGCATGCCATACCTGAATGCATGTCGTTTGCGGCCGGCGGTTTAATACGCTTGTCATGAGGAAATAGTTATCCGTTATCACCGCTTTGCTCTTAAAAAGGATCAAAACCGCCTTCAAAAGATGCAGCGGATGTTTTTCGTTCAGATAAAAAGAGCCGAGACCTTCCAGCTCTTTTTTCAGACTGACGGCGTGTCTCGTATACAAAACCGTCATTTCATAAGAAAGCGATTCAGCGTGCGCTTTGTAAGAGCGGATGAGAGCCTGTGCATTCTCTTCAAAAGATACCAGCAGGGTCAGATGGTTCTTGGGCTTTACAGGCTTGAACAAAACGCCGAGAACAGACAGATATATAGAATAAAAAGCGGCGAATAAAGATCGCAAGTTCATAGATTACCAATCTCTTTTGCTGTTTTATTTGTTTAAAGCTGTTTCGTTTGATCTTCTGCCTGCTTGGAATACAGGCTTTTATTTGATTTATTATTTCTCAAAACGGTAAAAGCATACTTCGGAATGTTCAGCATCCTTTTCCATCTCCACGGATTCGTCACCAGTCTGTACAGCCATTCCAGATTCGTTTTGATCATCCATTCAGGGGCGCGTTTCACCGTTCCGCTGAACACATCAAAGCTTCCGCCCAAACCGATCGATACAGCCTGAGGGAAAAGATGTTTGTATTCATAAATAAATTGTTCCTGATGGGGATATCCTAAGGCGACAAACACGAGATCGGGTTTCGCCCGGGAAATCTGTTTGGCGACGAAGCGTTTATCCGCTTCATAACCGTTGCTGACTCCGACAACCTCAATATTCGGATACTCTTTGCCGATCCGGTTCAAAACGGCGTCAAGCACGTCTTGCTTAGCTCCGTATAAAAATATTTTTTTAGACTGCCGGTTTGCGAGACCGAGCAGCGACAGAAACACATCGAATCCCGCAATTCTTGATTTCAGCGGGTGCTGCGTCAAACGTGACATTAACACGACGCCGATACCATCCGGCAGGACGAAATCCGCGGAAGAAATGACTTGATGATAACCTTTGTCTTTCGCCGCAGCATATCCGATCTCAGGGTTGACCGTCGCAATGACGGCTCCTTGCTTCTGTGCGATATAATAAGTGTCTAAATATGAAATAAACTCCTGTAAATTTCCATTAACATAAGAAAGGTTGTGCACCATTTCAGTCTGCATCTGCCGTCCTCCTTTTTGTACGGGATTTTCTTTCATTTTTTCGTGACTTAGGCTAAGCTTTATTTTAACATAATACCTTCAGATAAACTTAACAATAGTTTTACAAAAATATAAATAAGATAACAATTTCTTTAATCAACCGCGCAAAAACCCTGCTAAACTCCTATTGTAATAACATTTGTTAATAAGTGGAATTTAACTTCGTTTTACATTGGCTTAACCTTTTCAGGGCTATGTGATATAATGAGGTTCCATGAGTACGAAATTGGCACTTTAGTGATTAAGGATACAGCTGCGCAGCATTTCAGGGCAGTTGCTTGTTATACGTATGATGATAGAAAGGAGCTTTTGTTTCATGAAGAAGGTCATTACTTACGGAACGTTTGATTTACTGCATTGGGGTCATATTAAACTGCTTGAGCGCGCAAAGCAGCTTGGAGATTACCTAGTTGTTGCCATCTCAACAGACGAGTTTAACCTGCAAAAACAAAAAAAGGCCTACCACAGCTATGAACACAGAAAGCTGATTCTGGAAACGATCCGTTATGTCGACGAAGTCATTCCGGAAAACAGCTGGGATCAAAAAGTACGTGACGTAGCAGATCACAACATCGACGTGTTCGTAATGGGAGACGATTGGGAAGGCAAATTCGATTTCCTTAAAGATCAATGCGAAGTCATCTATCTCCCTAGAACCGAAGGCATTTCCACCACACAGATTAAAAAAGAAATTGCCGGGGTGTAATTGAAACATTCGGATATACAGATGATAAAGAAGTACTCCCTCCGGATAGGGAGTACTTCTTGTAATATAAGGTTATTTTCGCTATATTTGTTATGCGCTTTTGAAAAAAAGCTAGACAATAAGAGGAGAATTTAAAGATGAATCTTAGTAACTTTTTTAAGTTGAATAAAAAAGAGTCCAAGCCGTCCGTAGAAGAACGCGAATATACCATTTTAAACAAAGAAGCATTGGCGGAAGAGAAAAAGGTAGCGGTAGTCGTTCCTGTTTATAATGCAGAAGAATATGTAAGGAAAACAGTTGATTCAGTGATCCTTCAAAACATCGGCTTTCAGCATATTTCTTTAATTCTGGTCGATGATTGCTCTACTGATGATTCCAGAAACATCCTGACTGAGTACGCCGAATTGTATGAAAATATTACAGTCGTCTTTTTGAAAGACAACACGGGAACTCCGGCTTATCCGAGAAACTTGGGAATTGAGCTGGCAAATGCGAAGTACATTACATTTTTGGATGCGGATGATTGGTTTGCGCCGAACGGAGTTAAAATCTTATTCGACATGCTTGAAAGAGATCATGTAAATTATGCGGTCGGAAAAACGATCGAAATGCAGGTGAACGGTCAAAAAACGATCGGGAAACATGAGTCTTCGCTGAACAGAGCGAAGGTATCGCCTTTTTCAATCCGGCATATTTTCTATCATCTGGGCCCGCGGGCAAGAATGATGAACTTACAATTTCTAAAAGATAATGATATCAGATATCCGGAAATGAAATTTGCTGAAGATAAGCAATTTTTTATGGATGTTCTTTTGGCGTGCGGAGATATTTCAACGTCAACCGAACCGGTCTATTATCTGAACAGAATGGACAATAATGAGTCGCTGACAAAGCAGACCAATATAATGGAAAAAACCGACACGAACATAGCCGTAATGAAGTATATTCTGAACAAAAAATTAGATACTGAAAAAGAGAAGATGGCGATGAACCGCCTGATCGAATTCGATTCCATTACGCGGCTTTTCGATCGGATGCACTTCCTGAAAAGCGAAAACAAAGAAGCCTACTACAATAAATTCAATGAAATTCTGAATGTGTTAAAGAAGACGAAATACGATATTTCCGAGACATTTTTTCATCCGATTCATAAAACAGCCTACCGTCTGCTGACTCAAAAACGGTATGATGAGGTCGAAAAGCTGTTCCGCTGGTCCAAAAAAGAGCCCGATAAAAACATCGTGACGAAAGACGGACTGGCTTATTTAGAAAGCCCGCTGACGGATGAAGAAAATAAACTGGTCGAACTTCGCATGCACGGAGAAACGGAAAGCGCGGTGTTCGCCGATCATAAATTCACCGTTACGTTCCGCTTGTTCGGACAGGACAGAAATAATGCCCAATATATTCAGTTTCAGCACAGAGATAACATGAAAGTACACCACCAGTTTCCGGTTCAGTCACTGGGAGACGGGCGGTACGTCCTTGAAATCCCGTTAAGTGACATTGAAAAAGTCGGACTTGGCGGTTATATTATGTATGTCATTTATAACGATTATGAACGTGTCATGTTAAACAGAGAAGACGGTGAAAAGGTGACGGCAGAAGCGAACGGACTGCAATATCAATTCTACCGGACGGTGAAGGAGAACCTTTCACTGAAAGTAACAAAATGATGATTGTGATTGGATATGTTTAATTGAAACAGAGGAGTAGACTTATTTTATGGGTATAGAAAATCCTGTCAGATACAAGTTAAAACATCTTAACATAAAGGAAGAGACATTCAGCATTACGATATCCTGTGAAAATGTCACTGCAGGGGAAGAGCCTTCTCTTCAGATTATAAATCGTAAAACAAAAGCGGAACTTTCCGTCCCTCTGAAACGGTTGGCCGGAGAGGGCGGAGAGTACCATGCTGTCATGAGCACGGATCTGCTATCTGACCATACGGACGGCAAAGGATGTCTGGATTTCTATGTCTCCTTTATCAATGATGACAGTGATATCAGTAAAAAACGGTTAAAATCCAGCCTTGAACCTATTGAACTGTCTTCTTATAAAGATGAGGCTCATCATATGTACTTTTTCCCTTACACGACGAAGAAAGGGAATTTCTCCTTAAAGCTGCTGCAGAAAAAGTTCGTCACGCGGATTGATGAAATGGAGCTCGAATCTGACGGCAGCTTACATCTGAAAGGTTTTGCATTCCGGCTGAATGCGGCAGAAACCTTAAAGATAAAAGAAAAAACCTGATTCTGAAAATGAAAAAAGGAAAAGAAGAGGAGCCTCTCATTCTGAAGTATCCGCTTCACGACGTGCCGAGACACGACCTTGATGAATATGTTCAGGACACAACGATGCTTGACACGATAGGCTTTGATACAAAAATTGATTTGAATGCCGTTTATAAAGAATTGAATCAGCAGCTCATCTTTCAATTCCATATTCAATTCATTTTTGAAGATGCCGGGACAGGTGAAGAGATTATCACCAACAGCAAACCGTTAAAGGTTCTGAAATCTGAACATGTAAACCCTAACCAATTCACGATTCTTAAAACGGAAAAAGGGCCTGCCAGATTTCACGTTTTCACGAAAAAGAAAACGAAAAATCTCCACCTGAGAATGAACGATTACAGCTTCAGCACCCGCGTGGAGTATTTTGTGAAAGGAAAGCTGAAACGGGGCGCTTCCTTTGTACGCAAGAGAAAGAATAAGCTGAAAAAGTTCATTGAGAAAAGAATACAAAACACTTATAAAGCAGGATTCAGATTTGCAGGAAAACTGCCTGTCAAACAGAAACTTGTCATGTTTGAAAGCTTTGCCGGAAAACAGTACAGCTGCAACCCGCGGGCGATTTATGAATACATGAGCAAAGAGATGCCGGAATACCGTCTCTGCTGGAGTGTAAACCCCGCTTACTCACAGACATTTAAAGATAAAGGAATTCCTTATATCGAACGCTTTACGTTCAAATGGCTGTTTGCCATGGCAAGAGCCGAGTACTGGGTTGTCAACAGCCGTATGCCGCTGTGGATTCCGAAACCTGAGCATACGACATATGTCCAGACATGGCACGGCACGCCTTTAAAGCGCCTTGCCGTAGATATGGATGAAGTGCATATGCCCGGAACAAACACTGAAAAATATAAGCGCAACTTTACGACAGAGGCTTCAAAGTGGGATTACCTGATTTCACCGAACGCATATTCAACCGAAATATTCGCCCGGGCGTTTCAGTTTAATAAAACCATGATTGAATCGGGATATCCGCGGAATGACTTCCTTCAAACGGATAACAGCCCTTCTGTCATCAAAGCGCTGAAAGAAAAAATGAATCTTCCGCAAGATAAAAAAGTGATTATCTACGCACCGACATGGCGGGATGACCAATTTTATAAGAAGGGAAAATACAAGTTTGACCTTGATTTAGACCTTCACCAATTGAGAGAAGCGATCGGCGACCGTTATGTCATTATTTTACGGATGCATTATCTCGTGGCGGAAAACTTTGATCTCGGACCGTATGAAGGATTCGCGTATGATTTCTCCAGCTACGAAGATATCCGTGAGCTGTATATGGTCTCTGATTTACTCATAACGGACTATTCCTCTGTCTTTTTTGACTATGCGAATCTGAAAAGACCGATGCTGTTTTATGTGCCTGATATCGAAACGTACCGGGATAAACTCAGAGGGTTTTACTTTGACTTTGAAAAAGAAGCGCCCGGCCCGCTTGTCAAAGAAACAGGCGACGTTATCAAATGGGTCAATGAAACGGAATCAGATGATTATAAGCTTCCGGATTCGTTCGGGCCTTTTTACGAGAAGTTCTGTTATTTAGAAACCGGAGAATCGTCTGAAAAAGCCGTAAAAGTGATTTTCGGGGACAAGTAAATAAGTGCAAAAAAGCATAATTTAACCACGTTAATTATGCTTTTTTGCTTAAGTGACGGCATGTTGCGCTCATGGGACTCGGGCTTGTTATGAAGTGAAAAATACATCGTAATCTGTTACAATTATGAGCGGTGCTTTTGTAAGTCAAAGCTATTACCTAAAACTTACGACTAAGGAAGATTAGAATGAATGCATTGGTAAAAATTCTGAAAGAGCAATTCAACTCATTTCCGCTGATTATGCGGCTTGCAGTGTACGAAACGAAATCAAAGTATCAAGTGAACTATTTGGGTATATTGTGGCAGTTTCTCAACCCTATGATTCAAATGCTGGCTTACTGGTTCGTATTTGGTCTCGGGATTCGCGGCGGACATGATATGGTGCTTGGAAATGGAGACAGCGTACCGTTCATCGTCTGGATGCTGGCCGGCTTAATTCCTTGGTTCTTTATCAGTCCGACGATACTGGATGCATCTAACAGCGTTTTTAAACGGATAAATTTAGTGTCGAAAATGAACTTTCCGATCAGTTCACTGCCTTCTGTAGTGATAGCATCGAATTTATTCAGTTATTTTGTGATGATGGCGATTTATATTATTGTGCTGCTGAGCAACGGACTGTTTCCGACGCTTCACTGGCTGCAATATATTTATTACTTGTTTTGCATGATCAGTTTTATGTTTGCTTTCGGCCTGTTTAATTCAACCATCAGCGTATTAATCAGGGACTATCAGTTTTTGCTTCAAGCCGTCACAAGGCTTCTCTTTTTTCTTCTGCCGATTTTCTGGGACATTGCGGAGAAATTTGGAAACAGACCTGAAGTTTTGACCATCTTGAAGTTAAACCCTCTTTTCTATATTATCGAGGGCTTCAGAGACAGCTTTATGGAAGGGCAGTGGTTTTTCCATGATGTGAAATACACGCTGTATTTCTGGTTCGTCACACTGCTGCTGTTAACAGTCGGTTCACTTCTTCATATGAAATTCAGAGATAAGTTTGTTGACTTTCTTTAATATAGTAAGGAGATTATACGATGAAACTAAAAGTTTCGTTCAGAAATGTTTCAAAACAGTATTTTCTATATAAAAAACAGTCTGACAAAATTAAAGGACTGTTTTTCCCAAACAGAAATCAAAAAGGTTTTTTCGCTGTCCGAAATGTATCTTTTGACGTCTATGAAGGGGAAACGATCGGATTCGTAGGTATCAACGGCTCGGGAAAATCAACGATGTCCAATCTGCTTGCAAAGATCATTCCGCCGACAAGCGGTGAGATTGATATGAACGGGCAGCCGTCTTTAATCGCGATTTCTGCCGGATTAAACAATCAATTAAGCGGCAAGGACAACATTCGTTTAAAATGCTTGATGATGGGTCTCAACAATCGGCAGATAGACGAGCTTTATGAAAAAATCGTTGAATTCGCGGATATCGGCGACTTTATAGATCAGCCTGTTAAAAGCTATTCGAGCGGTATGAAATCCCGTCTCGGTTTTGCCATATCGGCGCATATGGACCCTGACATCCTTATTATTGATGAGGCGCTCTCAGTAGGGGACCAGACTTTCTATCAGAAATGTGTGGACCGCATTACGGAATTTAAAGAACGCGGCAAAACGATCTTTTTCGTCAGTCATTCCATCGGACAGATTGAGAAAATGTGTGACCGGGTGGCTTGGATGCATTACGGCGAAATGCGTATGTTCGACGAAACGAAAGCCGTTGTAAAAGAATATAAAGCTTTTGTGGATTGGTTCAACAAGCTTTCAAAGAAAGAAAAAAGAAATATCAAAACGAGCAGATTGAAGGCAGAACGCGTGCAGCCGAGGAACAGAAAATCACTCAGGCGCAGCAAAAGAAAGCGAAGCCTAAATTCATTGCCAATACGATACAGATTACGCTGCTTGCATTGCTGGCTGTCGGCGCAGGCGCTTCGATGTTTTCAGACAAGCCTCTGCGTGCGATCACATCTTTCGGTGATGTCAAACAGAGCGATGCCGGCCTTTATGAGTCTGTGAATAAACCTGCTTTGGTAAAAGCTGAAAAGGCGGACCTTTACACTGAAAAAGATATAAAAGGAAAAGCCTCCGCAAGTGTAAGTTTCGGCACGAAGGTGCAGATAGAAGCCGAGAATAACCAAGCGGCCAAAGTGAGATTAGACGATAAAGAGTACTTTATGAAAAAGACTGATTTGCATAAAGTGAACGCTTTAAAAAAGACGGATGTTCAGCTCAGCGATTTCAGCGGCAGTTTATCAAGCCAAACAGCAGAAGAGTTTCTCTCATATCTCAATAAAAGCCGGGACGATGTGCAGCGTAAATTGAAAAATCCAGCTGCGGGACAAACGGCTGACGGACGGAACGTATTAAAAGCATCCGATGCAAAAACGGATGTAGTGATTGACAATGATACAGTCTCCGAAGTGGTTTTTCATTTATCGCGTCCTGCAGACATCTCAGCTTTAAGTGAAAAAGGCGGCAGCAAAATCAATCAGAATTTGCTCATGCTTAAAAATCAGGAATATACTTTTTCTGTGAACAATGCTGATAAAACACTGACGGTAACGTCTGAAAAGTAAAGATCACATAAAAAAGCTGCCGGATTCGGCAGCTTTTTCTATTCGCCAGCTTCTTCTTTTTCAAGAAGATCCTTCATGAACGGAATTAATTTATGGCGGATATCCTGATCTTGTAAGGCAAATTCTAGCGTAGTCTCGATAAATCCGAGTTTTTCACCGACATCGTAACGTTTTCCTTCGAAATCATAAGCGAAGACACGCTGAATGTCATTGAGCTTTTGGATGGCGTCCGTTAATTGAATTTCTCCTCCTGCACCGACTTCCTGCTGTTCAAGGTACATGAAAATTTCAGGAGTGAAAACGTATCTTCCTAAAATAGCCAAGTTGGAAGGAGCTGTGCCCGGTTCAGGCTTCTCTACAAAATTTTTGACCTGGTAACGGCGGCCTTCATTTGTTAACGGATCGATAATTCCGTAGCGGTGTGTGTCGCTTTCAGGAACTTGCTGAACACCGATGATTGAAGACAATGTTTTTTCGTATTCATCCATCAGCTGACGAAGTCCCGGTTTTTCAGCCTGGACAATATCATCGCCGAGAAGAACGGCGAAAGGTTCATCGCCGATGAAGTTGCGTGCGCACCAAACGGCATGACCGAGTCCTTTTGGCTCTTTTTGGCGAATATAGTGGATATCCGCAATATTTGACGATTTTTTCACTTTTTGAAGCAGTTCGATTTTCCCTTTTTCTTCTAAATTGCGTTCCAGTTCAGGGGCATTGTCGAAATGGTCTTCTATTGCTCTTTTTCCTTTTCCGGTTACGATAATAATATCTTCGATTCCGGATTCGACAGCTTCTTCGATAATATACTGAATTGTCGGCTTATCAACGATTGGAAGCATTTCTTTAGGCATTGCTTTTGTGGCCGGCAAAAAACGAGTGCCTAAACCTGCTGCCGGAATAATGGCTTTGCGTACTTTCTTCACTGAATAACACCATCCTTGTTTCTGCAAAATCTTTTTTTCAGAACTATAACCTAGTCTTTTTCCACTTTACCACAATTGATTAAAATTCACACCTTTTAATCCGCTTTCAAAGAGTCTTATAAAGGTTTTTGCTTTGTCTGCCATTAAGCTTTACAATATCTAAGAAACGGCATAAATATGTTAACATGAAGGGATATCCGACATATAAAACGAGGTGCAGACAAACCGTTGAAAAACTAAAAGTAATGACCGTATTCGGTACAAGACCTGAAGCAATTAAAATGGCTCCGCTCGTATTAGAGCTTGAAAAATATCAGGAAATTGATTCGCTGGTGACTGTAACCGCACAGCACAGACAGATGCTGGATCAAGTGCTTGAAGCATTCAGCATTACGCCTGATTATGATTTGAATATTATGAAAGAGCGTCAAACGCTTTCAGAAATTACATCTCATGCTTTGCTGAAACTGGACAAGCTGTTTCAAGAAGTAAAACCAGATATCGTTTTGGTCCACGGAGATACGACGACAACGTTCGCCGGAAGCCTTGCCGCCTTTTATCATCAAATCGCCGTCGGCCATGTGGAAGCCGGTCTGCGTACGAAAAATAAATACTCTCCTTTCCCTGAAGAAATCAACCGGCAGATGACGGGCGTGATCGCTGATGTGAATTTTGCGCCGACAAGCCAGGCAGAACAGAATCTGCTTGCTGAAAATAAAAAGCCGGATTCTATATTTATCACGGGAAATACGGCGATAGACGCGCTTCAAACGACAGTGCGGGAAGACTATTCTCATCCGATTTTTGACAAGCTGGAAGGAAGCAGGATGATTCTTTTGACAGCGCACAGACGTGAAAATTTAGGCAGGCCGATGGAACAGATGTTTAAGGCCGTCAGAAGAATCGTTGAAGAGTTTGAGGACGTACAAGTCGTTTATCCCGTTCATTTGAATCCCGCAGTTCGTGAGGCCGCAGAAGCCCATTTTGCTGATTCGGACAGGGTGCATTTAATAGAACCTCTGGAGGTCGTGGATTTCCATAACTTCGCTGCGAAAGCAAATTTCATTTTGACCGACTCAGGCGGGGTTCAGGAGGAAGCGCCTTCTCTCGGAAAGCCGGTCTTGGTGCTTCGGGACACAACCGAGCGCCCCGAAGGAGTGAAAGCCGGGACATTGAAGCTGGCGGGTACAGATGAAGAAACGGTGTATCAGCTGACAAAACAGCTCTTAACCGATCAGGCCGAGTATGAACGGATGTCAAAGGCGTCAAACCCTTATGGTGACGGATCGGCCTCAAAACGGATTGCGGAAGAACTGCTTTATCGGTACGGCTATAGAAAAACCCGTCCGCAGCCTTTTACAGAATAAAAAAACTCTGCATCATATGCAGAGTTTTTTTATTTATTTCAGGCTTTCTTTTAATTCTTTTTTGACTGAAGCGAGGCTTGCTTCATCTAATTTGTAATAATAGATATTGTTGATTCTCGTTCCCGTTCCCTTCAGTTCATGCTGAGTGACTTTGCTGCGGGCGTTTTTATAGTCAGTCATAACCGTCCACATATCATCGAATGACATGTTTGTTTTCATATTGTTTTCAATGACCTTAAACATATCTCCGAATTTCGTGACAGACGAGATGTTTGCCCCCTTAGAAATAATCCCTTCAATCACTTGGCGCTGCCGCTGCTGTCTGCCGAAATCCCCCCGGGGGTCTTCTTTTCTCATACGGGTGTAGGCAAGTGCTTCTTCGCCGTTCAGGCTGATGTTTCCCTTTCCGAAAGAATGCCCGTCGTAGCTGAAGGCGAACGTGCTGTTCACCGTAATTCCGCCGAGTGTATCCACGGTATCTTTAAAGCTCTCCATGTTTACCTTCACAAAGTAATCTACCGGCACATCAAGCAGATCCTCGACGGTATCCGCGGCCATCTGTGTCCCGCCGAAGGCATAGGAGTGGTTGATTTTATCCATCGTACCTTTTCCGGAGATTTTCGTATACGTATCGCGCGGGATGCTGACCATTTCCGTTGTATTCGTTTTAGGATTGACGGTCATATAAATCATCGTATCCGCGCGTCCTTTGTCATTTTTCCGCTCATCGACGCCCATGATTAAAACAGAAATCGGATCCTTCTTTCCGAGATCTATATCCGTGTCACGTTTGTCCGATTTTTTTAAGTCTTCCTGAATGCTTGCCACCGTTGAAGCCGCTTTGTGCCACAAGTAGTAGACGTAGCCTCCTGATGATAAAACTAACAGCCCGATGATTGTTACGATTGTCAGAAGAACCTTTTTCTTCTTTCTTTTTCGTTCAGCTCTCATTTGTCATCACCTTTTCTATTAACTTTCATGATGCAATTTACTAATCTTTATAAACCCAGTCATATTTTTACTTATAACCATGTAATAGACGAAATTCTTAAAAAAAGGTTACAAAAAGACCTTAAAATTACCTTAAAAAAAGTTAGTATAAGACGATAAATAAAGATGAGGTGAAAAAAATGAAAAAAACTATTGCAGCTTCGTTCTTAATACTGCTTTTTTCTGTTGTATTGGCAGCGTGCGGAACGGCGGAACAATCAAAGAAGGGAAGCGGTTCTTCGGAGAACCAGGCTCAAAAAGAAACGGCATATTATGTCGGTATGGCGGATACGCACACAATTGAAGTAAAAGTGGATGATCAGCCCGTCAGCTTTGAATTTTCTGATGACTTCTCTGATGTTCTGAATAAATTCAGCGAAAATGACAAAGTCAGCATTACTTATTTCACAAATGATAAAGGCCAAAAAGAGATCAAGGAAATCGAGAAAGCAAAATAATACACCATGATCAGCAAAAGGCGGGATAAAAATTGAAGAAAATAATATGGGCTGTCTGTTTTTCTGTGATATTCAGCCTGGCTTTATTACCGGAAAGCACTTTTGCGGCCAGTTCTGATATCTCAGTAAAACTGACGAATTATATTGGTAATAAATCGACTCTGAATATCGAACCTTCAGGAACTTATAAACTGACGGGAAGCGATGTCTCCTCCGTTGTCAGATTGGGAGGCGCGTCCAAATATGATACGGCTAACGCCGCGACATCTAAGTATTGGAAAAACCCGTCCAACGTGGTCGTCGTGAATACGGACGCTTATTTTGCGGACACGCTTTCCGTCATTCCTTTAGCGAATAAACTGAAAGCGCCTGTTCTGCTGACTGAAGCGAAAAAACTGAGCAGCAGCACAGAAGCGCAAATCAAGAAATTCAATCCGGATAATATTTTAATCATCGGCGGGACAAACAGTATTTCGTCAGCCGCGGAAAAGACATTGAAGAAATACGGCCGCACGAAACGGATCAGCGGAAAAAACAGATATGATCTGTCCAAAAATATTGCGGCCGAAATGGGCAGCTATGACCAGGCGGTCGTAGTAACGGGAGATGTATATACGGATGCGCTGGCAATCGCGCCATATGCCGCGCAAAACGGCTATCCGATTCTTCTGACGAAAAAAGACTCCCTTCCGAGCTACAATCTGCCTAAAAAAGTGATCATCATGGGAGGCACTTCAAGCGTCAGCAAAGATGTGGAGAATCAAATTAAAAAGAAGGCCTCGGTCACCAAACGAATTACCGGATCAAACAGATATCAAATATCAGCAAACGCAGTCACTTCGCTTGGCATGGATGCAAGCAAAACGGTGGCTGCCAACGGGACTAAATTAGCGGACATCGTTGTCGGATCAAATATTGCCGCCGCAAATCACATGCCGCTTGTATACATCAAAAAAAGCGAAACACCCGCCGACGAGGCCAGCCTTTTTAAAACGAAAGGCACCTATTCTTATACATTAATAGGCAGCGCGAATTCAATTGCCGATTCAGTTAAGGCTGCTTACGCAAAAGAGTTTTATCTCGTAAACGGAAAGACGTACCGTATTGAAACGTCCGGCGGCAAATTAGGCGTTGCAGGCATTAACAGCGGAAAAACGTCTTTCAAGGCGGTTCCTGAAAAATATTCAACAGCAAACACAATCAGCATTGACGGGAAGCCATATCTGGGGAATATGAGTTTCACTGCGGAATCCGGCAAATATGTAAGACCTGTTAATGAAAACATTCCTTTTGAGGATTATCTGAAAGGTGTCCTGCCGAATGAAATGCCGGGAAGCTGGCCGACAGAAGCGCTGAAAGCCCAGGCTGTTGCCGCCCGCACCTACTCTATCGGCAAGATGGGACAAACAGTCGCGGATACAACGGCCTTTCAGGTTTACGGGGGATACAGCTGGTATCCAAACGCCACCGCAGCCGTTAACGGAACAAAAGGGAAAGTGCTCACTTATTCCGGCAGATTGATAGATGCCACTTACTCATCAAGCAATGGCGGTTACATGGAAGCCGGCGATGAAGTGTGGGGATCGAAAGTGCCGTATTTAGTAGCCAAAAAGGACACAAAAGATCCGGAAATCAGCTGGTCTTTAACATTGCAGAAGCAGCAGCTGCCAGCGGGTCTGGATATGAAAAATCCCGCATCCTGGTGGTCTAAAACAAACGAAGCAAATGCTGCGCAGCTCAACGGAATAAAAAATTGGCTGATGAAAAATAAAGAAACCAATGCAAGTTCCATAAAAATTGCAAGCATCTCTGATCTCTCGCTCACCGGAAAAACAAAAGGCCAGCGCGCGGAAGACGCCGCGGTGAAGGTCACGTACCATGTGAATGACAAGTCGAAGGGCTATGTCATGAACAAGACTGCATCTGTTGAGGTGAAAGCGTCTGAACTCAGGACGATGATCGGAGCTTCATCTTTTAAAAGCACATACGCCAGTGCGTCCGGTAATTCTTCGCAAATCACGATATCAGGAAAGGGATACGGTCACGGCGTAGGAATGAGTCAATACGGAGCAAAAGAAAGAGCGGAGGCCGGAGAGCCGTATACTTCTATTCTTGCGTTCTATTATCCTAATACAGCACTTACAAACTACTAAACTTCTGTGGAGGAGATCGGATTGAAATTCATCATAAAATGTCTCCCCGTCTTTATTCTCGGGGTCATTCTATTTGTCCCTTCCGCTTTGGCTGACAACACGGTTAAAAGGATCGGCGGAAGCACCCGGTATGATACGGCTGTACTGGCGGCAAAACAATCATGGGGTGAAGCGAAAACGGTAATTATCACCGGCGGAACTTCATATGCCGATGCAATTGCCGCTGCGCCGCTTGCATATCAAAAAAATGCGCCGCTGCTGTTTACAAATAAAGATCAGCTGTCTGCCGGCACAAAAAAGGGATTAATTGATTTAAAAACGAAAAATGTGATTATCGTAGGCGGCACACCTGCCGTTTCGAAAAATACCGCAAATCAAATTGCTAAATTAGGCATCAGTGTCAAACGGTTATCAGGGAGTACGAGATATGCCACAGCCGCAAAAGTGGCGGGTGAAATGACAAGATCTTCTACAGCCCTTGTGGTCAACGGGTTTGTTGATGCAGATGGAATGGCTGCGATTTCTTATGCGTCCGCTAAAAAATATCCGATTTTATTCACTAATGATTCAACGTTAAATGGTTCTACGTCCAATGCGATCAAAAGCTTAGGGATTAAAAACACGATTGTCATCGGCGGGACAAGCAGCATCAGCAGCTCACTTTATAATAAGCTGCCGAACCCATCAAGAATCAGCGGCAAAAACCGCTATAACCTGTCTGTGAATCTTGCAAAAAAGACAGGCTTAAGCACAGGCTATACGTTTGTTACCAATGGCTTTAAAGAGGCGGATACCATCGTCGGAGGCGTGCTGAGCGCCAAACAGGGAAGAGTTCACCTGCTGACGAATGGAGACAGTCTGTCAAAAGACGTCCGGACGTATATCGGAAGTAAAAACATCACCAGCTTCACCGTCATAGGAAGTGCTTCATCTTTAAGCAACAATGCCGCGTCGCAGCTTAAAAATCCCGTTGTCGGCAAAACGGTCTTTATTGATCCGGGGCACGGCTATCAGGATTCAGGTGCAACCGGAAACGGCTTGCTTGAGAAAAATGTAAACCTTGATATCGCTACGCGTCTTAACAATCAATTATACGGCGCGGGCGCGCTTACTGTAATGTCAAGAAAGGGCGACACCTTTGATTCGCTTGAGGAGAGAGTGAACAAAGGGGCGAAGGCGAACGCCGATATTTTCATCAGCGTCCATGCAAATGCGAATGATAACAGCAGTGCAAACGGTACGGAGACGTATTATGATAAAACCTACCAATCCGCAAACAGTCTGAGGCTTGCCCAAAATATTCAGCCGAGAATGGTTTCTGCTCTCGGCACGCGTGACCGCGGTGTGAAAACCGCCGGATTTTACGTCATTAAGTATTCTAAAATGCCGAGTGTCTTGTTAGAAACCGGTTTTGTCACAAGCCCGATTGATGCCAATATTTTAAAACAATCAACGAAAAAGGACAGACTCGCGGCGGGGATCACCCAAGGCGTTTCCTCCTATTTCCGATAATCTTTTTCATGGAAACAGACCGGTTCATACCGGTCTGTTTTTTATTTTTCATTATGCTTTGTCTCAAATATGGATATGAATAGATTTACAATAAAAAAACAATAATCGAAACATTCTAATAAACATTAACGTTTCCTTTACTTCCAATTAACATCCATCTGCTAAACTCACGGCATAGGTCATCAAACATCCCAACAAATCGTGAGGTGTGTGTCAGTGGGAGCAGAGAAAAGCATGAATGTAAATAATAACTATGCAGTGCGGCAGGGGACTTCCGCTGCCGTTACGGAAAGAGCGGCCCGTTATTTGGCTTTTAAGCGATTCATGGACATTGTGTTTGCGCTTGCGGGGCTTTTGGCGGCGCTCCCGGTGATGGGCCTGTTCTTCATACTGATTCGTTTGGAGTCGCCCGGCCCGGCTTTTTACAAGCAGGAGCGGGTAGGCAAAGACGGGAAGCCGTTTTATTTGTATAAGCTCCGCTCTATGAAAATAGATGCTGAAAAATCGGGGGCGGTCTGGGCGCTGAAAAAGGATCCCCGCGTGACAAAGGTCGGCGCTTTTATCAGAAGGACCCGTATTGATGAGCTGCCGCAGCTGGTAAATGTGCTTCGGGGAGAAATGAGCCTGATCGGCCCGCGTCCCGAGCGTCCCGTGTTTACGGAACAGTTTCAGGCTGAGATTCCGGGGTTTACGGAGCGGCTGGCCGTTAAGCCGGGATTAAGCGGCTGGGCGCAGGTCAACGGGGGATATGACATGACACCGAGGGAAAAACTGATGTTTGACTTATATTATATCCGCAACCTGACCTTTTCATTGGAACTGAAGATTATGCTCAAAACGTGCAAAGTGATCTGGACCGGTGACGGGGCGCGATAAAAATTCTGGTCAGCAGACAAAAAAGTAGGGAAAACGATGCCTAGTATTACAAATCAAATTTTGAGCGGCGCCAAATGGACAAGTATTTCGACAGCGTGTATTACGGTCATTCAAATCGTCCAATTCGCCCTGCTCGGGCGGGTCATGTCACTGGCTGAATTCGGCCTTGTCGGCATGATCACAACGGTAGTGGTGTTTGCCCAAATTGCGCTTGATATGGGTTTTGGCGCCGCGCTCATTCAAAAAGATCATGTGACTGAAAAACAGATGTCTTCCTTGTACTGGCTGAATATCATAACGGGGCTTGCGCTGTTTGCGCTGCTGTTTTTCAGCAGTCCGCTCATTGCCGATTTTTATCGGCGGGAGGAGCTTGTCTATTTAATCCGCGTGCTGGCCGTCATGTTTTTAATCGCGCCGATCGGTCAGCAATATCAGTATATGCTGCAAAAAGCGCTGGCATTTAACACGCTAAGCAAGATTGAAATCTTTTCAAATGTGCTGTCCTTCGTTTACTTGGCGGCTGCGGTTTTTTATACGGACCCGATTCTCGCGTATGTGATTTCCCAGGTGCTGCTGCAATCGTCAAAAGGCATTCTGTACTGGGTGTCCTGCAGAAAAACATGGAGACCGGCGTTCGTTTTTGATCTGAAGGGAATGAAAGGCTTCTTTTCTTTCGGAGCCTTTCAGCTGTCTTCCCGGCTTGTGAACCGGCTCGGGGCGAATATTGATATGATTCTGATCGGCAGTTTTATCGGCGCCGAGGCGCTCGGCATTTACAATCTGGCTTACCAGATTGTCACGCTTCCGGTATTAAAAATTAATCCGATCATTACGAGAGTCGCGTTTCCCGTCTTTGCGAAAAACAAGCATGAAAACAGCGTGATCAGAGAAGGGTTTCTCAATATGACCAAAATACTCGCGCTGATATCCTTTCCGCTCTTGCTCGGTTTGGTTTCAGTATCGGATGCATTCGTGGCTTCGGTTTTCGGAGAAAAATGGCTGGCGGCTGTCCCGGTTTTAAACGTTCTCGCCATCGTCGGGATTTTAAGGGTTCTGATGAATCCGAACGGATCAGTGCTGCTGGCAAAAGGGCGGGCCGATCTGGCATTTTATTGGGACGCCGGGGTGATGCTGCTGTACGGTGCATCTTTGTACGCCGCCGTGCTGTCCGGAAATCTCTTGACGGTAGCCTGGACGTACGCTTTCATCAGCATCCTGAATTTCCTGATCGGGCGCTGGCTGCTGGCATATGTCATTAAGCTGCGGCTGTCGGCTTACTTCAAAGCCGTGGCCAAACCATTTCTGCTTACGGCGGCAATGGGTGTCATCGCCTTTACAGCCAGCTTCGGAACGGAGCGGATCAGCCTTGATGTCAAGCTGCGGCTGGCGATCTCCGTAGCCTGCGGCGCGTTGTGTTATTTATTCCTGTTAGGAAAAGCTTATCCGCATATGAAAAGTAAATTAAGAAAAGGACGTTTGCTATGAAGGTATTGTGGATGACAAGTGTATATCCGAGCAGTGAGAAGCCGGGAGAAGGTGTTTTTCATGAGACGCAGGCTCAAGAACTGAGAAAGCTTGGCGCGGAGATGACTGTCATTTGTCCGCAGCCAAAACTCGCCGCGCCATTCCGGGTGCTGAAAAAGACGTATCGGCAAAAGGATATAAGGCCGGCGCATGAATGGCGGAGAGGCGTGTCCGTCCACCGGCCGTTTTATCAGGCGGTTCCCGGACAGCTGAAATGGGCGCAGCCGCATAAAAGAATGGCGTCATCGGTTCTTTCCGAAATTAAAAATCATGGCCTGAAGCCCGATCTGATTCACGCGCATTTCGCCATGCCGTCAGGCGGAGCGGCGGCCATTGTGTCAAAGGCTTTAGGCATCCCGTATGTGCTGACCTTGCATGGCAGTGATGTCAATGTCTATCCGCATTACAGCAAAAGCGCTCATCGCGCATTTACATTTGCGGTGCGGGAAGCAGCCGATATTTACGCTGTGAGCGGCAGTCTGCGGGGACAAATGAAAAAGCTCATCGAAGCGGAGTGCAGCGTGCTTCCGATCGGCATCACGCTTGACGCCTTCCGAAAAAGGAACGAGACGAAAGAAGCCGTCAGAAAACGGCTCGGCCTTCCTCCGGATAGAAAACTGATCGTGTTCATCGGCAGGCTTGTCAAAGAGAAAGGTGTTTTCGACTTATCAAAAGCCGTTCAGTCATTGGATGAAAGATATGAAGCTGTCTTTGTCGGTGACGGTCCAGCCGCATCTTCATTGCGTGAAGCCGCTCATATCGTCACGGGGCAAGTGCCGAACGACAAGGTACAGGACTATCTGCTGGCCTCGGATATAATGGCGCTGCCGTCCTACAGCGAAGGCATGCCGACTGTGGTCATTGAGGCGCTCGCTCTGAAGGTGCCGGTGATCTGTACCGATGTCGGAGGATTGGCTTCTTTATTTGGGAAATATAGAGGTTTGCTGATCAAGCCGGGTTCGCCTGACACGCTGGCAGAATCCATTCTGCAATATGACGAAGGAGAGGCTTGGACGCCGCAAACAGCCGAGGAACTTTATCAAACCGTCCGCACGTATTTTGACGCAAGCCAAAACGCGAAAACGCTGAAAGAGAAATACCGGTCCGTCATGAACCGGGCCGGGCAAGAGGAGAACCTTTCGAAAGAGGGATGAAGCTGTGAAAAAAATCGCTGTATTAGGAACAGGGTATGTAGGTCTTGTATCTGGAACTTGTTTTGCGGAAATCGGCCATCATGTGACTTGCTGTGACATCAATGAAGCGAAAATCAGAAGCTTGCAAAACGGAGTCATCCCGATATATGAACCGGGGCTTGAGGAATTAGCCGAAAAAAATGTCAGTGCCGGGCGGTTATCCTTTACGGCCGATATTGAGCCGGCTGTGAAAGCCGCTGATATCATCTATATCGCCGTCGGTACGCCGATGTCAAAGACGGGTGAAGCCGATCTGACCTACATTAAGGCAGCGGCGCAAACAATCGGAGAACAGCTGAACGGATACAAAATCATTGTCACCAAAAGCACTGTTCCGGTCGGGACGGGAAAGCTCGTTTACCAAATCGTCAGCGAAGCGTCAAAGGGAACATATCCGTTTGATGTCGCGTCAAATCCTGAATTCCTCCGCGAAGGTTCGGCGGTGCGGGATACGATGCAGATGGAGCGGACGGTTATCGGCGCCACAAGCGAACATGCCGCTTCGGTCATTGAAGAGCTTCATAAGCCGTTCCGTACGAAGATCGTAAAGACCAATCTTGAAAGCGCGGAAATGATTAAGTATGCCGCAAATGCTTTTTTAGCCGCCAAAATATCTTTTATTAACGATATCGCCAATATTTGCGAACGTGTCGGGGCGGACATTTCTCACGTGTCAGAAGGCGTCGGCCTTGACAGCCGGATCGGGAATAAATTTCTGCAGGCGGGCATCGGATTCGGCGGATCCTGCTTTCCGAAGGATACAACGGCTTTATTGCATATCGCAAACGCCGCCGGCTATCCGTTTGAAATGATGGAAGCCGTCATTGAAACCAATCAGAAGCAGCGGGTCCGTATTACGGAAAAATTGAACCGCGCCATCGGTCCCTTAAAAGGGAAAACCGTGGCCGTACTGGGGCTGGCCTTTAAACCGCATACAAATGACGTCCGCTCCGCCCCGGCTCTTGATATCATCACAAGTCTTAAAGAGCAGGGCGCTCACGTGAAAGCGTATGATCCGATCGCGATTCCCGAAGCGTCAGCGATATTAGGAGAAGGCGGCATTGAATATCACACAGAGATGTACAGTGCCATCAAAAACGCGGACGCATGCCTGATTACAACAGATTGGCCGGAAGTCAAGGAGATGGATCTTCAGAGAGTGAAGCAGCTGCTCAAACAGCCGGTCATCATTGACGGCAGAAATATGTTTCCGTTGGAGTATATGAGGGTTTCAGGATTCACTTATCATTCCGTCGGACGTCCGGCGGTTCATGCCGATCGGCAAATAAAAGAACTGGCAAGATAGAAAAAGATTTGTTTTCAGGCTCTCGGCAGTCCGGCTCGGCTGCCGGTTTTGGAAAGGGGTTTGCCATGTGAGTATCAAACGTTCAGCGGCACATGTTCTTGTGCTGCTTGCCGCTGTCATTACAGGAGGATGCATCATGCTGGGGGCGGTCAGGGCGGATGCCGGCTTCGGAAAAATCACCGTGCTGCTGCTTGCCGCCATGATCGGCATTGCCGGACTTGCTTTGCTATCCGCCTTTACAACAAACGGTCAGATGTTTATGGGGCTCATTTATATACTGATCGCGTGTACATTTTTAAACCAGGCCTTCTTTGCGGTTCATCTCGGATTTTTCAGCTTATTTATATACCGGCTGTTATTAATCGGAGCGGGCGCCCTTCACATCGCCGGCACCCTGACAAACCGTCATCATATTGACAGATGGAATCGGGTGAATGTAAAAGGGGTTCTGATGTTTTTCGCCTTATGGTTTACATACGGTCTCCTATCGTTATTGTGGGCAAAATCCGTGACGTACGGGATTAAATATTTAGCTTTAATGGGAATGGGCATGTTTTTGATTTATCTTATTGTCATGTTCATTCAGCGCTTTGATCAGCTGATGGTTTTTTACGGCATATGGCTTGGGATGACCATTTTTGTGATGGCGATCGGCTTTTACAACCATTTTACACACAACCATCTGCCGAGCTCCACGCTTTATAACGGCCCGCAGTACAAACAGCATTATCCGACGTCCGTTTTCTTTAATCAAAATGATTTCGCGACGTTTTTGTGCATCAGTTTCTTTCTGTATGCGGCGGCGGTGAAAAATATGAAAAACGGCTATGTGAAGGCCGTCAGCCTGCTCTTTGCGATCTGCGCTTTGTATTTAATCATTTTGACCGGTTCGCGCGCGAGTCTGCTGGGCATATGCGCGGGGGCGGCTGTATACGTCTTCATCCTGCTGCCTTCCGTGTTGAAAAAATTCGCGCTGTACGCTGCGGGAGCGGGTGCTGCGCTGTTTGCGGTTTTATTTGCGGGCCGTATCACCAATGCCGTCTTGAATCTGTTTTCAGCTCCGCAGGCGATGCCGGGACAGCAGCCGCTTCCTTCCAACCTCGCCAGGGCGAATCTTTTAAAGAACGCCTTTCACTATGTGATTGATTCCTGGGGGTTCGGAGTGGGTGCCGGAAATGTCTCTTACTATTTAAAAGCGGAGCCCGTTTATGATACGGGCGGCGTAGTTGAGGTGCACAACTGGCTCGTCGAGATTATGGCGAACTTCGGCGTGCTTACGATGCTCGGTTACCTGACAGTCTATTTGTTCCTTTTTTGGACACTTTATAAATGTCATGAAAGAAAATCGGAAAATCAGTCAAGACTGATCACAGAAGGACTTATCACGGCAATGGCCGGTTTTTTGGTAAGCAGCATCAGCCCAAGCTCCGTATCAAATTTATTTTTCCACTGGGTATTTCTCTCGCTCGTGATCGCGGCGGTCAATATATTGAGGCGTTTACAAAAGGAGTCTGCCGTCACGGCGTACTATGAAAAACAGGGAGATGCGAGATGAAGGATATGTTGACAAGAATAACCCGGCGTATCAAAAAAAATATCATTTGGATCATTGCGCTGCCCGTTGTGTTAGGAACGGCGGGATATGTATTGCCGTCAAAAATAAGCGGAAACAGCAGTTTTACATCAGAAGCCGCGATCGCCGCGGGAAATTATGATCATCCGCTTTATAACAATACAAAAGAAATCCCGCTCCTTTTGACGAGCGATGCCTTTTTAAAGCAGGCTCTGCCTGATAAAACAGACGAAGAAAGAGCGGCCGTGAAAAGTAAACTGACTGTCGAAACACAATCAGATTCATTGATCACGGTCAGCTACAGCGGCCAAAACAAACAGGAGACCGAATCGGTGTTTCAAGCCGTCATAACAACTTTTCTGAAGAATGATCAGGACCTGTTTGAAAAACGGGCAAAAGTAGTGCGGCAGAGTATTGCTGCGCTTGAAGGAGAAACCGTCAGCGCGGACGCCAAAGTGGATAAGGAACGATTTTTATACGAATTGAAAAATACGCAGCTGAACCTGAAAGCGGCCGGCGTCATCAATTCAGAGCCGATGAATGAAACGGCGGGACAAGGCATGCCGCCGAAAAAGAAAGCGGTTCTGGGCGTTTTAATCGGCATTGCAGTTGCCTTTATGTTCATTGTCATTCCGGAGTTTTTTAGAGAGTCCTTGTAAAAATCTGCGATGGAGATGTGACCATGACAAACTGGAAACCTTTCGTATCTGTCATTACACCGTCTTATAACGCAAGTGAATATATCGAAGACACGATTCAGTCCGTTTTACATCAAAGCCACCGGCATTGGGAAATGATTATCGCGGATGATTGTTCAACGGACGGAACGAGAGATATTTTACGGCAATATGAACAAAAAGATGAGCGGATCCGCGTCGTTTATTTAGATAAAAACGGGGGAGCCGCGGCTGCCAGAAATACAGCCCTTAAACATGCCAAGGGCCGTTATGTCGCATTTCTGGACAGCGATGACAGATGGAAAAAGGAAAAGCTTCAAAAACAGCTTGCGTTTATGGCAGAGCGGTCCTGCGCTTTTTCATTTACGGGCTACAGCGTCATGGAGCAGGACGGAACGCCGACGGACAAAACGATTCAAGCCCCTGAAAGCCTGTCATATGATGAAGCTTTAAAAAACACGATTATCGGATGTTTAACGGTTATGATTGACAGAGAGCAGACGGGGCAGATTCAAATGCCTGATATCAGAACACGGCAGGATTTAGCGACATGGCTTTCCCTGCTGAAAAGGGGATTTACGGCTTACGGCCTGAATGAGTGCCTTTCAGAATACAGGCTTGTGCAGAATTCGATTTCAAGCAACAAGTGGAAAGCCGCAAAAAAAACGTGGTTTGTTTATAGAGAAATTGAGCGCCTGCATTTTATCAAGGCTTCGTGGTGTTTTATGCAATATGCGAAAAACGCGGTCTTGAAAAGACTGTAGGCGTCAGAGGAGCTGGGTGATGAAGGTGGAACCGATTATTCACGTAATCGTCGGAGCGGCGGAATGGGAGCATGACCGGCTGAGATACAGACGGCACCGGCTGGCTGAATTTCTCGCCCGGCAAAAAGAAACGAAAAGCGTCATTTGGGTATGCCCGTCCCCGCGAGCCAATGATGGTCAGATGGCCGGGATCGCCGAGGGAATCCGGCAGTTCACTGTAAAGGATCTCATGCAGCAAAAAGCATTCCGTTTCGGCAGGTATACAGACATGTGTTACAGGCATAAACTTTCACCATTGTTGCACATGCTGAAGGAAGAAGGAGAAGGGGCCCGCTGCTGCTTATGGTACACCTTCCCCGGTTTTCCGCTTCTGGCAGATCTGTTTCCTTGGGATGAAGTGATTTACGATTGCAGTGATCTGTGGGCCGCTCCGATCAGCGGCCGTGCTAGTGTGCTGTCAAATGTAAGAAGAAACATCATTAAACAGGCTGAAATGAGAATCATTCAGCGTGCCGATTCCATCACCTGCACATCTGACTGTCTGCACCGGGAGGTCGGAAAAAAGCTGGAGAACCCGCACCAGAAAGTGTTCACCATTGAAAACGGAGTGGAATATGACCTGTTTTCACGAGAAAATAAACAGCCGGATGAAGACATTTTACGGGGAAGAAACGGAACGGTTCTCGGTTTTATCGGCGGAATCAAACCGAAGCTCGATTTCGCGCTTATGGCGGAAACGGCAGATGTGCGGCCTGACTGGACGATTTTATTGGTAGGCCCGAACACGGCTCAGGACGATCCGGATTTCGAGTCGCTTCTGGAACGCCCGAATGTCATCTGGACGGGACCTGCCGCGCCGATTGAAGTGCCGTCCTATATGCAGCTTGTCGACATCGGCATCATGCCGTATAAAAATTCACCTTATAATGACGCGGTATTTCCGCTTAAGCTTTTTGAATTTTTAGCCGCCGGGAAACCGGTTGTCGGCTGCAACCTTTCTTCTACGTCAAAAATCAAAAGGCCTCACGTTTATGAATATGTTGAAGGGAGCGACCCCGCAGATTTCATCGCGGCCTGCGACGCGCTTCTGGCAGCGGACCGCAGCGGATCATATGAGGCTTTGCGCCGTGAATTGGCCCGGGGACGGGATTGGAATGTTTTATTCGGCCGAATGCTTGAATGCACGGGTATATTGAAAAATGCGCAATCCCATTAAAAGGGAAAGCGCATTTTTTGATTTGCGTGTTTCTTTTTGATGATGCTTGTTATAATAACTAGTAAGAATTATAATGGAAGGAACGGTTCAATATCAGAAAAGACTTCATATAATTCCAAAGGAGACTTCTTTATGCTTGACGAACGCATGTTTCGCATAGTTGTTGCGTTTTTTGTCTCTCTGCTAACGGTTTTAATCCTAACTCCTATCGTAAAAAAAATTGCGATCAAAATAGGTGCAGTTGACCAGCCCAGCAACCGAAAAGTACATGATAAAATAATGCCCCGTATGGGCGGCTTGGCCATCTTTATCGGCGTAGCGGCGGGTGTGCTCGCGGCCGGCATATATAATGAAACGAAAATGACCGCCATTACGGTGGGTGCGTTTATTATTGTTATTTTAGGAATTCTTGATGATAAATACCAATTAAGCGCAAAGGTAAAGTTTTTCGTCCAGCTGGCCGTGGCCATTATGATTGTGAGCACGGGACTGAAAATGGACTTTTTCTCCGTACCGTTTTTAACGGAACGTTTAGAATTGGGATGGGTCGCTTACCCGCTGACAGTGTTATGGATCGTCGGTATTACGAATGCGATGAACCTGATTGACGGTTTGGACGGACTCGCTGCCGGCCTGTCGGTCATCGGACTCTCCACTATCGCCGTTATGGCGTTGTCCGGAGGGAAAATCCTTATTCTGTCACTTTCACTTGTCGTGATAGGAAGCACACTCGGATTTTTATTTTATAATTTTCACCCGGCAAAGATATTTATGGGAGATACCGGATCGCTCTTTCTCGGATACGTCATCTCAGTACTCTCATTATTAGGTCTTTATAAAAGTGTTACTTTATTCAGTATCATCATTCCGATCATCATTTTGGGCGTGCCGATTTTTGATACGACATTCGCCGTCATCAGGCGGATTTTAAACAAACAGCCGATCTCAGCGCCTGATAAGTCACATATACACCACCGGCTGATGGCCTTCGGGCTGTCACACCGCACGGCTGTCATTATCATTTATTTAATCGGCTTTATTTTCAGCGTCAGTGCCATCCTGCTGAAAAGTGCGACCATATGGCTTTCGCTGTTTATTATTTTTGTATTGATTGTATTTATGCAAATCATAGCAGAGGTCACAGGGTTAGTAAATGAACAATTTAAACCATTTACCAAGTTTTACAAAAGATTGGTAAAGAAAATTAAAAAGAGCAGATCATGCGAATGGTCTGCTTTTTTGCTATTCTCTTATTATATAGAAAAACCCGATCCTGCTCAAAGGATCGGGTTTACTCTTAATAGCCTGTTGTGCCGCCGGACTGTGTGCTGTCTGTACCGTTTGCACCTGCAGTACCGTTGGTTGAATCGGTTGTGCCGCTTGTTCCTGTGCTGCCGGAAGTCGAATCAGTCGTACTGTCCGTTCCGGTGCTGTCAGAAGCGGGATCGGACGCCGTGCTGCTTCCGGACGGGTAATCCAGGTGCTTCTGCAATTCCTGCCGTACTTTTTCGAGATTGGCTGGATCCGGCTGGAAATAATATGTTCCGCGCGTAGTTGCGGTTCCGCCTAAATATAAATCTGATCCTGTTATGGTCAGTGTATCAATCTTTTTGCTGGTAAAGCCGCTGTAAATCTGCTGAAGAGCGAGTCCTTCAGTGATTCGGATATTCGTTTGGACGTTATTGCTCGCTGTTTCAGCGATTTTATCGATTTTAGCAATATTTCCAGCTCTTGACATTTGGTCGATCAGTGCGTTTAAGATTTGCTTTTGGCGGTCATTCCGGCCGAAGTCTCCGCGCTTATCCTGCTTTCTCATCCGCGCGTAAGCCAAAGCCTGCTCACCGTTCAAATGCATGTTTCCTTTCTTGAAATAGATCCGTTTCTTTTTACTGACGTCACTCATCTCGTCGAAGTCAAACGGCACTTTTACATCGACCCCGCCTACCTCATCAATAACATCCTTAAAGCCATTGAAGTCGACAGTGACATACTTATCAATCGGTATGCCTAATAAGTCTTCGACGGTTGAGACGGTTTCATCCGCTCCGCCCTTAGCAAAAGCCGCATTGATTTTTGTTTTGTTACCGGTTGTGTCACCGGCAAGCGTCACCCGCGTATCACGCGGAATACTCAGCATTTTCATTGTTTTATTTCTCGGATCAAGGGTAACGACAATAAGAGAATCTGATCGTCCGCCTTTTCCGCTGGTGGCATAATTTTCGATCCCCATAAACAAAATGGAGAACGGTTTTTTCTTCATATTGATGACTTTATCCCGCAATTTTGATTTGTCTCCGCGGGAAAGGGCATCATATGCATTATCTGCCGCATTAATCGTTTTGTATACTTTGTATCCGCCAAATCCGGCAGCGACTAACAAAACGAGGGTAAGCAGCAGCAAAATCCGTTTGAATATGATCTTTCGTTTGCTTTTCTTTTTCTTTCGAACACGCACTCTTACACGTTCAGCCATTACATTAGTCTCCTTTAGGGCTGACGTCTGTTTCTAAATACGTCAGTTCTCCCTCTGTATTCTTACTCTTGCCGTTCGTCAGTTCTGTCATCCATTTTAGAAACGCTTCTTTGTCTTTTTCTTCAACGTACGTTTCAAATTCGACATGATCCGCATAATGGATATCTTTCAGTAAAAAACTGATTCTCTCAGTTCGTTCTCTATCTTGCCGAGCCACGTATAATCCGCTGATGTATGCATAATCCGCATCAGCTTCCGCTCCGTAACTCCTATATGATTTAAGCCTTCAGACACTGACTTCCCATATGCACGAATCAATCCGCCTGCACCGAGCTTTATTCCGCCGAAATACCGGGTAACCACCGCGCAGGTATCTTTCAGACCGCGTTTTTTCAGCACTTCCAGCATGGGGACGCCGGCTGTGCCGCTTGGTTCTCCGTCATCATTGGCCTTTTGTATATGGTCGGTTTCGCCGATCAGATAAGCTGAGCAGTTATGAGTCGCATTCCAGTGCTGTTTTTTTATCTTTTGTATAAATTCCTGCGCTTCCTCTTCAGAAGCAGCACGGCTCAGGTGACAGATAAAACGTGATTTTTCAATCACAATCTCATGTTCACCCGCTTCTTTAACAGTTAAATAGCTGTGCAGCATGATTGCTGGACCCTCCTGACAAGCATTAAAAGACTTGTTTCTACAAATTCGAACAGACTTTAGAATTTTTGCGCATATTTTGGTATCATGAAAGAGTAAGATACTATATAAAAATGTTTTTTCTAGAATATACGCATTCTTTCATTATAATTCGACATAAATTGCAGTTCAATTACATTTATAATAAAAATACATAACAACACCGTTACGGAGGGAGACAGATGAACAAATCGAAGATGGACTCCAAAGTTTTGGATTCTATACTTATGAAAATGCTGAAAACCGTGGACGGGAGCAAGGACGAGGTTTTTCAAATCGGAGAGCAGTCGCGCCAGCAATATGAGCAGCTGGTTGAAGAACTCAAACAGATCAAACAGCAGGTGTACGAAGTCATTGAGCTGGGCGACAAACTTGAAGTTCATACGCGGCACGCACGAAACCGCTTGTCTGAAGTAAGCAGAAATTTCCATAAGTTCAGCGAAGAAGAAATTCGCAACGCCTATGAAAAGGCGCACAAACTTCAAGTGGAACTGACGATGATCCAGCAGCGTGAAAAGCAGCTGCGGGAGCGCAGAGATGATTTAGAACGCCGGCTTTTGGGGCTTCAGGAAATCATTGAACGGTCAGAATCATTGGTCAGCCAAATAACCGTCGTTCTGAATTACCTGAATCAAGACCTTCGCCAAGTAGGGCTTCTTCTTGCCGATGCGCAGGCTAAACAAGATTTCGGCTTAAGAATCATCGAAGCCCAAGAGGAAGAAAGAAAAAGAGTTTCCAGAGAAATTCATGACGGTCCCGCGCAGATGCTGGCAAATGTCATGATGAGATCGGAATTAATTGAACGGATCTTCCGCGACCGCGGCACGGAGGACGGATTTCAGGAAATCAGAAATCTTCGGCAGAATGTGCGGAATGCCCTTTACGAAGTCAGAAGGATTATATATGATTTAAGACCGATGGCATTGGACGATCTCGGGCTGATTCCGACACTGAGAAAATATCTTTATACAACTGAAGAATACAACGGAAAGGTGAAAATACATTTTCAGTGTATCGGAGACACGGAGAACAAAAGGCTTGCCCCGCAATTTGAAGTGGCGCTTTTCCGTCTCGCTCAGGAAGCCGTCACAAATGCACTCAAGCATTCAGAATCAGAGGAAATAACAGTAAAAGTGGAAGTAACCGCTGATTTTGTCGTTCTTATCATTAAGGACAACGGAAAAGGCTTTGATATTAAGGATGCTAAACAAAAGAAAAACAAGTCATTCGGCTTGCTGGGAATGAAAGAAAGAGTAGATCTGCTTGAAGGAACGATAACGATAGACTCTAAAATAGGTCTTGGGACATTTATCATGATTAAGGTTCCGTTATCTCTCGGCCTATAATTTGTTAAATAGAGCCAAAAGACATATTGACCGAACAGCGGCGTATATAGAACAATAGGATAAGGAGGCGTAGCGTGTGACTAAAGTAAATATTGTTATTATCGACGACCATCAACTATTCCGTGAGGGTGTAAAAAGAATATTGGATTTTGAACCTACCTTTGAAGTGGTAGCAGAAGGTGACGATGGAGATGAGGCGGCTCGAATCGTCGAGCATTATCATCCCGATGTTGTCATAATGGACATCAATATGCCGAATGTAAATGGAGTAGAGGCTACTAAACAGCTTGTTGAGCTGTACCCTGAATCTAAGGTGATTATCCTCTCCATCCATGATGATGAAAACTATGTGACTCATGCTTTAAAAACAGGTGCAAGAGGCTATCTCCTGAAAGAGATGGACGCAGATACTTTAATCGAAGCAGTGAAAGTGGTAGCCGAGGGCGGTTCTTACCTTCACCCGAAAGTAACCCACAATCTTGTCAACGAATTCCGCCGTCTTGCGACAAGCGGAGTTTCTGCTCATCCTCAGCATGAGGTTTACCCGGAAATCCGGAGACCATTACATATATTAACGAGACGGGAATGTGAAGTGCTGCAAATGCTTGCAGACGGAAAAAGCAACCGCGGAATTGGTGAATCATTGTTTATCAGTGAGAAAACAGTGAAAAATCACGTGAGTAATATTTTGCAGAAAATGAACGTTAATGACCGGACACAAGCCGTTGTCGTAGCCATTAAAAACGGCTGGGTAGAGATGCGTTAGTCATGTATGAGAAGACTTGCCATAATAGGCAAGTCTTTTTTTACAGCTTCATATCTATTAAAATACTTATTAAGTACTTAATAAGGCAGGTAAAGTGATGAAGATTGCAGTTGTAACAGACAGTACAGCATATATTCCGAAAGAGATGAGAGAAGAACATCATATTCATATGATCCCTCTTCAAGTGGTTTTCGGTGAAAAAACATTTCGCGAAGAAACAGAACTCGACTGGAGAAGTTTTTATAAAGAAGTAAAAAATCATGATGAGCTGCCGACTACGTCCCAGCCTTCTTTCGGTGAATTAATCGCATTGTACGAAGAACTGGGCAAAACATATGACGCAGTCATAAGCATACATTTGTCCAGCGGAATCAGCGGAACTTATAACAGCGCCGCCTCGGCAAACACTATGGTTGATCATATTAAAGTTTATCCCTTTGATTCAGAGATCAGCTGTTTGGCGCAAGGTTTTTATGCATTAAAGGCAGCACAGCTCATTAAAGACGGTGTTGACTCACCGGAAGAGATTATAAAAGAGCTGGAAGAAATGAAAAAAACAGTCCGTGCGTATTTTATGGTGGACGATTTATCACACCTCCAGCGGGGCGGGCGTCTAAGCAGTGCTCAGGCTTTTATCGGCGGTCTGTTAAAGGTAAAGCCTATTCTTCATTTTGACAATAAGGTAATTGTTCCTTTTGAGAAGATTCGGACACGCAAAAAAGCGATTTCGAGAATTTTTGAGCTGTTTGGGGAGGATGCAAGTAAAGGAATCCCGATGCGGGCCGCTGTCATCCATGCAAACAGGGAAGAAGAAGCGGCGGATATTATACAGGAGTTAAGCGGTAAATATCCTCATGTCGAATTCTATAACAGCTATTTCGGTGCCGTGATCGGAACCCATCTGGGCGAAGGCGCCATCGGAATCGGCTGGTGTTTTAAAAACTAAGTGAAAATCTCCGTTTTCAAGGGCGGAGATTTTTTATTATTAAATTTTCGTGATTCGACAAAAAAATTTCCGGCAGGCATACTTTGAGCAGAAAGGAGGCAGGGAGATGTCCGAAGGTGCTTCAGAATTTTCAGAGGTGCGGGATTTCTTTTACGGCCGGCATTTATTGAGATCTGAGATACCGTTTTCAGATCAGCGCATCAATCGTTTTATAGAAAAAGAGTATATAACGGCCGAGCCGTCAATCATCCGCCGGAAAAACCGTTACGTCTGCCAACGATGCGGTCAGTCTGATCAAGCCTGCTTTGCGGCATTTTGGGCGCCCTCTGCCAAGAGGCAGATTACCTATTGCCGTGCCTGTGTCATGATGGGAAGGGCTGATGAACTGACATCATTATATTTTTGGAATCAAGCCCCTGAAAACAGCTGGGAGCCTGTAAAGCTTTCTTGGGAAGGAACACTGACAGACGGACAGAAGCAGGCCGCCGCCGCGCTTACAGATGCGATAAAAGAGAGACAAGAGCTGTTAGTATGGGCGGTTTGCGGATCGGGGAAAACAGAGATGCTGTTTCCTGGTATCGAGTTTGCCCTGAATCACGGTTTGCGCGTCTGTGTCGCGACTCCGCGTACAGATGTCGTACTTGAACTGCTGCCGAGACTGAAAAAAGCATTTGAGAAAGTCGACGTTTCTGCTTTGTACGGCAGCAGCGAGGACAAAGGCCGCTTGACTCCGCTGATGATTTCAACCGCTCATCAGCTGATGCGCTACCGAGACATTTTTGATGTCATGATAATAGATGAAGTAGATGCGTTTCCTTTTTCAGCCGATGAGACATTAAGGTTCGCTGTTGATAAAGCGAGGAAGAAAAACAGCGCCCTTGTTTATGTAACGGCAACTCCTTCAGACACATTAAAAAAGAATGCTGAAGCCGGTTTGCTGAAAAGCGTTCGCATACCGGCCAGATATCATCGGAAACCTCTCCCGGAGCCGCGTTTTTTGTGGTGCGGCAATTGGAAGAAGAAGCTTCAGAAAGGAAAACTGCCGCGCTCTGTAACGGATTGGGTCCGCCAAAAACTTCAATCACAGCTGCCGGTTTTCTTATTCGTTCCGTCTGTACACGTATTGAAAAAGACAACGGATTATTTTCAGAAATTAAACGTAAGGGCAGAGGGCGTGCATGCGGAAGACACATTCAGAAAGGATAAAGTGAAACGGTTCAGAGACGGCCTGCTTGACCTGCTGGTAACGACTACGATTTTAGAAAGAGGGGTTACCGTGCCCAAAGTTCAGACATGTGTCCTCGGCGCAGAAGCACCTATCTTTACTGAGAGCGCGCTCGTACAGATCGCGGGCAGAACGGGAAGGCATTATAAACATTTCAGCGGTGATGTCGTCATGTTTCATTTCGGAATGACAAACGGAATGAAAAAAGCAAAAAAACATATAGAACATATGAACAAATTGGCACAAAAAAGTAAATTGTTGGACTAGTTAATTTCAGAAAACGTGATACAGTATACTCATACTTTCCTATGAGGAGCTGTCAGCATGCTTGTCAATTCTAAAGAAATCATATTAAAGGAACTTCTCGACCGCCATATGCCTCAGCTTCATATGAAATGCACATGCCGGGTATGCAAAAATGATGTACTGGCACTTTCATTAAACCGGGCTGAGCCGGCATATGTTACAGATAAAAAGAAAGTTGCTTATGCAAAAGCGGAGATAGTTGATAAACAGAAAAATACGGCGCTGCTTGTCATTCTGGCTGAATCAGCCGCGATTGTTTCGGTTAATCCAAGCGAGTTCTGTGAAACTCGGGAAGGAGCGTAATATCTCTGAATTGTTTATTGTGTGACTCACCAATTTCAAGTTCATTGACTTGGAGATCTTTGTTTTCTCTGGCGCCCGAGCAAGAGGTATGCACCATATGCAGCAGCCGATTCGAAAAAATTGAAGGCCCCGTATGCAGTATATGCGGGAGGCCTCAGGAGTCAAATGAAAAATGCGCTGATTGTGCGGCCCGGAAATCAAAAACGGAAAAGCGCTTTTTGCTGCGGCAAAACCGTTCGGTATATTTGTATAATGATGCGATGAAGGACTCATTGGCCCGGTTTAAATTCAGGGGTGATGCGAAAATCATTCAAGCATTTGAACGTGACTTTGCTGCCGGCTTTAAAGCGGCATATCCATCAAATACACATACTCTCATCCCTATTCCGCTGAGCGGCGAACGGCTGGCGGAACGCGGATTCAATCAATCCGAGCTGCTGGCCTCTCTGCTCGGAATGCCCGTCATTTTCCCCCTCATCCGACTGAACAATGAAAAACAATCCAAAAAGAGCAAAACAGAAAGGCTGTCCGCAGAAAAAAAGTTTTCAGCAGCCGAAAACTCCGCCGAAGGTATGAACGTCATCTTAATAGATGATATTTATACGACGGGCGCCACACTTCACCAAGCCGCCGAAGTCCTGCTGACAGCGGGTAAAGCGTCATCGGTCTCCTCTTTTACTTTAATCAGGAGCTAAATCATTCTTTTTTTCTGCCGATATAATTGATAGAAATATAAGGCAGATTAAAGAAGGAATAGGAGTTAATACGATGGGTGAATTGGCGAATTGTCCAAAATGCAATGCTTTATTTTTTAAAACGAACCTGCAGACCGTGTGCCAGGCATGTATTAAAGAAGAAGAAAAAGCATTTGAAACCGTCTATAAATTTTTGAGAAAGCAGATCAACAGACAGTCGACGATGCAGCAGATCACTGAGGAAACAGGTGTGGATGAAGAGCTGATCCTCAAGTTTATCAAACAAAAAAGGATTCAGATCAGCCAGCTTCCAAATTTGGCATATCCTTGCGAAAGGTGCGGAAATCCGATCAGGACGGGGAAATTCTGCAAGTCCTGTCAGACAGATATTGAGTCACAATTAGACCATATGAACCAAAAAACAGCCGCTGAATTCAAAGAAAAAACAGTACAAAAGACACATACTATGCCTATAATACCAAAAACACCTGATTCCCTAAACTAACTGATAACGCAGTCGATAAAAGAATTAGACTGCGAACAGAAAGCGAGAGGAATCCTATGAAAATCAATCAGTACGGAACACAATCCGTTAATCCATACCAAAAAATTACGAAAAGCAAGCCGTACAAAAAGAGGCTGTAAAGCCGAAGGACAAAGTGGAAATTTCTTCTCATGCAAAAGAGCTTCAAAATGCGTCAGATGCGGTCACTAAAACTCGTCAGGAAAAAATCGCTCAGCTTAAAGCGGATATAGAGAGCGGAACATATAAAATAGATTCAAACAGCATCGCTGAAAACATAGTGAATTTTTATAAAAAGCAATAAAAAGGAGAAAGCCAATGTCAGCAAAGCCAATTATTGATCAACTGAAGCGACTTTGCGCACTGCATGAACATCTGCTCACGCTGTCTGAGGAGAAAACGGAAGCGCTGAAAGCAGGTAAAACAAAAGAGCTCTCCAACATATTGACTAAAGAGCAAAAGTATATTCAGGCAATCGGGCAGACTGAGGAAGAACGAATCAGGTTAACTTCTCAGTTTCTCAGCCGCGGTGAGGACAATACAATTGCTGCATGCATCTCCAGAACTTCAGGCAGTGAAAAACAGGAGCTTGAAGGGTTATTTCACTCTTTGTCTGCGCTTCTTGACCGTCTGAAAGAAGTGAATGAGATGAACAAACAGCTCACGATTCAGGCTTTACAATTCATCTCCGGGGCATTCGATATGATCATGCCGGGTGAAAAAGAGAATATGAATTATAAAGAGCCGCAAGCGGCGCGCAAACCTGTCAGCCGTTTGACATTATTCGATTCAAAAGCTTAGAACGGAGGATTTTCAATGCCATCGACTTTTATGGGGCTCGAAACAGCAAGGCGTGCATTGAGTGCGCAGCAGACTGCATTGAGCACAGTTTCAAATAACGTTGCAAATGCAAATACAGAAGGATATACGAGGCAGCGCGTCACATTACAATCGACGAGTCCTTATCCCGCAGTATCAAAAAACAGTGATCTGACGGCCGGCCAAATCGGAACAGGAGTAAAAGCCGGTTCAGTTGAGCGCGTCAGAGACAGTTTTTTAGACTATCAGTACAGAACTGAAAATACAAAATTAGGGTACTATACAGCCCGTTCCAATTCATTGTCGCAAATGGAAGGCGTCATGAAAGAGCTTGACAATAACGGATTAAACGGATCGCTCAGTTCGTTTTGGAATGCCCTTCAGGATCTGGCGACGAATCCGGAAAATACGGGAGCGCGCTCAGTTTTGCAGGAGCAGGGGAAATCTCTTGCCGAAAGTTTTAACTATATATCTACCTCTTTGACTAACATTCAGGGTGATATTAAAAAGAACCTGGATAACACAGCGGATCAGGTCAATTCCATTCTCAATCAGCTGAATGACCTTAACAATCAAATAGCGGCAGTTGAGCCGAGCGGTATGCTCCCTAATGATTTGTATGACCAAAGAGACAGATTGATTGATCAATTATCTTCTATGGCAAATATAAAAGTTTCATATAATAAGTCGGGCGGACATGCCTTGGCGACTGCTGAGGGCACGGTTAACGTCGAATTGCTGAATGGAAACAACAATTCTCTCGGTACGCTGCTCGACGGTAACACAAAAACAGTTTCAGAAATGAAAATCAACTACGACAAGGACAGCGGACTCGTGTCGAGTGTGTCAGTCGGCAGCAGTACGGTCAATGCGGATGCATTTACCGGAAAAGGCTCACTTTTAGGTCTTATTGAATCATACGGCTATATGTCAAACGGAGAAGAAAAAGGTCTTTATCCTGAAATGCTGACGGCTCTTGACAATATGGCGCTATCCTTTGCTGACGCGTTTAATGCAGTTCATGAAAAAGGGAAGACCTACACAGGCGAACAGGGTGCAGCATTTTTTGATTTCAGCGGCGGTGAAGCGGTGCCGGCAAAAGGTGCGGCAGCGAAAATAAAAGTCAGTGACAAAATCCTTGCGTCTACTGATAATATCGCAGCGTCGTTAAACGGAGAAAAAAGTGACGGCACAAACGCGACAAATCTAGCAGCCGTACAGAACAGCAAGCTGACTATTAACGGTGAAACCACTACAATTAATGATTTTTATGAATCCCTTATCGGAAAGCTGGGCGTTAATTCACAAAAAGCGGCCAATCTTATGAACAACTCTGAAAGCAACACCCTTTCAGCCGATGAACGGAGACAATCAGTCAGTGCAGTGTCTTTAGATGAAGAAATGACAAATATGATTCAGTTTCAGCACGCTTATAATGCGGCTGCGCGGATCATAACGATGCAGGATGAAATATTCGATAAAATTATTAACGGTATGGGCACCGGAGGAAGATAGGAGATAAGTAAATGAGAGTAACTCAAGGGATGATCGCAAAAAATTCTCTTCGATTTATCGGCTCAAGTTATGACAAGCTCGATCGGCTTCAGCAGCAAGTGTCTACGGGGAAAAAAATCACGAAAGCTTCTGATGATCCGGTCGTCGCAATGAAGGGAATGCAGTACCGTACTCAGCTTGCGCAGGTAAACCAGTATCAGCGGAATGTTTCGCAAGGTTTTACATGGCTGGAAAACTCGGAATCAAGCGTAAACTCGGAAACGGATATTATGGGGAAAATCCGGGATTTGATGGTTCAGGCGAAAAGTGATTCGAACGGTGAAACAGAATTGAAAGCAATCGGTACAGAAATCGGCCAGCTGAAAAAGCAGCTCGTTTCTGTCGCGAATACTCAGGTAAACGGACGTTATCTGTTTAACGGAACAAATTCAGACGTCCCGCCGATCACTGAAAATGCCGACGGCACATATACGTACAACTATGAGAATTATACCGGTGCTTCGGATGTTAACATCAACATCTCAAACGGAGCAGTGCTGAAAGTGAATTCTGATCCAAACTCAGCTTTCGGTGGCGTCGCACAAAATGGAGATAATGTATTTGAATTTCTCAACTCCTTAGAAGCTTCTTTAAGCAAAGGCACGCTGTCCGAAGCAGATTCAAATCAAATTCTGTCAGATATCGACGGTTTTACTGACAAAATGAATGCTGAAAAATCCAATATCGGGGCACGCACAAACCGGTTGGAACTCATTCAGACAAGATTGGAATCACAAGCGGCAACCGCTGAAAAAGTATTGTCGGATAATGAGGATGTAGAAATGGAAGATGTAATTGTTGATTATTTATCTCAACAGACGGTTCATAGAGCAGCGCTGTCAGTGAATGCGAATATCATTCAGCCGTCACTGATCGACTTCCTGAAATAATATAACTATCGTCTTCAATATATAAAAAAAGCGACTCACAACAGGGAGATCGCTTTTTTACTAAAATACTATAAACAGGAGGGATCTCTGTGCAGATGCCGAGATTGATTATTGACAGTGTGCCTGCTAAAATCGGTATAACCTTTCAAAAGGAAGAAATCGAGATGGAACAGCCGCCCGCTGACCTGGAAATCGAGCAGCCGCCGGCAGAGCTGAACATTGAAAGCACGCCGGCCAAACTGACGATTGATCAGACGAGGGCGTGGGAGAACTTGAATCTCAAATCATTTGAAAAGCTGAACGCTGAAGCCGCTCAAAAAGGTGCTGAAGCCTGCAGCGAGTTTATCGCAAAAACAGTCAGGGAAGGGAAGGAAATGGCGGCTATCGAAAAGAAAACGGGCAATGTGATGGCCCGGCAGGCAGCAGATGTCAGGCCGCCCGATCCATTCGGCGAATTCAGCGACTTTCTGCCTGCGCAGTTTCTCGTCGACATTGACTGCATTCCTTCAAAGCTTACGATTGATATTGAAGCCCGCAAACCTTCAATTGAAGCAGCCGTCAATAAACCTGTATGGAATTATACGCCGGGGAAAGTTCAGATTGATATGATGCAAGACCCTAAGGTGACGATTTCGGTTGATGATGGCAACGCAGAATAAAAGATGAAAGTGGTAAAGGATTGTGAAGCATGATAATTAAAACAAAATATCACGGAGAAATCAGAATAGATGAAGGGCAGATTATCTCATTTGAAAACGGCCTGCCGGGATTTAATGAAGAGACTCAATTTGTTGTTCTTCCTTTGTCGGAAGATTCACCGTTTTTGGCGCTGCAGTCTGTGAAACAGGAGCACATCGCCTTTATTGTTGCCAGTCCGTTTATTTTCTTTAAAGGGTACGAATTTGACATTGACCAAGCGACGCTTGAGCTTTTGCACATTGAAGATATAGAGGACGTCGAAGTGATGGCGATTTTAACGCTGGAAGAGCCTTTTGAAAACACGACCGCCAATTTAAAAGCGCCGATTATCGTCAATAAAAAGGAAATGAAGGCGAAACAAATCATTTTACATGATGCTTCCTATGAAACAAAACATCTGATAGGAGGAGGATCATGCTAGTTCTCTCAAGAAAAGTGAATGAGTCCATTCAGATCGGGCCGGATATTGAAATAAAGGTGATCGCTATCGAAGGAGAACAAGTGAAGCTGGGAATTGAAGCGCCTCAGCACGTAGATATTCACCGGAAAGAAATCTACTTGTCGATCCTGGAAGAGAACAACAGAGCCGTATCTTTTAATACTGATTTATTACTTAACTTATCCTCACAAAAAAAGTGAGGATTTTTTTATTTTCAATATAAACAATAGAAGCGGCCATCCGATATATATATTGTAGCCAATGAGAGGAAAAATTTTCTTCGGAAATGACGCTGCGCAAATGCACAAGGACGTGCGAAAAACAATTCAGGGAGGAAATACAAAATGAGAATCAACCACAATATCGCGGCTCTTAACACTAGCCGTCAGCTGAATGCAGGTTCAAACTCTGCTGCAAAAAACATGGAAAAATTATCTTCAGGTCTTCGCATCAACCGCGCTGGTGATGACGCTGCGGGCCTTGCGATCTCTGAAAAAATGCGTTCTCAAATCCGCGGTTTAGACATGGCGTCTAAAAACGCTCAAGACGGAATCTCTCTTATCCAAACATCTGAGGGTGCATTGAACGAAACTCACAGCATTCTTCAGCGTATGAGCGAGCTTGCTACACAAGCGGCGAACGATACAAACACAGATTCTGACCGTTCTGAGCTTCAAAAAGAGATGGACCAATTAGCGTCTGAAGTAACAAGAATCTCTACTGACACTGAGTTCAACACGAAGAAACTTCTTGACGGAACTGCGCAAAACCTGACGTTCCAAATCGGAGCTAACGAAGGCCAAACAATGAGCCTGTCTATCAATAAAATGGACTCTGAAAGCCTGAAAGTTGGTACGACTTATACTGTATCTGGAGATCAAAATACACTTACAGCAACTGACGGAAGCACTGCTACTTGGGCGGATGCAGACGATGCTACAAACAAACCGGCTGGTTATTACGATGCTGGCGGTAAAGTTATTGCATCTGAAAAATTAGCTGCAGATTCTAAAGTAACAAAAGGTATCGACATCTCTTCTTCAGCTAAAGCTGCGTCTTCAGCTCTTACAACAATCAAAACAGCTATCGACACAGTATCTAGCGAGCGCGCTAAACTTGGTGCGGTTCAAAACCGTTTAGAGCACACAATCAACAACCTTGGTACTTCTTCTGAGAACCTGACTTCTGCTGAATCACGTATCCGTGACGTAGACATGGCTTCTGAGATGATGGAGTACACGAAAAACAACATCCTTACTCAGGCTTCTCAAGCTATGCTTGCGCAAGCTAACCAACAGCCTCAGCAAGTTCTTCAATTGCTTAAAGGTTAATGACGGAAAGATCCTGGTTCTCCAGGGTCTTTTTTATTTCTTCAGCTAACTCCTCCTTCAGCAAGCCAAAGAACCCTATTGACAAAATGAAACATTATATTTTGCAGTTAAATTATTGAAAACCTTTTAATATGACCGATATAAGAATAAGATCATACATTTATGGAGCTGTGATATGATAAACAGTCGGAAACTCACTGTTGTCATAGAGCCGTCTACGACTAAACGCCGAAAAGGAGAGGGTACATATGGTCACAAGAATCACAGGCCTTAATTCCGGTCTTGATGTAGATTCTCTGGTGAAAAAAATGATGGATGCCGAAAAGCAGCCGCTTAATAAATTAAACCAGCAAAAGCAGACGCTTGAATGGAAGCGAGATGCTTATCGGGAAATGAATACCCAGATTGCCGACATGTATTCTACTACATTTAATAATATGCTGATGTCCACAAACTGGAATAAAAAACAGTAACAAGTTCGGATTCCAGTGTCAGCGCGGTGGCCGTCAGTGCTGAGCAGAATATTTCAACGAGCATGTCTGTACAGCAGCTGGCTACGCCGACGACTTATAAATCCTCAGGGGCCATCAATTTCACTTCGGGTCAAAGCCAAACATTGAAATTCAATGTCACAAATCCGGGTGAAACGAAGCCGACTGAGGTAAACGTCACGATCGCCGCAACCGATACGATTGATGATGTGGTCACCAAACTGAACAGCTCGGGTCTCGGAGTGACGGCTTTAAAAGAGAAAATCTCTAACGGCTCGGATTATGTGGACACGATTGCGTTCACTTCCAATAAAACGGGGGAAGGGTTTACCCTTTCAGCAGGTGATGACGCGACCAAAAGCTTTCTGAAAGATCAGCTCGGTTTTGCCGTTGATGATGCAACAAATGAACTGACGGCCAATGCCGAAGGGAAAAACGCGAAGTTTACGTTCAACGGGCTTGAAATGACAAAAACGTCCAATAACTTTACGATCAACGGCATCAAATACACGCTGAACAGCGTGACGGACAGCAATAAAACGGTTACGATTAACAGCACGACGGATACGGACGGCATTTTTAACAACATTAAAGATTTCGTTGATAAATACAATACGTTAATTAAAAGCGCAAACGAGAAGGTGACAGAATCAAAATACCGTGATTATAAGCCGCTAACCGATGAACAAAGAGAAGCGATGACCGATAAGCAGATTGAGCAGTGGGAGGCAAAAGCTAAAAGCGGTTTATTACGGAGTGACAGCACGCTGCAGAACGGTTTGGCGGAGATGCGGCTTGATCTGTACTCAACCGTTACGATTGACGGGAAAAAATATCAGCTTGCCGATTTCGGAATTGAGACGTCTGATAGTTATACGGATCAAGGAAAGCTTGTCATTAAAGACGAAGCGAAACTGAAACAGAAAATTACCGAGAATCCTGCTCTTGTGGCTAAACTGTTTAATGCAGACAGCCCTGATACAGCGAAAACCAAAAACCCGGAGGAACAGGGGATTGCCCGGAGATTAAAAGACACATTAAATAAAATGCAGATTCAAATTTCAAAACAGGCGGGTACGGAAAGCTCGGTATCAACCAGCTTTGCCATTGGAAAAAGCCTGGATGAAATAGAAACAAATATTTCCAGTATGAAAACGAAGCTGGATGACATCGAGACGAGATATTATAAAAAATTCAGCGCACTGGATACGGCATTGGAGAAATTGAACAGCCAATCTTCATATCTCACGTCAATGTTAGGATCTTCAACATCATAACCTTGGAGGTTTTATAAAAATGGCAATAAATAATCCTTTTGCTGCTTATCAGCAGACATCCGTCTTTACAGCCGCTCCGGAAGAGCTGACCCTTATGCTTTATAACGGTTGCCTGCGATTCATTAAGCTGGCAAGGCAGGCGATGAAGCAAAACAACCTTGAAGCCAAAAATGAAAATATCGTAAAGGCGCAAAACATCATTCAAGAGCTCAGCATCACGTTAAACCGGGAGATTGAGATTTCTGAGCAGATGTCATCAATCTATGATTACATCCGCCGCCGGCTGATCGATGCGAACGTGCAGAATAACGGAGAGTTTTTAGATGAAGCGGAAAAGCTCGTTACTGAATTTCGCGACACGTGGAAGCAGGCCATGCAGAGTGAACGGAAAAACAGCCATGGCGCGGGCGGCCTTGCCTGATGAACAGCAATGTCTTTGCTTTGTATAACGAAACGAAGAACATGTACGCCGCACTGAAGGACGCCCCGGAAAGCGACGGTCTCATCAGCAGCGTTACGGCATTTACGGAGAAAAGGGAGGAGATGCTTGCGGGCATAAAGCCGCCTTTTTCCGAAGAAGAAAAAACGCTGCTTCAGCAGGTGGCCGCGATGGACCGTCTGATTACCGGCGAAGTGAAACGGATTCAGGATGGCATCCGAAATGAAATAAAAACGCTTAAGAAAAAACGAATCTACCATAATACGTATTTCAATCCGTATCAGCAAACGACAAGTGACGGCCGTTATTACGACAAACGCAAATAGGTGAGTGTTTTGAGAAGTTTGAACGATTACCATTTGGTGTCAGCCTATTACCAGCTTCTTTTTACGATTGATGAGGGGCTTTGCTACCTGTTGGACACGCAGGATGATTTTTTTAAGACGGAGGGCGAGCGGATTTACAACGATTTGATTCAGGCTTTTTTTCATCTCGATTCCTCTCATGCGCTTCTGCTGTCTATCATTGAGTGCCGATGCGTGGAGACGGCGATCCGCTCATTTGACGAGATCTTTCAGGATTTCAGCATGTTAAATGATTATGATTTCCCGTCCGCCCCTTTTCAGGAGTTTTTAAAAACCATCTTTCTGCCGCATTATAAGCTATGGATGGAGCAGACGCACGACTGTATCAAACCGTATGTTCTTCACTAGACCTGCTGCAAGCGGCAGGTCTTTTGCCTGCGTCCTTTGCATATACTTATAATCCTGCCGGACGCTGCCGGATAAAACCGACACCATTCGTCATCGTTCACCGAATTTACACATTATTTTAACGTTTCAGCAGGGATCAGAAGGGGTAAAAGAGAAATAGTTACATATCCTTAGATAAAGGGAGGCGTTCTTTGATGAACTACAATATCAGAGGAGAAAACATTGAGGTTACACCTGCGTTAAAGGATCATGTGGAGAGAAAAATCGGCAAGCTGGAACGATATTTCGAGCAGAGCGTCAATGCCGATGTGAACGTCAACTTAAAATTCTATAACGATAAGGAATCCAAAGTTGAAGTCACCATTCCGATGACTGATCTGGCGCTTCGTTCTGAAGTGCATAACGAGGATATGTACAATGCAATTGATCTCGCAACAAACAAGCTGGAACGTCAAATCCGAAAGCATAAAACAAAAGTCAACCGAAAATTCCGCGAGCAGGGTCTTCCGAAACATTATTTCGAGAACGGCAGCGCTGCTGATACGGGCGTAGCGGTTCAGGACGAAATTGAAGATGACAGCCCGGAAATTGTCCGTCAAAAGCGTTTTAATTTAAAACCGATGGATAATGAAGAAGCGATTCTCCAAATGAATATGCTCGGACATAATTTCTTCGTATTCACCAACGCGGAGACGAATCTCACAAATGTCGTTTACCGCAGAAATGACGGCAAATACGGATTAATTGAACCGACTGAATAAACCCATCCAGCCTTCCGTGAACGCGCGGAAGGTTTTTCTCTATCTTTATCTGCAAATTCTTTGGAAATAGCAAAAGGTATGTTATGATAATGAGAGGTATACATGGACAGAAAATTATCATTTATTCCATGCAAAATCTGCATGTGAACATAGAGGAGCGTTATAGATGCTTGGGATTTTAAATAAAATGTTTGATCCGACCAAACGTGCGCTGAACAAATACGAAAAAATAGCAAATGACATTGATGCCGTAAGAGGAGATTATGAAAATCTCTCTGACGAGGCGCTTAAAAATAAAACAGCAGAATTTAAAGAGCGGCTTGAAAAAGGAGAAACGACGGATGACCTTCTTGTCGAAGCGTTTGCCGTCGTTCGTGAAGCTTCCCGCCGCGTAACCGGCATGTTCCCGTTTAAAGTGCAGCTCATGGGGGGCATCGCCCTTCATGAGGGGAACATTTCCGAAATGAAAACAGGGGAAGGGAAAACGCTGACGTCTACGCTTCCCGTGTATTTAAATGCCTTGACGGGAAAAGGCGTTCACGTCGTAACGGTCAACGAATATCTGGCGAGCCGTGATGCCCAGCAAATGGGAGAAATCTTTGCGTTTCTCGGGCTTACAGTCGGCCTGAACCTGAATTCGATGTCAAAAGACGAAAAACGCGAAGCTTACGCAGCCGATATCACGTATTCAACGAACAATGAACTCGGCTTTGATTATTTGCGTGACAACATGGTGCTCTATAAAGAACAAATGGTGCAGCGCCCGCTTCATTTTGCCGTTATTGATGAAGTCGATTCAATTTTAGTCGATGAAGCGAGAACGCCATTGATTATTTCCGGACAAGCTCAGAAGTCCACAAAACTGTACGTGCAGGCAAATGCGTTTGTCCGCACGCTCAAGAAAGATCAGGATTATACGTATGACGTCAAAACGAAGGGCGTTCAGCTGACGGAAGAAGGAATGACGAAGGCTGAAAAAACGTTCGGCATCGACAACCTGTTTGATGTCAAAAACGTGGCCTTGAACCACCATATCAACCAGGCTTTAAAAGCCCATGCGGCGATGCAGAAAGACGTGGATTATGTTGTTGAGGACGGCCAGGTCGTCATCGTTGATTCCTTCACCGGCCGTCTGATGAAAGGACGCCGCTACAGCGAAGGTCTTCACCAGGCGATTGAGGCGAAAGAGGGCCTGGAAATTCAAAATGAAAGCATGACATTGGCGACGATTACGTTCCAAAACTATTTCCGTATGTACGAAAAGCTGGCCGGTATGACCGGTACCGCAAAAACGGAAGAGGAAGAATTCCGCAATATTTATAACATGCAGGTTGTATCCATCCCGACCAACCAGCCGGTCATCCGTGACGACCGTCCGGACTTGATCTACCGCTCAATGGAAGGGAAATTCAAGGCGGTGGCGGAGGATGTCGCCCAGCGCTACATGACCGGACAGCCGGTTCTTGTCGGTACGGTTGCCGTTGAAACGTCTGAATTGATTTCTAAACTTCTGAAAAACAAAGGGATTCCGCATCAGGTGCTGAATGCCAAAAACCATGAGCGTGAAGCTCAGATTATTGAAGAAGCGGGACAAAAAGGCGCTGTCACGATTGCGACCAACATGGCGGGACGCGGAACCGACATTAAACTCGGGGAAGGCGTAAAAGAGCTTGGCGGCCTTGCAGTCGTCGGTACGGAACGCCACGAATCCCGCCGGATTGACAATCAGCTCCGCGGACGTTCAGGACGTCAGGGAGACCCGGGCATCACACAATTTTATCTTTCAATGGAAGATGAATTGATGCGCCGTTTCGGAGCTGAACGGACGATGGCGATGCTTGACCGGTTCGGTATGGATGACTCCACGCCGATTCAGAGCAAAATGGTGTCACGCGCCGTGGAATCATCTCAAAAACGTGTCGAAGGAAACAACTTCGATTCACGTAAGCAGCTTCTTCAATATGACGACGTGCTCCGTCAGCAGCGCGAAGTCATTTACAAGCAGCGTTTTGAAGTCATTGACTCTGAAAACCTGCGTGACATTGTGGAAGGCATGATCAAGTCTTCTCTGGAGCGTGCGATTGCCGCTTATACGCCGAAAGAGGAGCTTCCGGAAGAATGGAATCTTGACGGCCTCGTGGAGCTGGTGAATACAACGTATCTTGATGAAGGCGCGCTTGAAAAGAGCGATATCTTCGGAAAAGAACCGGACGAAATGCATGAGATGATCATGGACCGCATCATGACGAAATATAATGAAAAAGAAGAGAATTTCGGTACGGAGCAGATGCGTGAATTTGAAAAAGTCATCGTATTGCGTGCCGTTGATTCAAAATGGATGGATCATATTGATGCGATGGATCAGCTGCGTCAAGGAATTCACCTTCGCGCTTATGCGCAGACAAATCCGCTGCGTGAATATCAAATGGAAGGCTTCGCAATGTTTGAGCACATGATTGAGTCCATTGAGGACGAAGTTGCGAAATTCGTCATGAAGGCCGAGATTGAAAGCAATCTGGAACGCGAAGAAGTTGTTCAGGGCCAAACGACGGCTCATCAGCCGCAGGACGGCGATGAGGCCAAACAAGCGAAAAAAGCGCCGGTGCGAAAAGTCGTAGATATCGGACGCAACGCGCCTTGCCATTGCGGAAGCGGAAAAAATATAAAAATTGCTGCGGCCGGACAGAATAGTCTCGACTGTATGAAGCGAACATGACCGGGTCTGCGTCTTATGGCGCCCCGGATCTTTTAATGAGGTGAATGGAATGGAATTATCAGAAATCAGGGCAGAGCTCGAAAATATGGCTTCTCGTTTAGCGGACTTCAGGGGGTCTCTTTGACCTCGAATCAAAGGAAGCCCGCATTGCAGAATTAGATGAAAAGATGGCGGAACCGGAATTCTGGAATGACCAGCAGAAGGCCCAAACCGTCATCAACGAAGCGAACGGTCTGAAAGAATACGTGAACTCCTACCATCAGCTGAGCGAGTCTCACGAAGAGCTGCAAATGACACATGATCTTTTAAAAGAAGAACCTGACCAGGACCTTCAACAAGAGCTTGAGAAAGAGCTGAAGTCATTAACGAAGGAATTGAATGAATTTGAGCTTCAGCTGCTGCTCAGTGAACCATATGACAAAAATAATGCGATTTTAGAACTACACCCGGGCGCCGGCGGTACGGAATCTCAGGACTGGGGTTCCATGCTGCTCAGAATGTATACCCGCTGGGCGGAAAGACGCGGCTTCAAAGTTGAAACGCTTGATTATCTCCCGGGAGATGAAGCAGGAATTAAGTCTGTCACACTGCTTATTAAAGGTCACAATGCATACGGCTATTTAAAAGCGGAAAAAGGCGTACACCGTCTCGTGCGGATTTCTCCATTTGATTCATCAGGCCGCCGTCACACGTCATTCGTGTCTTGTGAAGTCATGCCTGAATTCAATGAAGAAATCGACATTGATATTCGTACCGAAGATATTAAAGTTGATACGTACCGGGCGAGCGGTGCCGGCGGACAGCACGTCAATACGACTGATTCAGCCGTTCGGATCACCCACCTGCCGACAAATGTAGTCGTCACGTGCCAGACGGAACGCTCACAAATCAAAAACCGCGACCGGGCGATGAAAATGCTCAAAGCGAAGCTGTATCAGCGCAGAATTGAAGAACAGCAGGCAGAGCTTGACGAAATCCGCGGCGAACAGAAAGAAATCGGCTGGGGCAGCCAAATCCGCTCGTACGTCTTCCATCCGTACTCCATGGTGAAAGACCACCGTACCAATACGGAAATGGGGAACGTGCAGGCGGTTATGGACGGAGATATCGATATCTTCATTGACGCCTATTTACGTTCTAAACTGTCGTAATCCGGGAACACACCTGCCTTTGGCAAGGTGTGTTTTTTTATCCGTTCTCTTTTTCCATTTTTCACAACAGCGCTTTAGCAAATTAATACGGTATTTGGCTGTTATTTACTTCTAAGCCGGGAAGACTTAAAATGCTATCGAGAGAAAATCGGAGAACGGAGGATTTTGCATGGATGTGAATCACAATAAGCCGCTCCGTCTGATCAAAGATTACATATATATCATGATCGGCGCGGCGATTACAGGGGTCGTGTTTAACGTATTTTTGCTGCCGAACCGTATAGCAGCGGGGGGAGTAAGCGGGATCAGCACCATTTTAGAAACGTTTGGTTTTGAACCGGCTTATGTGCAGTGGATTATTAACATCCCTTTGTTTATCGCCGGAGTGATCATTCTCGGCGGGAAGTTCGGAATGAAGACACTGGTCGGTTCCATCGTTCTGCCGCTTGCCGTCTTTTTAACAAGAGATCTGCCTGCCGCGACGACCCATGAACTGCTGGCGGCGATTTTCGGAGGCGTCGGGATCGGAACTGGAATCGGCATCGTGTATCTCGGCAAAGGCTCCACGGGGGGAACGGCTCTGGCGGCGCAGATCATTCACAAATACACGGGGCTGTCGCTGGGAACGTGCCTTGCCATCATGGACGGATTAATTGTGCTGAGCGCGATGCTCGTTTTCGGAGTGGAGCAGGGACTGTATGCGATGCTCGGGGTATTTATTTCAAGCAAAACGATTGATGTCGTGCAGGTCGGGTTCAACCGCTCCAAAATGGCTTTAATCATTACGCAGCATGAAGAAGCAGTCAGATCAGCTGTGTTTAAAGAAATCGACAGGGGTGTGACGAAAATTTCCGCAGTCGGCGGGTATACGGAACATGACCGGCCGATCTTAATGTGTGTCGTCGGCCAGACCGAATTCACAAAACTGAAACAAATCGTCAAACAAATTGATGAGTCAGCCTTTGTCATTGTCGCAGACGCAAGCGAGGTGCTCGGCGAGGGTTTCAAACGCGCGTAAACGAGGTTATAATAGCGAAGGGGTGCATCTTACATATGAAATCAAAATGGGCGCTGCTGGCGCTGGTTCTGACCATGTCCGTCCTGCTGGCGGCATGCGGCGGATCCAATGAATCGAAAAAAGAAAGCTCTGACAGCTCAGGCGGATCAAAAGCATCTGCGTCAGCGGGTGAAGAACTTTATCAGCAAAGCTGTATCGGCTGTCACGGTAAAGACTTAGAAGGCGGCGGAGGTCCGAATTTACAGGAAGTCGGCGGGAAGTATGATGAAGCTAAAATTGAAAGCATCATTAAAAACGGACGCGGCAATATGCCGAGCCATCTTGTAAATGATGAGGAAGCCGCGAAGATCGCAAAATGGCTGTCACAGAAAAAATAACAGAAAAACCTTGCCTGTTATAGGGGCAAGGTTTTTTCTCGGTCTGGGAATGAAAAGAAACTGTAATAGTAATATGTCTAAATTTGACGTATAATGAAGTGTACTGAGGAAAAGGAACTTTCAGATTTTTCATCTGTTTCCTGACGAATCGGCCATAAACCGCTGTACGTTTGCGAACTCTATGGCTGCAAGACATAAATAAAAGATTAGGTGATTTCATGATAGAGATGAAAGAAGTATATAAATCCTATCCGAACGGTGTAAAAGCGATTAACGGGCTGTCAGTCATGATTCATCCCGGAGAATTTGTATATGTCGTAGGACCGAGCGGAGCCGGTAAATCTACTTTTATTAAAATGATTTACAGAGAAGAAAAACCGACAAAAGGGCAAATATTGATTAATCATAAAGATCTCGCGGCTGTGAAAGAAAAAGAGATTCCTTTCGTGCGGCGTAAAATAGGTGTTGTTTTCCAAGATTTCAAACTCCTTCCGAAATTGACGGTATTTGAAAACGTAGCGTTTGCGCTTGAGGTTATCGGAGAGCAGCAGTCAGTCATTAAAAAACGCGTGCTCGAAGTGCTCGATCTTGTGCAGCTGAAGCATAAAGCGCGGCAGTTTCCCGACCAGCTTTCCGGAGGAGAACAGCAGCGTGTTTCCATCGCAAGATCCATCGTCAACAATCCTGACGTCGTGATAGCTGACGAACCGACGGGCAACCTTGATCCGGTAACATCATGGGAAGTGATGAAGACACTGGAAGAGATTAATAACCGCGGAACGACCGTCGTGATGGCGACACACAATAAAGAAATAGTAAACACCATGAAGAAACGGGTCATCGCGATCGAAGACGGAATTATTGTGCGTGATGAGTCAAGAGGGGAGTATGGTTCTTATGATTAAAATTCTCGGGCGCCATTTGCGTGAGAGTTTTAAGTCTCTCGGAAGAAACACGTGGATGACATTTGCATCCATCAGTGCCGTTACCGTTACATTGATTTTGGTCGGCGTGTTTTTAGTCATTATGCTGAACTTAAACAACATGGCTAAAAATGCTGAAAAAGAAGTGGAAATTAAAGTATTAATCGATCTGACGTCAAATAAGAAAACGCAGGATACGCTGCAGAATGAGATTAAAGACATCTCGGGTATCCAAAGCGTAGAGTTTTCATCTAAAGATAAAGAGCTTGATCAATTGGTCAAAAGCTTCGGCGACAGCGGAAAGGCCATGAAAATGCAAGATCAGGAAAACCCGCTGAACAACGCGTTTATCGTCAAAACGACAGATCCGCATGATACGCCGAAAGTCGCGAAAAAAATTGAGAAGCTTGATCATGTGTATAAAGTGACATACGGGAAAGAAGAAGTCAGCCGTCTGTTTAAGATCGTCGGGGTGTCACGCAACATCGGGATTGCGTTAATCATCGGCCTTCTGTTCACGGCGATGTTCTTAATTTCGAATACGATTAAAATCACGATTTTCGCCAGAAGAAAAGAGATTGAAATCATGAAGCTTGTCGGCGCGACAAACTGGTTTATCCGCTGGCCGTTCTTCCTGGAAGGGCTGCTGCTGGGGGTATTCGGTTCTGTCATACCGATCGCTCTCGTGCTGAGTACGTACCAGTCGATGGTCGCTTGGGTGGCCCCGAAAGTTCAGGGATCATTTGTTTCACTTCTGCCGTACAGTCCGTTTGTGTTTCAAGTATCACTTGTGCTCATTCTGATCGGCGCGGTGATCGGAGTATGGGGAAGTCTGACTTCCATCCGGAAATTCCTTCGTGTATAAATAAAAAAGCCAGTCTGATACAGACTGGCTTTTTTTAATGGTCTCGTTACTGAATGACGGGCAGGGCCGGTGATCCGGGCTTTAATGTAAAGTCATAAGACGATTCGTCACGGTACATCGGGTCCGCATAAATGGAATCCGAATCGTTTGCCGTTCCTTTTCGGTACGCTGTGAATGAATCATATTCTCTGTTCTTCCAATTCCAGATACCGTCTTTTCCCTCTTCTTTGTGATAGACGTTATGATTAACGGTATTTTCTTCGTTTTTCGTAAAATCATTTGCGATAAAAATCCGTGAATCGCTTGCCGTCATGATGTTTTTTTCGATCGTGTTCCCTTTTGTGCCGTACTGCAGGAGCAGCTGGCCGCCGTCAAGGTCCTTCGTGTCATTTCGGTACATGATGTTGTGAGCGATCACCGAATTGATGGTGCCGCCGCGTTTCGTGTCATAGCCTCCGATTGAAATACCGGTGTAAGCATTGCCGTACACCTTGTTATCCGTAATCCGGATATCTCGTGCGTATTTCCCTTTATGCTCAGAGGTGGCTTCAATCCCAAGGTCATTGTTGTAAACGGTGTTTTTCTTAATGTCCACATGTTCTGCTCCGTCAACGTAAATACCGCCCGCTGAATATTCATCTCCGTAAGCGGGATTTCCGTAAGAAGAGTTATGGCTCACCGTATTGTTTTCAATGATGCCGTTTCGCGCATAGTCGTTTTGCTTGGATGTTCCTTCGTATCCGATCACGTCAATCCCGATATTGTTATTGTCCCGGATGGTATTGCCGGCAATCTTAAATCCGTCAACATTTCCGTTCAGCACGACCGCTTCGCTTGCGCCGAGCGTCAGTTTTTCAACCGTATTATTTGTGATGCTGACATCCTTCATGGCGCCTGTGCCGTAAAATGCGATGCCGTGTGCGTTTCCTTCATCAGCCGTGGTTTTAATGTTCCGGATATGGTTGCCGTCAATGTTGATATGACTGCTTGATCCGGTGACGCAGATCCCCATGGCCGTCGCATCTTCTGATGATACGGAGAGATTCTCAAGCGTAATGCCGTGAATGGTAATGTACTGTTTATTGCGGATTTGAATTAACGGAGTTTCAGAATCGCTTTTTGGCGCAGATTTGCCGCTGATGGCGACATGCTCATTCTGATAGTTCCGAAATGTAATCGGCTTTTCGGCCGTGCCGCTGTGCTTTACTTCAAACGTTTCATCATATGTCCCTTCCCGAATCAATACGGTTGTTCCGGCCTCTGCCTTTTCAGCCGCATGTTTTAATGTGCGGAACGGCTTTTCTTTCGTTCCTTCATTTTGGTCGCTGCCTGCGGGAGAAACATACAAGGCGTCCGTCTGCGTTTTCTCATTGGCCTCTGTTTTTGGCCAGACAAAGGCGGTAATGCCTGCGGCCAGAACCGCCGCGGATAAAATCGATAATTTTATTTTCATATCGCATTCTCCTGTATATATAATGAATTGCATACAAAATATTATACGTCACCCATATATATGAAACAATCTCGCATTTTCATTTTTTTGTTGCCGTTACATGAATTCTTTGCAATTTACACATACTATCTCCAGGTTTTCGTAAAAGGACTAAGAGGAGGTAAACGATGAAGCAGAAAATGATCGCAGTGATAGCGGCCCTAAGCATGATGTGCGGCGGAGCCCATATTGCCGGGGCGGCACAGCCGAATTCATCAGACGCAGAAAGAACCCGGGCAATGGAAAAAATCGAAAAAGCATATGAGCTGATCTCGAACGAATACGTGGAAAATGTAGATAAAGAAAAGCTTCTTGAAGGAGCGATTCAGGGGATGCTGTCTACATTAAACGACCCTTATTCCGTTTATATGGACAAGCAGACCGCTAAGCAGTTTTCTGATTCTCTTGATTCTTCTTTCGAAGGGATCGGCGCTGAAGTCGGTATGAAAGACAATAAAATCATTATCGTATCACCGTTTAAGCAATCTCCGGCAGAAAAAGCGGGCCTCAAGCCGAATGATGAAATCATCAGTATAAACGGCGTGTCAATGAACGGGAAAGATTTAAACGAAGCCGTGCTGAAAATCAGAGGAAAAAAAGGATCGAAGGTTTCTATTAAAATACAGCGTCCGGGTACTGAAAAACAGCTGTCATTCCGGATTAAAAGAGCGGAAATCCCGCTTGAAACCGTATTTGCTTCCCGCAAAGAATCAGGCGGTCATCATGTCGGCTACATCGGCATATCGACATTTTCCGAGCATACCGCCGAGGACTTCGCCGCGGCGCTGAAAAAGCTTGAAAAACAAGGGATTGACGGTCTCGTCCTTGATGTAAGGGGGAATCCCGGCGGCTACCTTCAAAGCGTCGAACAAATTTTAAAGCATTTCATCACAAAAGACATGCCGTATATCCAAATTGCGGAGCGTAACGGCGATAAAAAACAATATTTCTCAACCTTAAAACATAAGAAGCCGTATCCCGTCAATATCATCACGGATAAAGGAAGCGCCTCCGCTTCAGAAATTCTTGCGGGCGCGTTAAAAGAAGCGGGACATTATGACGTTGTCGGTGACACTTCTTTCGGTAAAGGAACGGTTCAGCAGGCTGTGCCTATGGGAGACGGGAGCAACATTAAATTGACGCTTTACAAATGGCTGACACCGAAAGGCAATTGGATTCACAAAAAAGGCATTGCTCCGACAATCGCCGTGAGCCAGCCGGATTATTTTGCGGCGGGACCGCTTCAGCTGAAACAGCCGCTTCAGCCTGATATGAACAGCGCGGATGTCAAACACGCCCAAATCCTGCTGAAAGGCCTAGGCTTCGACCCGGGCAGAGCGGACGGCTATTTCAGCAAAACAATGAAAAAAGCCGTTCTGGCGTTTCAAGACCGGTACAAGCTTGATAAAACAGCAGTCATTGATAAAAAGACAGCGGAAAAAATGAATCAGCTGATGAATGAGAAGAAATCTGACGAAAAAAATGATTTGCAGCTGCAAATGGCGTTAAAATCATTATTTGTAAAATAAATGAAAAGGAGGCGTTTTTTTGCGTCTCCTGTTTCTTTTGTCATTCGTAAAAAATGAACCAAAAGGCATATAATTATGACGGTTTTGACAAGATATTAAAAAAATTTTCACATTTAAACATTTATAAAGGACAAACATTACCCGATATTTATAGAGAAGAGAGACTTTATGCCGAGTTAATATGTATTCAAAATGAAACTTTTGAAAGTTGCCTCAGTCAGTTTTAGTTCTTACAATAAAAGAAGGTTCTAATAGAGAACAGTTTTAGTTTGGCAGCTGCATTTCAGTATCGAAAGCAGAAGTGTTTGCGGCGCTTCAGCACGGCAGCTGTAATCACCCGTGCTTATCTGGATAAAAAAATGGGGGTTCACAATTGAAGAGGGCAAGTATTGTGCGTGAAAAAAAATATTATGAATTAGTGGAACAACTAAAAGACAGAACAAAAGACGTCACATTTTCATCAACAAAAGCACTAAGTCTTCTTATGCTGTTCAGCAGATACCTGGTCAATTACACAAATGTTGAATGCGTTCACGAAATCAATGAAGAGTGTGCGAAGCATTATTTCACTTACTTAATGAAAAACCATAAACGTTTAGGAATCAATCTGACGGATATTAAGCGGTCCATGCTTCTGATCAGCGGCGTGATCGAGGTGGAGGTTGACCACTATCTGAAAGATTTCTCTCTCTCAAATGTAACGCTGTGGATGACGGAAGAGAGATAGACGTTTGAGATATTCAAGCCAATGATTATTTGGTAGAATAGAATTAAAATGTTTGGCTTGAGGCGGTGAAAGCAGTGTCTGTTCAATGGGGAATTGAACTTCTGAAAAGTATCGGTCTGTTTTTTTTGCACCCGATGTTCTGGTTTTTTATCATCATAAGTCTCGCATGCGGATATTTGCGGATCAAACGTGAACGCCATACGTTTCATACAAAAATCGCGGATATGTATGACGAGCTTATCTTTACATACATAAAAGGACTTATACCGGGTATTCTTCTCTCCATATTATTTTTTGGACTGGGAATTTCGATTCCATTCGGTCTTCTCGGCATAATCGCGGCCGTGACGGCTTTGGCTTCGCTGACGTTCCGTATGAATTGGCTGTCCTCAGCTTATATTGTCAGCGCCGGCATGTTCATTGCGTTTATCCTTCAGTATACCCACACAGTGCCGTTTGCGGATCGGTTTCCGCAGGCATTCGGTGTGAATTGGGCGTCGGCGGCCGTGTTTATGGGCCTTTTGATTATCACGGAGGGAGCGGCTGCCTGCCGTTCAGCGCATCTGAAAACATCTCCGGCGCTTGTCGTCAGCAGCAGAGGCCTGCCCATCGGCCGACAATTGGCGAATCGCGCATGGCTGCTTCCGCTTTTCTTATTGGTGCCGGGCAGCGGGCTTGAGTCCCACCTTTCTTGGTGGCCTGTCTTTACCGTGCCGGGCGGCTCTTTCCATTTGATCTGGATTCCTTATATCGCCGGCTTCGGACAGCGTGTGCAGGGGTCACTTCCGGAAGTCAGCATAAGGATAACGGCGAAACGTGTCATGATTCTCGGGGTTATCGTGACCGCATTCGGGGCAGCTGCCCTTTGGTGGACTCCGCTTGCCGGAGCTGCCGCTTGTATTGCGGTGCTCGGACGCCTGTTTTTATCATTGAGACAGCGGCTGAACGATAACGCGGCTCCGTTTTATTTCTCTAAGCGGGATCAGGGCTTAATGGTGCTCGGCATCATTCCGAATACACCCGCGGACGATCTTGAGCTGAAGATCGGTGAGATTATTACGAAAGTAAACGGCATCCCCGTGAAGCATGTATCGGATTTTTATGAAGCACTTCAAAAAAACCGCGCATTTGTAAAAATGGAGATCATCGGCCTGAACGGTGAGATCCGGTTTGATCAGCGCGCGTCCTATGAAGGCGAACATCATGAATTAGGTATTTTATTCGTGCAGGATGAACACGAGCACGAAGAAATGACAGCATTATAATGTGATTTTTCATAATTATTCGGAATAGTTTCAAGAACTCCTAAACTAGATTTCAAAATCAGCTAGAAAGTAAAACAGCTAAGAAAATTATATTTTCTTAGCTGTTTTATTTTGAAATAATAAAAAAATAAATGAAGGAGAGGTATGGCTTATTGGAAAGGTTATTGCTAACTCCAAAACCTTTAGAAGATGAATCTTTAGCAGGATATATATTAAGAATAACTGATTATAATGGTTATGAAAATTCTAGTTGGATATATACTATGGCTCAGATAAAAAAAAGAAAATTGTTAGAGGTGATGCGGGTAAGATAAGTTTAGAGTTACTGAGCAACATTACTGGTATTACTGAAAGAGAATTATGGAGTATGAAAATGATAAAATTATGGATACCACTAATCTTGGATTTATAAGGACGGGCTTTAAGTTAGGTATTAATTATATGCTGATAAAATTTGCCCAGCTTGTTTTAATGAGAATTTTTATCAGAAGAAAATTTGGAACTATACAGTTAATGTTATTTGTCCCATACATAATTTGTATTTGGTTAATGAATGCCCAAGATGTAACAAGAAGATATCTCCGATAAGAAAAACATTAAAAAATGTAACTGTGGATTTGAACTGAAATTGTTAGATCATGTAAAGGTAGAAGAGGATTGTATTAGTTTTGTTCATTTTTTTAATAATTCATAAGATCCGCGCTAGTATAGTATTCATTTTTAATCACTATCCCTTTATTAGTAATAGTACGTTTTTCTAATCCTCCCATTCTAATCCTCCCATTAAAATAAATTTAAGCTTTTACTGATGATGTAGGAGTTCCTGTTTTAATTTGTGGCATGCCAGAGTCACAGAAAATTTTCCAGCATAATGCACAGTTAGATCGGCGCTTTTGCACAAGATTAGATTTGAAATCATTTGAGTATGAAAGTAAAGAAGAACAAATAGTATTTAGAGCATTTTTAAATAACCTGGATCATCAACTTCCGTTTGTGTGCAAATCATATTTAGCTAATCCTAATTTATCTGAGAAATTATATTACGCTTCTAAAGGGATTCCTTTTTATGTTAAGAAAATATTAGAAGAAGCGACAGTACATGCAGTGAGGCAAGGGAGAGACTGTTTAGAGGAAAATGATTTGTTTTTGGCATATCAGCTAATAAGTATATCTCATCGACCATATGCAATTAATCCTTTTGGGAAACCGAATTTTAATTTGATCGAAGAAATAAAAAAAGAAAAATATTAAAAAAAGTAATTATTTAAACCTTTAGCATAAAAGAATAAGATGGAACGCCCAATGCGGTGAAAGTCGCACGTTGGGTGTGGAGCAGGGGAAAAGATGGCGATTACATCAAAGTCTTACCTATTGCTATCACATGCATCCGTAAAATAACTATTAAAAAAATCTGGGAGGATTATGGTGGATATATTAATTACTGGGGCAAATAGGGGCTTAGGGCTTGGATTTGTCGAAGATGGATTAGAAAAAGGGTACCGATTGTTGCTGGAGTCAGAGATGCGAATGAACAAAAAAGGACTCAATTAACCAAATTAAAAGAGAAAAATAGCAACCAGTTAGAAATTCTTCATTTAGATGTCACAGACGAGGAATCTGTTCGTGAAGCAGCTCGTAATGTAGGTGAAAGTCTTGATGTGATTATCAATAATGCTGCCATTCTTAATGGAAGGGGTACGTCTATTGAGGATCTTGATATAGAGGCTATCAAACTAGCATTTGATGTCAACACGTTAGGACCAGCCCGTGTGATTAAACATTTTCTACCTTTGCTGAAAAAGGGTGAGAATCAATCCATTATCAACATCTCGTCAGAAGGTGGTAGTCTAACAAATGCATATAGTGGTGATTATCCTTATGGGTTGTCGAAAGCTGCCTTAAATATGTTGTCCGAGAAGCTCCATGTAGCATTAAAGAATGAAGGCATTCAAGTCCTTTCCGTCCATCCAGGGTGGGTAAGGACGGATATGGGAGGAATGATAGACCCGACACATCCAAAAGAAACAGCAGAAGATATTTATAATCTCATTAATCGACAAGTTCGTATCGATAGTGAATTTGTTTTCGTTGACTATCAAGGGAAACCGATGAGAGCATTTGATGTGGCACCGTCTGGATGATCAAGAAAATGACTGCTGTATGATATAAGATATAAGTTGAGATTTAAGATTTATACACAAGCGTGCAGAGGCTGTTTGCCTTTCTGCACGCTATTAAATTGGAAAATGTAAAAAATGATATATTGAGAACAGATCGCATCCTGAAATGCTACATGACATGATAAGAAGGACATAACTTTTTCCTCAAAAAATCGTGTCTTGACAACGGGGGCATTATTGAGTGTTTTTTTAAGTGATTCTGATTATTACTATCCAGGCTAAGGGCGGTGGGTTTAAACCACGCCCTTTGAGCTGGAAAAATTTTTAAGAATTTTGTTGATATAATCCTTAAATATAATATAATAGAATTATAGAAGCCAATATACATAAATAATTCTCAACATAAATTTTAATATTAAAGAGGCAAGATCAAGACGTTTGTAACAAAGATAATATCGCAGCATAAAAACAATAACTTTTTAAGAGGTGCAATATGAAACCCTATACAAAATCAGTATTAGAGGATGGAGTTAATATAACACTAGATCAATTACTTGGAATTTATGCTAACGAGAAATCAAGGGGAGTTTACTTTACTCAATCCGATGGCTCTGAATTGTTTGAGTCTTATGAAAGTCTTTATTTTAATGCCAAATCCATCTTAGGGGCACTACAAAAGCAGGGATTTCAGAAGGGCTCTTATATTATCTTTCAGACAAACAATAATTTATTCTTTATAAGGTTGTTTTGGGGTTGTATTTTAGGAGGCATGATCCCCGTTCCTCTGTCTGTACCGCTAATTGCATCGCCTGACACTGAAGCTTTCAAGAAGTTAGTGAAAGTAAGTGAGCAGTTGCCGAATGCGTGGATAATTACTGATGAAAGAAATTTAAATACGTTTAGAGAAAGTTATGAAGCCAATAATTTGAAATACTTAGAGTATGAAACCTTAGCATGTAATATGGAAGAGGGGCAATGCGTTACAGTAGATTGTCAGGACTTAGCGTATATACAATATTCGTCTGGCAGCACAGGTAACCCTAAAGGAGTAAAATTAACACATGAAAATCTAGTTTATAATTTGGCACAGATAGTAGATCGTTTGAAACTAGACACAAATGATGTCATGGCTAGTTGGTTACCATTGACACATGATATGGGCTTGATCGGTTATCATTTAACTCCGATATTTGCGGGTATATCTCATTCCCTTCTAAATTCGGGTACATTTTTAAAGAAATCTTGGCTATATCTTCAAAAATGTGCGCAATTAAAAGCAACGGTGCTTGTAAGTCCGAATTTTGGATTAGACTGGATGATAAAGACTGTAAAGGATTCACATTTAGAAAATATTGATTTATCTAGTGTGCGAAACATAATGTGTGGTGCAGAACCAATATCAATGGATACCATTAGACGATTTTATGAAAAATTCTCGTCTTCTGGCTTGCGTGAAAATACGATCCATCAAGTCTATGGTATGGCAGAAGCTAGTCTGGCTGTTACTATTCCTGAAGAAGGACATAATAGAAGTATATGTATTAACCGTCATAAAGCTCGTATTGGTCAAGAAGTGGAGTATATAGAAACGAAGGAGCCAAATGCAGCAGAGTTTGCCATAGTAGGAGAACCATTATATGAATTAGAAATATTGATTGTAGATGATGAAGACCACATCTTAGGGGAAAATTACATAGGCAATATAGTGATCAAGGGGAAAAATGTATTTGAGGGATATATGAATCATGATAGTTCCCCTTTTAATGAACAGGGCTTCTTCTGTACAGGAGATTTAGGACTTTTACGCAATGGAGAACTCATTGTAATGGGCAGAAAGAAGGATATTCTGTTTGTAAATGGTCAGAATTATTATGCTAGCGATATAGAAAATATGTTAACATTGGCGATCCCAGAGTTGTCTCAAGTCGTTGTGTGTGGTGTTCGCAATCCGTCATCGATCAGGGATGAAATTATAGTATTTGTACATAATCGAAAAGGTGCCAAGGCATTTTTGCCACTTGCCCATCAAGTGCAGGATATGGTATTAGAACGGGTTGGAATAGCTGCAGATTATGTAATTCCAATAAAAACGATACCGAAAACAACAAGTGGAAAGGTGCAACGTTTTCTTTTAATAGAGCGATTTGAGAATCATGAGTTTGATGAAGTTATCGCAATAGCTCCATATTCTTATCAGAGTATCAAGGAATCTGCAAAGAAGTCAGCATGGAACAAAACGGAGATTGAAAATCAAATCGTTGAAATTGCAAAAGAAGTATTCTCTATCCCTTCTTTGAAAGTAGACGATACGATTTCTCGGATGGGAGTTAGTTCGTTAACGTTGATTCGTTTCCAGGATGAAATAAATCAACGATTTCAAGTCGAAATCCCTATTGTAAGCCTTTTCAAAATGTCTAGCCTGGAACAAATAATTAAGATGGTTGAGGAACAACTAAAGGCAGAGGATGTCAATGCATCCGAATTAACAGGGAATAAAGACATGTGGTATGAGCCGTTCCAGGTAACAGAAATACAAGGAGCCTATTTAGTTGGAAGACAAAATATTATGGAAATGGGTAATGTCTCCACACATGCCTATTATGAGTTTGAAACAGAATTAGATATTAAACGTTTAAACGATGCATTGAATCATGTTTTAGAGCGTCAGCTTATGCTGCGTACTATTTTTGATGATACAGGAATGCAAAAAGTTCGGCGTTCTAATTCTTCTTATGAGATTTGTATTGAAGATTTACAAGACTTGTCTTTAGAGGATCAACAAAAACGTATATTGGAAAAAAGAAATAGCAGGTCACATTTTGTTTTCCAACAAGATCATTGGCCATTATTTGAGTTGACTGCATTTATTCTTGGTGAGAAGAAAAATTATCTCTTCCTGGATATTGACTTATTAATTGCTGATGGAGGCAGTTTATTAATTTTAATACAAGAGATAATGGATTATTATGAGAAACCGAATATGGAGATTAAACCTTTAACATTCCAATTCTCAGATTATGTAAGGGCATTGGAGAGCTTTCGTGAATCTTCCGCCTATCAAAAAGCTCAAGACTATTGGCAAGCCAAAATAGAGGATTTTCCCTATGCACCTCAGCTACCATTAGTTTGTGAGCCAGAATTCATAGAGAAACCAATATTTCAGCGAATGGAGAAAAGTCTGACAACAGATCAATGGAATATTGTGAAGGGCCTGGCAACTCAGTACGGTGTAACACCATCTGTATTCTTATGTACAATTTATGCGGAAGTTTTGTGCAAATGGAGCAATCAATCCAGAATGGCACTTAATTTAACATTATTTAATCGACAGTCCTTTCATCCAGACGTAATGAAGTTGATTGGAGATTTTACATCAGTTTTATTGTTAGATATTGATTTATCTGTTCATCGTGCTTTTTGGGAGAAAGCATCTATGGTTCAAGATATATTATTTGAAGCAGTAGACCATCGTTTTTATAGTGGTGTTGATGTTATACGAAATATTGCAAGTAAGAGAGAAATGACTAGTAAAGCGATTATGCCAATTGTATTTACTAGTATGTTATTCGATAAATCGGAATTTGCAGATACGTTGACGAAATTAGGGAAAATTAAATACGGAATAAGCCAGACCCCTCAAGTATTTTTAGATTTCCAAGTCACGGAAAGAGACGGACAATTAATTATGACTTGGGATTATGCAAAAGATTTGTTTGATGAAGACATGATCAGTGCCATGTTTGAAACGTATCAACTTCGATTACAGCAAGTTATAGAAAATAATCTTTCATCTATGCCGCTGCCTGTAACACAGTCTGAACTACTGCTTGATTACAATCATACACAAGGAGATTATGAAGGAGATTTACTGCAAAGATTAATAGACCGGCAATGCCAGAAGACTCCCGATGCTATTGCAGTCAAATTAGGACAGGATACACTGACCTATGGCGAGTTGGCGAGAAAATCCAATCAGGTCGCTCGCTATTTAGCAGAACAAAACTATGCGCTCAATTCTTATATTGGCGTTTGGGCAGAGAGACGAATTGAGACCATTGTAAATATGGTAGCTATTTTAAAAGCCGGCCATGCTTATATTCCTGTTAATCCGGAACATCCTGAGGAAAGAATAAAATATATCGTGGAACATAGTGATATCAAGCTCATGATTCATCCGGATTTATATGAAACAGAGAACCTTTCCACCTATAACGATGGCGCCTTAGAACTGTTAGAAGG